>JBJMWE010000068.1:0-10583 GCA_045810285.1 Vitreoscilla sp. | reverse complement strand
CGGCGGCCGGGGCCGGCGCGCTCGCAGCGGGTGCCGGTGCAGGCGCGGCGGGCGCCGGCGCGGCGGCGGCGCCGGTCTCGAGCATCAGGATGACCGTGCCCTCGTTGATCTTGTCGCCGAGGGCGACCTTCATCTCCTTGACGACGCCCGCCGCCGACGACGGGATCTCCATCGAGGCCTTGTCGCTCTCGACGGTGAGCAGGCTCTGTTCCGCCTTGACGGTATCGCCCGGCTTGACCAGCACCTCGATGATCGCGACGTCCTTGAAGTCGCCGATGTCGGGCACCTTCACTTCGACCAATGCCATGTTCTTGTCTCCGCGAAGGGGTGATTACGCGTAAAGCGGGTTGATCTTGTCGGCGTCGATGCCGTACTTCTTGATGGCCTCGGCCACCTTGGCCAGCGGCAGCTTGCCCTCGTCGGCCAGCGCCTTCAGCGCCGCGACGACGACGTAGTGGCGGTTGACCTCGAAGTGCTCGCGCAGCTTGCTGCGGAAATCGGAGCGGCCGTAGCCGTCGGTGCCCAGCACCTTGTAGGCGCGGCCGCGCGGGATGAACGCGCGGATCTGCTCGGCGTAGCTGCGGATGTAGTCGGTCGACGCCACCACCGGGCCGTCGTGCGGCGCCAGCTGCGACTCGACGAAGGACTTGCGCGGCGCGTCGGTGGGGTGCAGCAGGTTGTGGCGCTCGGCGGCGTGGCCGTCGCGCGCCAGCTCGTTGAAGCTCGGGCAGCTCCACACGTTGGCGCCCACGCCCCACTCCGCCTGCAGCAGTTCCCTGGCGGCCATCGACTCGCGCAGGATGGTGCCCGAGCCCAGCAGGTTCACCGTCAGCTTGTTGGCCGTCGCGGGCTGCAGCAGGTACATGCCCTTGATGATCTGGTCCTCGGTGCCCGGCTGCAGGCCCGGCATCGCGTAGTTCTCGTTCAGGAGCGTGATGTAGTAATACACGTTCTCCTGGTTCTCGACCATGCGCTTGAGGCCGTTCTGCATGATGACCGCGACCTCGTGCGCGAAGGTCGGGTCGTAGCTGACGCAGTTGGGGATGGTGCCGGCCAGGACGTGGCTGTGGCCGTCCTCGTGCTGCAGGCCTTCGCCGTTCAGCGTGGTGCGGCCCGAGGTGCCGCCCAGCAGGAAGCCGCGTGCCTGCATGTCGCCGGCGGCCCAGGCCAGGTCGCCGATGCGCTGGAAGCCGAACATCGAGTAGTACACGTAGAACGGGATCATGATCCGGTTGTTCGTCGAGTACGACGTCGCCGCGGCGATCCAGCTGGACATGCCGCCCGGCTCGTTGATGCCCTCCTGCAGGATCTGCCCGTCCTTGGCTTCCTTGTAGTACATCACCTGGTCCTTGTCGACCGGCGTGTAGTTCTGGCCCGCGGGGTTGTAGATGCCGATCTGGCGGAACAGGCCCTCCATGCCGAAGGTGCGCGCCTCGTCGACGAGGATGGGCACCACGCGCGGGCCCACTGCCTTGTCGCGCAGCAGCGCGGTCAGGAAGCGGACGTAGGCCTGCGTCGTGGAGATCTCGCGGCCTTCGGCCGTCGGGTCCAGCACGGCCTGGAACGCGGACAGGCCCGGCACGATCAGCTTCTCGTCGGCCTTGGCACGGCGCTCCGGCAGGTAGCCCTGCAGCGCCTTGCGGCGCGCATGCAGGTACTCCATCTCGGGGGTGTGTTCCTGCGGCTTGTAGAACGGCAGCTCGGCGAGCTTCTCGTCGGGGATCGGGATCGCGAAGCGATCGCGGAAGACCTTGATGTCCTCGTCGGTGAGCTTCTTGGTCTGGTGCGCGGTGTTCTTGGCCTCGCCGCTCTTGCCCATGCCATAGCCCTTGACCGTCTTGATCAGCAGCACGGTGGGCTGGCCGACGGTCTTGACCGCCTTGTCGTAGGCCGCGTAGACCTTCTGCGGATCATGGCCGCCGCGCTGCAGGCGCCAGATGTCCTCGTCGCTCATCTTGGCGACCATCTCCAGCGTCTTCGGGTCGCGGCCGAAGAAGTTCTTGCGCACGAACGCACCGTCGTTGGACTTGAACGCCTGGTAGTCGCCGTCCAGCGTCTCCATCATCAGCTTCTTGAGCGCGCCGTCCTTGTCGCGGGCGAGCAGCGGATCCCAGTAGCTGCCCCACAGCAGCTTGATGACGTTCCAGCCGGCGCCGCGGAACTCGCCCTCCAGCTCCTGGATGATCTTGCCGTTGCCGCGCACCGGGCCGTCCAGGCGCTGCAGGTTGCAGTTGACGACGAAGATCAGGTTGTCGAGCTTCTCGCGCGCGGCCAGGCCGATGGCGCCCAGCGATTCGGGCTCGTCCATCTCGCCGTCGCCGCAGAACACCCACACCTTGCGCTGGCTGGTGTCGGCGATGCCGCGGGCGTGCAGGTACTTCAGGAAGCGCGCCTGGTAGATGGCCATCAGCGGGCCCAGGCCCATCGACACCGTCGGGAACTGCCAGAAGTTGGGCATCAGCTTGGGGTGCGGGTAGCTCGAGAGCCCCTTGCCGTCGACTTCCTGGCGGAAGTTCAGCAGCTGTTCCTCGGTGATGCGGCCTTCCAGGTAGGCGCGCGCATAGATGCCGGGCGACGAGTGGCCCTGGATGTAGAGCAGGTCGCCGCCGTGGTCGCCTTCGGCGCCGTGCCAGAAGTGGTTGAAGCCGCAGCCCAGCATCGTGGCCAGCGACGCGAACGACGACAGGTGGCCGCCGAGGTCGCCGCCGTCGGCCGGGTGCAGGCGGTTGGCCTTGACCACCATCGCCATCGCGTTCCAGCGCATGTAGGCGCGCAGGCGCTCCTCGATGTCCACGTTGCCGGGAAACTGGGCCTCGTCCTCGGGCGCGATCGTGTTGACGTACGCGGTGTTGGCCGAGAACGGCAGGTCGATGCCCTGCTGGCGCGCGTGGTCCAGCAGTTGCTCGATCAGGAAGTGGCCGCGTTCACGGCCCTCGACGGCGATGACCGCGGCCAGCGCGTCGGTCCATTCGCGGGTTTCCTGCGCATCGGCATCGTTGGCAGCGCCGGGGAGGGACGTGGGAATCGCGGACATGCCTTGTCTCCTGGACTTGTTAGAGCGGGGGGTCTAGATCGGACGGGCGGAGTGTCGCACAACCTTTTCGCAATTTCAAATTGCGGCAGTGCGTTTCACATTGTGAATTTCGATGCGTCGATTCCTTCGCGGCTCGTGGCATTCCCCGTTCCGGAACGAGGCGTCCTCAACTCGATAATGCCCGGATGCAACCCGTTCCCGAGTCCGGCTCGACCCCGTCACCGTCATGGACGCAGCGCGTGTTCGGGCGCTGGTGGCGCAGCCAGTCGCCGTCGCGCCAGGACCGCTTCGCCACGCTGGGCCCGCTGGTGTCCGTGCTGCTGTTCCTGGCGGCCATCGTGGCGGCGTTCTGGACGCTGCGCAACGAGGAGATCGAGCGCGCCACCGACGCCGTGCGGCGCGACACCGAGGTGGCCCAGCAGCAGATCCGCTCGCGCCTGAGCGAGGACCAGGACCTGATGGTGCGGCTGACGCGCGACATCGTCACGCACGACGTCGACACCGACAGCTTCTTCACCCAGACCGCCAGCTTCGCGCCCGCGCGGCCCGAGCTGACGCAGGTCATCTGGCTCAACGCCGACCGCACGCCGCGCGCCACCTTCCTCGGCTCGATCTTCCGCGGCGCCGCCAGCCTGCGCAACAGCGCCGAAGATCCGTCGCTGCCGCACCAGGGCGCCAGCACGGCGTCGGAGGCGGCGTTCACGGCCGCGCGCAACACGCACGTGCCGCAGTTCTCCAAGCCTTTCATCGACGTCGACGGCACGGCCGTCTTCCAGGTGCAGATCCCGCTCATCTCGCACACCGCGTTCACCGGGGTGCTGGTGGCCGAATACTCGATCGAGGCCCTGCTGCGCCATGCGGTGCCCGAGGAGGTGACCAAGCGGCGCGCGATCGAGGTGCTCGACGAGCACGAGGAGCTGCTGGCCAGCACCATCACCACGATGCCCGGCCGGCCGTCGGCGGTGCCGTCGATCGCGTTCGAGGCGCCGCTGGCGCCGGCGTCCAACGGGCTGATCCTGCGCGGGCTGGGGTATCGCACCTCCATCGGCCTGGTCTCGAACTCGCTGTTCTGGATGGTGCTGGCGCTGTCGGGCCTGACGGTGTGGATGCTGCTGGGCACCTGGCGCCACGTGCGCCGCCGCGCGCAGATCCAGAGCGCGCTGGTGCACGAGACCAACTTCCGCCGCGCGATGGAGAACTCCATGCTCACGGGCATGCGCGCCATGGACATGGAAGGCCGCATCACCTACGTGAACCCGGCCTTCTGCGCGATGACGGGCTTCTCCGACAACGAGCTCGTCGGCAAGCTGCCGCCCTTCCCGCACTGGCCGCACGAGCGCATCGAGGAGAACTCGCGGTTGCTGCAACAGGAGCTGCAGGGCCGCAGCCCGGCCGGCGGCATCGAGGTGAAGATCATGCGCAAGGACACCTCCGTGTTCGACGCGCGCATGTACGTCTCGCCGCTGATCGACGCCAAGGGCGTGCAGACCGGCTGGATGACGTCGGTCACCAACATCACCGAGGCCAAGCGCGTGCGCGACCAGCTGTCGGCCTCGCACGAGCGCTTCACCACCGTGCTCGAAGGCCTGGACGCCGCGGTGTCGGTGCTGTCGGTGCAGCAGGGCCAGCTGCTGTTCGCCAACCGCTCCTACCGCCTCTGGTTCGGCTCGGACGCCCACATCCACGCGGTGCTGGCCGGCGGCATCGACGCGAGCGTGCCGCCCGCCGACCTCGACACCGAGGACGGCGTCGACGGCTACAGCGGCCTGCCGCAGAACGAGCTGACCGAGGCCGGCACGTCGCCGCGCGAGGTGTTCGTGGAATCGCTGGACAAGTGGTTCGACGTCCGCGCCCGCTACCTGCAGTGGACGGACGGCCGGCTCGCGCAGATGCTGATCGCCACCGACATCACCGCCCGCCTGCGCGCCGAGCAGCTCGCCCAGCAGCAGGCCGAGCGCGCCAACTTCACCAGCCGGCTGATCGCCGTGGGCGAGATGGCCTCGTCGGTGGCGCACGAGCTGAACCAGCCGCTGACGGCGATCTCGAACTACTGCAGCGGGATGGTCTCGCGCGTCCGCAACGAATCGATCGGCACCGACGACCTGATCGCCGCGCTGCAGAAAACGGCCAAGCAGGCCGAGCGCGCCGGCCACATCATCCACCGCATCCGCAACTTCGTGAAACGGCGCGAGCCGCAGCGCCAGGTGGCGCAGGCGCGCGAGATGGTGGAGGACGCCGTCGAACTGGCGTCGATCGAGCTGCGCCGGCGCAACGTGGGCATCCAGGTCTACGTCGCGCAGCGCCTGCCGCCGCTGCTGGTCGACCCGATCCTGATCGAGCAGGTGCTGCTGAACCTGCTGAAGAACGCCGCCGAGGCCATCGACGGCGCGAACCTGCCCTTGCTGCGCCGCCACATCGAGCTGCGCGTGGTGCCGCGCTACACGCCCGACGAGGGCGGCGTGATCGAGTTCAGCGTCAACGACAAGGGCCCGGGCCTGAAGGAGGACGTCCTCAACCGGCTCTACGAAGCGTTCTTTTCGACGAAAGTGGAAGGAATGGGCATCGGACTGTCGCTGTGCCGCTCCATCATCGAGTCGCACCGGGGCCGGATCCGGGCACAGAACCTCTACAATGGCAGCACGGTGGTGGGGTGCAGTTTCTCGTTCACCCTGCCGGTCGAGACGACGCAACGGGTCGATTCCGCGAACGCGCTGAGCACGTTGGAAGCGGACTCGGCATCCGATGCGAGCGGCAACGAATAGCACAAGTGCGAAGCACGGAGTTTTGCGTCAATGAGCCTGATCCCCAAGAAAGGTACCGTCTACGTCGTCGACGATGACGAGGCGGTTCGCGATTCGCTGCAGTGGTTGCTCGAGGGCAAGGACTACCGCGTCAAGTGCTTCGATTCCGCCGAATCCTTCCTCTCGCGCTTCGACCCGCGCGAGGTCGCCTGCGTCATCGCCGACATCCGCATGGACGGCATGAGCGGCCTGGAGCTGCAGGATCGCCTCATCGAGCGCAAGAGCCCGCTGCCCATCGTGTTCGTCACCGGCCATGGCGACGTGCCGATGGCGGTGTCCACGATGAAGAAGGGCGCGATGGACTTCATCGAGAAGCCGTTCAAGGAAGACGACCTCGTCTCGCTGGTGGAGCGCATGCTCGACCAGGCCCGCTCGGCCTTCTCGCAGCACCAGGAACAGGCCAGCCGCGACGCCCTGCTGCAGCGCCTGACCACGCGCGAGGCGCAGGTGCTCGAGCGCATCGTCGCCGGCCGCCTGAACAAGCAGATCGCCGACGACCTGGGCATCAGCATCAAGACGGTGGAGGCGCACCGCGCCAACATCATGGAGAAGCTCAACGCCAACACGGTGGCCGACCTGTTGAAGATCGCGCTCGGCGCGCCTTCGAACAAGACCGCCTAGACGACGGCCTGGGCTCGCGTCCGCTCGCCGCCCCCGAGGGGCTCAGCCGGCTCGCTCCGGGCGGCCGAGCGCTCGCCGGCCGGGCGACACCCTTGCCGATGAGAGGCCGCTGACGAAGCGGCCTCTTTCATTTCCGAATCCGATTCCCATCTTTCGACCGCAGGAGTTCCCATGACCGCACAACTGATCGACGGCGTCGCGCTGTCCAGGCAGATCCGCGAGGAAGTCGCGCAACGCGCCGCGGCGCTGACCGCCCGGGGACACCAGCCGGGCCTGGCGGTCATCCTCGTCGGCGAGGACCCGGCGTCGGCCACCTACGTCAAGAACAAGGTCAAGGCCTGCGCCGACGCGGGCGTGCGCTCCGTGCTCGAGAAGTACGAAGCCACGCTCACCGAGGCCGAGCTGATGGCGCGGCTGGACGCGCTCAACGCCGACCCGACCATCCACGGCATCCTGGTGCAGATGCCGCTGCCCAGGCACATCGATCCGCAGAAGGTCATCGAGCGCATCTCCACGGCCAAGGACGTCGACGGCTACTCGGTGCAGAGCGCAGGCGACCTGATGGCCGGCCTGCCCGGCTTCCGACCCTGCACGCCCTACGGCTGCATGAAGCTCATCGAGAGCACGGGCGTGCCGATCAAGGGCAAGCACGCGGTGGTGATCGGGCGCAGCAACACCGTGGGCAAGCCGATGGCGCTGCTGCTGCTGCAGGCCAACGCCACCGTCACGATCTGCCACAGCGCCACCACCGACATCGGCGCCCACACCCGCCAGGCCGACATCGTCGTGGTGGCCACCGGCCGCCGCGACACGCTGCGCGGCGACATGGTCAAGCCCGGCGCGATCGTCATCGACGTGGGCATCAACCGCAACGCGGAAGGCAAGCTGTGCGGCGACGTCGATTTCGCGTCGGTCGCGCCGCTCGCGTCGTTCATCACGCCGGTGCCGGGGGGCGTCGGGCCGATGACGATCACGATGCTGCTGATGAACACCATCGAATCGGCGGAGCGGGTCGCGCAGTGAAGCGACTTGCGGCCGCGCTGCCGCTCGTCGGCGCGCCGACCCGGCCGGACCGCCACCCGCTGCCCTGACCGCCCCGCGCGGTTCGCCCGGTTTCCCGCCCTGTTTCCGCGGCTGGCCATCCACGGCCGGGGGTACATTCCAGTGGATCAGCAGACTTGCGCCGCGTCCGGGGGCCCCCACCTGGGTCCTTCCGTCCACCGTCGCTCCACCATGACCAATCCTCTCCTCGCCAGCCCCGGCCTTCCGCCCTTCGACGACATCCGCCCGGGATTCGTCACCCCGGCGATGGATGCCCTGCTCGGCCAGGCCAACGCCGCGCTCGAGCGGGTGGTCGGGCCCGACGTCCCGCCGGACTTCGACGCGATGTCGTCCGTGTTCACCGTCGCAACGGAGCGGCTGTCGCGTGCCTGGCGCGCGGTGGAACACCTGACCGGCGTGGCCGACACCCCCGAGCTGCGCGCCGCGCACGCCGAGAACCTGCCCCGCATCACCGAGTTCTTCACCCGCCAGGGCGCCGACGAGCGCCTGTACGCCAAGTACCGCGCCGTGGCGGCCAACGCCGATGCCGACCGCCTGAGCGCGGTGCGGCGCAAGGCGCTGGCCAACTGGCTGCGGGACTTCAAGCTGGGCGGTGCCGATCTCCGCGGCGCGGCCAAGGCCCGCTACGCCGCCATCCAGGAACGGCTGGCCGAACTCTCGCGCCAGTTCTCCGAGCACGTGCTCGACGCCACCGACGGCTACGCGCTGTACGTGCCCGAGGCCGATCTCGCGGGCGTGCCCGCGGACGCGATCGCAGCCGCGCGCGCGGGGGCCGAGGCCGACGGGCGCGCGGGCACCTGCAAGCTCACGCTGCACTTCCCCAGCTACCTGCCCGTCATGCAGATGGCGCGCAACCGCGCGCTGCGCGAGAAGCTCTACACGGCCTACGTCACGCGCGCCAGCGAGGCGGGCCCGGCCGAGCGCGACAACAGCCCGGTCATCCGCGAGTTGCTGAAACTGCGCCAGGAGGAGGCCGAGTTGCTGGGCTACCGCAACTTCGCCGAGCTGTCGCTGGTGCCCAAGATGGCCGGCTCGCCGGCGGAAGTCATCGCCTTCCTGCGCGACCTCGGCCGGCGTGCGCGCCCCAGCGCCGAGGCCGACCTGGCCGAACTGCGCGAGTTCGCGGCCACCGAGCTGGGCATCGGGCAGTTGCAGGCCTGGGACGTCCCGTTCGCCAGCGAGCGCCTGAAGGAGGCCCGCTATGCGTTCAGCGACGAGGAGGTGCGCCAGTACTTCACCCTGCCCAAGGTGCTGGACGGCCTGTTCCGCATCATCGAGACGCTGTTCGAGGTCAAGATCGTCAAGTCGGCCGCGCCGGCCTGGCACGAGAGCGTCACCTTCTACCGCATCGAGCGCGACGGCGCGCTGGTGGGCGAATTCTTCCTCGACCTGTACGCGCGCGCCGGCAAGCGCCCCGGCGCCTGGATGGACGACGCCCGCCAGCGCTGGCTGCGCGCCGACGGCCAGGGCCTGCAGACGCCGGTGGCCCACCTCGTGTGCAACTTCGCGGCGCCGGTGAACGGCCGTCCCGCACTGCTCACGCACGACAACGTCATCACGCTGTTCCACGAGTTCGGCCATGGCCTGCACCACATGCTCACGCAGGTGGAGGAGCTGGGCGTGTCGGGCATCTCGGGCGTCGAATGGGACGCCGTGGAGCTGCCCAGCCAGTTCATGGAGAACTTCTGCTGGGAATGGGACGTCCTGCAGCAGCTGACCGAACACGTGGACACCGGCGCCCCGCTGGCGCGTCCACTGTTCGACAAGATGCTGGCCGCCAAGAATTTCCAGAGCGGCATGCAGACGCTGCGCCAGGTGGAGTTCGCGCTGTTCGACATGCGCATCCACGCCGAGCCGGGCTCGGCCGATCGCGTCCAGGCCACGCTCGACGCCGTGCGCGCCGAGGTCGCCGTGCTGGTGCCCCCGTCGTTCAACCGGTTTCAGCACAGCTTTTCACACATTTTCGGGGGTGGTTACGCGGCCGGGTACTACAGCTACACCTGGGCCGAGGTATTGTCCGCGGATGCGTTCAGTGCATTCGAGGAGTCGGGCGTGCTGGACCTGGATACCGGGCGCCGCTATCGCCGCGAGATCCTCGAGGTCGGCGGCAGCCGCGACGCGCTCGACAGCTTCAAGGCCTTCCGCGGCCGCGCGCCCAGCATCGATGCCATGCTGCGCCACCTCGGGATCGCCGCCAGGCCGGCGGCGTGACCACGGCGTCGACCTGTGGGGCGGCTCGCAACCCTGCGGTCGTCCTGTTTCCCGCCTCGCGCGTTGAACACGGTAGTACGCCACTTTCGACGCCCTCCTGACCTTTCGTACGATGCCCACGATGAACATGACCAACACCTCTTTCCCCGCAGCCGCCCGCCCGTCCCGCCTCGCGCGCCTGGCCACGGTGGCGCTGCTGCTCGGCGGCGTCGCGGTCGGCGCGATGGCGCAGACGTACAAGGTCGTCGGCCCGGACGGCAAGGTCACCTTCACCGACAAGCCGCCCGCCGCCGCCCAGATCAAGGCGCCGACCAATGGCGCGGCGGCCACCGCCCCGGGCGTCGCCGGCGTGCCGTTCGAGACGCGCCAGGCCATGGCCAAGTACCCGGTCACGCTGTACTCCACCAAGAACTGCTCGGCGTGCGACAACGCCCGCCAGGCGCTGAAGCGTCGCGGCATCCCGTTCAGTGAATACACCGTCAACGACGACACCGATTTCGCCGCCTACCGCTCGCGCTTCAGCGCCACCACCTTCCCCGGCATCTCCGTGGGCATCAAGAACATGGCGGGCTTCTCGGCGGGCGACCTGTCCGGCTACCTCGATGCCGCCGGCTATCCCGCGCAGACGCACCTGAGCGGCTACAGCTGGCCCGCGGCCACGCCGCTGGTGCCCGCCAGCGCCAAGCAGGCCGCCGCCGCCCAGGACGCCGACGAACCCGCCGCACCCGCGTCGGCCCCGGCGCCGCTGCTGCCGCCGCCCGGCAAGAGCGGCATCCAGTTCTGACGGCCGTGCCCGGCGCCGCGCCGGTCGTCGTGCGCCCCTGGGCGCGCGCGCCAGCGCAGGGCTCCGGGCG
>JBJMWE010000067.1:0-12120 GCA_045810285.1 Vitreoscilla sp. | reverse complement strand
GTCGTCTGGCTTCCCACGCAACTGCATGACGACGCGGTGCTGCTCGCCACGCGCGCCATGCTGGTGGACGGCCTCGCGCCGGCCCCGAACGCTTCCTGAATCATGATCACGCTACGCAATGTGCAACTGCGCCGGGGGACGAAGATCGTCCTCGATGGCGTCAACGTCAATGTCAATCCCGGCGAGAAGGTGGGCCTGGTCGGGCGCAACGGCGCCGGCAAGTCCAGCCTGTTCGCGCTGCTGGCCGGCCGGCTGCAGGCCGACCAGGGCGACTTCGAGATCCCTGCGCGCTGGCGCCTGGGCGAGGTCGCGCAGCACATGCCCGAGACGGAGGATTCGGCCACCGACTTCGTGCTGCAAGGCGACATCCCGCTGATGGAGGCGCAGCGCGAGCTGGCCGCCGCCGAGGCCGCCGAGGACGGCGAGGCGATGGCGCACGCGCACATGATGATCGGCGAGGCCGGCGGCTTCGACGCGCGGGCCCGCGCACAGGCCCTGCTGATGGGCCTGGGCTTCAAGACGGACCAGGTCGAAGCGCCCGTCAACAGCTTTTCCGGCGGCTGGCGCATGCGCCTGCAGCTCGCCCGCGCGCTGATGTGCCCGGCCGACCTGCTGCTGCTCGACGAACCGACGAACCACCTGGACCTCGACGCGCTCGTCTGGCTCGAATCGTGGCTGCAGCGCTTCGACGGCACCATCGTGATGATCAGCCACGACCGCGAGTTCCTCGACGCGATCACCGGCGTCACCGTGCACCTGGACGAAGGCACGCTGACGCGCTACGGCGGCAACTACTCCACCTTCGAGGAGATGCGCGCGGAACGCATGTCGCAGCAGTCCGCCGCCCACAGCCGCCAGCAGGAGAAGGTGGCGCAGCTTCAGCGCTTCATCGACCGCTTCAAGGCCAAGGCCAGCAAGGCCAAGCAGGCGCAAAGCCGCGTGAAGGCGCTGGCGCGCATGGAGCGCATCGCGCCCGTGCTCACCGCGTCGGACTTCGGGTTCGAGTTCAAGGAGCCCAAGAGCCTGCCCAATCCGATGCTCGCGATGAGCAACATGGAGTGCGGCTACCTGGTGCAGGACGACGTCGATCCCGACACCGAGCCCGTGCGCAAGGTCATCGTGCGCAACATCAACAAGACGGTGCTCGCCGGCCAGCGCATCGGCATCCTGGGCGCCAACGGCCAGGGCAAGTCCACGCTGGTCAAGACGATCGCCCGCAGCGTGCCGGCGCTCGGCGGCGAGGTCACCGAGGGCAAGGGCCTGTCCATCGGCTACTTCGCGCAGCAGGAGATGGACGTCGTGCACGCCGACGACACGCCGCTGCAGCACATGGTGCGCCTCGCCAGGACGGTGGGCCCCGAGGGCCGCGAGCAGGAGCTGCGCGATTTCCTGGGCCAGTTCCGCTTCGTCGGCGAGATGGTGCACCAGGTCATCGGCACGCTGTCGGGCGGCGAGAAGGCGCGGCTGGTGCTGGCCTCGCTCGTGTGGCAGCGCCCCAACCTGCTGCTGATGGACGAGCCGACCAACCACCTGGACCTCACCACGCGCGAGGCGCTGTCGATGGCGCTCAACGAGTTCGAGGGCACCGTCATGCTCGTGAGCCACGACCGCGCGCTGCTGCGCGAGGTGTGCGACGAATTCTGGCTGGTGGCCAAGGGCGCCGTGCTGCCGTTCGACGGCGACCTGGACGACTACCAGAAGTGGCTGCTCGACACGTCGCGCGCCGTGGCCCGCGGCCAGCCGGCGCCGCCGCTGCCCGGCAACCTCGAGAGCCTGGTGGGCGGCACGCCACCGCCCGCACCCAGGACAGCCAAGCCCGCCAAGGCCGCCGCGGCACCGGCGCCGGCCCCCGCCCCGGCGCCCGCGGCGTCGAACACCAAGGCCGGCGTCGCGCGCAACGACGACCGCAAGGCCGCGGCGCAGGCACGCACGCAGGTCGCGGCCAGGACGCGCCCGCTGCGCGTCGAGATCGAGCAGATCGACAAGCGAATGGAGAAACTCGGCGCCGAGAAGTCCGAGCTGGAGGCGTCGATGGCCACCGGCAAGCTGACCGGCCCCGAGATCGCCGACGTCGGCCGCCGCCTGGCCCACGTGGGCGCCGAAGTGGCGATGCTGGAGGAGCGCTGGCTGGAGCTGACCGAGCAGATCGAGTCGCTGCAGGCCGGCGGCTGAGGCCCCTGCGGATTCGCCCCGATCGAATTCGCCGGCCTTCCGCCCGACAATCGCGTCACAAGGCTTTCGCGTGCCCGTGCTTCCCGACCCGATGGTGACTCCGATCCGACGCCCCTGGCGACCCGCCGCGGCCCTGGCCGTCGCCCTGCCGTGCGCCCTGGCGCCGCCGGCGGCCCGGCCCGCCGCGCCCGCCATGCTCGATGCGGGCACCGAGGGCGGCTACACGTTCACCATCGAGGCGAAGTCGCTGGTGCGCGATGGCGAGCGGGTGCGCTTCCGGCTGCTGTCGGCCAACGTCGTCGGAGGCGACCACTACGATTCGACCATCGAGGTGGACTGCGCGCACCGCACGCGCCGGCAGTTGAGCGCCATCGCCGACGACGGCGCGGGCGACGTGAGGCGCTACGGCGACGAGTTGTCGGGCCTGCACGCCGTGTCCCAGGGCACGCGCGCCGACCGGGAACTGCGGCTGGCCTGCGCCCGCGCCGGCCTGCACGCCGCCGAGCCGCCGCACCGGGCCGCGCCTGCCTCCGATCTCGTCGACGTCGGCACCGACGCCGCCGGTGCGCACGCGATCTTCATCGACAGCGTGCGCCGCCGCGACGCTGCGACCATCGACTACATGCTCCAGACCATCGCTCCCGGGCAAGGCGACAACGCCACGCGGCAGCGCTTCGTGGTGGACTGCGACCGCAGGCTGCGCGCCCTCGACCCCGAGGACGCGGCCGCAGGCACCCGGCTCCCGGCGCGGCGCGTGTCCGCCGCGAGCCGCGAGGAGCGCGAGCTCGCGACCGCCTGCACGATGCCGGAAGGCCCGCGCCAGCGCTGGTTCGCCGGACTCGTCGTGTCGCCGGACGGCGTCGTCGTGGCGCCGCACGCGCGCACCGTCGGCTGCGGCAGCATCGTGACGATCGCCGGCGGGCAGCGCCGCACGCTCGAGCTCATCGCCAATGAGCAGGACATCGCGCTGCTGCGGATTCCCGGCAACGATCGTTGGACGACGATGCCGGCCAGCGCCGACGCGAGCGTGCCGGCGCACGTCGCGGTGACGTTGCTGGGCGTGTCGGGCACGGCGCCGCGCGTCAGCGCCGCCTTCGTCGAGCAGGCCGGCGCCAGCCGCGACGACTCGGGCTGGCCGCAGGTGCGCACACTCGCGGACCGCGCGATGACCGAAGGCGTGGTCTGGAACGAATCCGGCGAGGCGATCGGACTGGCGCTGGCCGTCCGGCCACCCGATGTGCAAGGCAGGACGGCGCTCGTGCGCATGCTGCCGGCCGGCGAGATCCGCCAGCGCCTGCTGCGCCACGGCCTGGCGTGGCTCCGGACGCCCGCGGATCCGGCCGCTCCGGAAGCCGCGATGCGCACCGCGATGCAGGCGACGGTGCCGCTGATCTGCCGCAAGGACACTTGAACGCCGCACGCCCGGCACGGGCCCGCGGCGCAACGACAGGACAACGACGAGGAACGGGAGGACAACGATGATCATCGGCATCGACCTGGGAACGACCAACAGCCTGGTGGCCGTCTGGCAGGACGGCCAGGCGCGTCTCATCGAGAACAGCCTGGGCGAGGTCCTGACGCCGTCGTGCGTCAGCCTGGACGCGGACGGCAGCGTGCTGGTCGGCCGCGCCGCCAGGGAGCGCCTGCAGACGCACCCCGACCGCACCGCCGCCGTGTTCAAGCGATACATGGGCAGCGACCGCAAGATCCGCCTGGGCTCGCGCACGTTCCGCCCGGAGGAGCTGTCGGCGCTGATCCTCAAGGCGCTCAAGGCCGACGCGGAGGCCACGCTCGGCGTGCCCGTCACCGAAGCCATCATCACGGTGCCCGCCTACTTCTCCGACGCCCAGCGCAAGGCGACGCGGGCGGCGGGCCAGATGGCGGGCCTGCGCGTCGAGCGCCTGCTCAACGAGCCCACGGCCGCGGCGCTCGCCTACGGCATCCACCAGCGTGACGAGGAATCGAAGTTCCTCGTGTTCGACCTCGGCGGCGGCACCTTCGACGTGTCCATCCTGCAGATGTACGACGGCGTGATGGAGGTGCGCTCGTCGGCCGGCGACAACTTCCTCGGCGGCCAGGACGTGGTGGACGCGCTCGTCGAGCTGTTCTTCCGCCGCGTGGGGTTGCCCGACGGCCTGCGACAGGACATCGGCTTCATCCAGCGCCTGGGCGCGCAGGCAGAGGCCGCCAAGCGCGCGCTCGGCACGCAGCCGCGCGCCACCATGCGCGTCCACGACGGCAGGACAGAGCACCAGCTCGAGCTCGACGAGCAGGCGCTGGAAGACGCCTGCAAGCCGCTGCTGCAGCGGCTGCGCGCACCCGTCGAGCGCGCGCTGCGCGACGCCAACCTGCGCAGCAGCGAGCTCGACACCGTCGTGCTGGCCGGCGGCGCCACGCGCATGCCCGTCGTGCGCCGCCTGGCGACGACGATGTTCGGGCGCTTCCCGGCGATCGACCTCAACCCCGACGAGGTCGTGGCCCTCGGCGTGGCGGTGCAGTGCGGCCTGAAGGCACGCGACGCGGCGCTGTCCGAGGTCGTGATGACCGACGTCGCGCCGTACTCGCTGGGCATCGAGCTGTCGATGCGGCTGGACGAGACGACCTGGTCGCACGGCCATTTCGACCCGATCATCGAGCGCAACACGGTCGTGCCGGTGAGCCGCGTCAAGACCTACTACCCCGCCGGGCCGCGGGCGGACCACGTCGCGCTGCAGGTCTACCAGGGCGAGGCGCGCATGGTCAAGGACAACATCGCGCTCGGCTCGCTGAAGGTGCCCCTGCCGCAGGGCAGTGAACAGGAGCGCGCGGTCGACGTGCGCTTCACCTACGACATCAACGGCCTGCTGCAGGTGGAAGCCAAGGTCGCCAAGACGGGGCAGACCTACGGCGTCGTCATCGAGGGCAACCCGGGCGTGCTGAGCGAGGAGCAGATCCAGCAGCACCTGAAGGCGCTGGCCGAGCTCAAGATCCATCCGCGCGACCAGCTCGAGAACCGCACGCTGCTCGCGCGCGCAGAGCGCTGCTACGAGCAGCTGCGCGGCGACCAGCGCGACTGGCTGGGCCGCCAGATCATGGCGTTCGAGCAGCTGCTGGCCACGCAGGACGCACGCCGCATCGGGCCCGGCCAGCGGACGCTGCGCGACATCCTCGACCAGCTGGACAAGTCCACCTACCTCGACGGCGGCCCCGGCGCATGACCGGCGCCCTGCCGCCCTTCCACGCGGCGCTGGCTCTCGACCCGTCGACGCCGCCGGACGAGCGCGCGCTGCGCCGGGCCTACGCGCGGCGGCTCAAGCAGATCGACATCGAGGCCGAGCCGGAGCGCTTCCAGGCCCTGCGCGAGGCACTCGACCAGGGCCTGCGCTGGGTCGCGTGGCGCGACCAGCAAGGCCCTGTGCAGGCCCCCGCGCCGGCACCGGCGCACGCGCCCGAACCGCTGCCGGCGCTCGCGCCCCGACAGGCGCCGAGGCTCGCACGTCCCGCGGAGACCGACGTCGGGGAGCCGCCGCGGCCCGTCGACGCGCCGCGCGCGCGCCCCGAGGGCGGCACCGACGACGCGCCCGCAGCCGAAGCGCGGGCCCCCGGTCCGGACGACCTCGCGGCCGTCGTTCTCGCGCGCCTGAAGCGTCGCATCGAGGACGGCCTGGCCGACAGCGAGGCCGCGCGCAGCGTGCTGCTCGGCTTCCTGGGCGACCCCGGCCTCGTCAGCCTCGACGCGCGCGCGGCGTTCGAGGCCGCCATCGCCCGGCTCCTGGCCAGCCATTGGCAACCCGGGCACGAGCACCTGCTCGATCCGGCCATCGAGGTGTTCGGCTGGAACAGCGACCACGCGCGCCTGAAGCACTTCGGCCAGGCGGGCCTGCTGCTGACCGCGGCGATCCGCGATCGCGCGATCGTGCACGCGTTCGACCCGGCGCAGCGCGCTGCGCTCGCCACGCTGCTGGCGCGCCTGCGCAGCCAGGCCGCGCCCGACCCGGGGCTGCTGGCCGACGAAGTGGCCCAGTTGCAGTTCCTGGTCGAGCGCGTCTCGAACTGGCTGCGCGTCGTCTCGCCGGTCGGGCCGGTGAACGAGCGCCTGGAGATGTGGAGCCGGCGTCCCGTTCCGCCGCCGGCGCCGGCCGGTCCGCAGCCGCGGTTCACGCGTCGCACGCCGGCCTCGGCCTGTGGCGTCGGTGGCCTGGTGCTGGCGGGCGTGCTGCTGCTGGCGATCGGCCGCGAGCTCGCCGTCGACCCGCACGCGAAGGCCTCGCGCGAGGCGCGTCGCCCGGGCGGGCCCTCCCTGCCGGCGGACGAGGCCGCCCTCGCGCGGCGCCAGAAGGAGGCCGACGCCCTGCTGGCGCGGATCCGCCTACCTGAGGGCGCCCCGCGCTGAGCGGCGGGCGAGGGCCGGATGGTGGTACCGTCGCAGCGAGACATCCCGTGACCTCCGTCTCACGCACGACACAGGATGGCTTTCGTCCTGGGCGCCCGCGCGCCGACAATGCCGCCATCGCCCTCCGGCCACGCCCCTCGATGAAACGACTGACGCGCCTGTTCCCCCTCGTGATGTCCGCCCTGCTGCTGGACGCCGGCGCGGCGCAGCCGCAGCCGGACGGGCCGACCTACCGGATCATCGGCCCGGACGGCAAGGTCACCTACTCGGATCGCAAGCCCACCGACCCGCAGCAACACACGCGCGAACTGGGCAGGACCACCACGGCGCCGCTGCTCACCCCGGCCTCCGGGCCGTTCGACCTGCACCCTGCCAGCAAGCCCGTCACCTCCCGTCCCGTCGTCGGAGAAGGCCAGACGCCGGCCGTCGACATCACCGGCAAGCCCTTCCCGCCCGGCCTGCCCGATGCGGTGCTGACCGTGCTCGTGCACCAGCTCTTCGTGCAGTCGCTGGTCGAGAGCTGCGGTCGCCAGCGCCCCGCCTTCCTGGACCGCTACCAGGGCGGCGTGCGCAACTGGCGCGATCGCAACGCCGAGATCCTGGACAAGAGCAACCGCGTCACCTTCGCGCGCTTCACCGGCGAGCAGCGCGACACCCTGCGGGCCACCGCGCGCATCCGCCTCGGCAGCGTGCTGCCGCCGCCCGGCAGCAGCGACGCCGAACGCGCCACGTGGTGCGACCGCATGAGCACCGACCTCGCCACGCACCAGTTCGAGCTGGTGGGCGACATGCGCGTCGCCCCGCTGCTCTACGTCGAACTGCCCTGACGGCCCGCGCCGCGCCGCGCACTCACCGGCCGAACCGCCGTCAGTCCAGCCGCGCGATGGCGCCCGCCAGGTTGGCGCGCGCCGCCGCCTCGAAGCGCGCCGCCAGCGCGGCGGTGGCAAAGATCGCCGGGCGCGCGAGGAAGCCGCGCAGGATCGCCGCGCGCTTGTCGCGGAACACGTCCTCCGGCACGAAGCCGTACTCGTCGCGGATCTGGCGCTCGTACTCGTCGAAACGCGCCGGCGCGGCGCCCAGGATGGCGAGGTCGATGTCCACCAGCAGGCGCTCGTCGGGCGTCGCGGGCACCTGGCTGTGGCGCGTGGCCAGGATCAGCGCGTCGACGCGCCCGGCCACCTCGGGCGCCGCGCCGGCGTCGCGCAGGACGCGCCGCGCCCAGTCGGCGCTCGCGGCCTCGTTGTCGTGCTGCGCCGTGTCGTAGACCGCGTCGTGGAACCACAGCGCGAGCCCCACCTCGCCCGGCCGCTCCGCGAGCTCGCGGTGCGCGGCGAACAGGGCCAGGCATTCGCGCAGGTGCTGCGGCGTGTGGTACCTGCGATGCGGCTCGGCCCAGCGCGCGAGCAGGGCGTCGAGCACGCCCGCGGGCGTGGGCAGGCGCAAGGCGTGCCAGGTGTCATGCCAGGAAGTCTCCAGGTCGTTCATCGCCGCGTCCACGTCTCGTCGTATCACGACGCACATCGTAGCGGGAGCGACTACGATGCCTGCATGGTCACGCCGCAGCCTCCGCAAGCCCCGCAGATCACCGACCTGATCTCCCTGGCGATCCGGCTCGTCAACGCGAATCAGCCGGGCCGGGCGCGCATCGTCTGCGAACAGGCGTTGGCCATGTTCGAGCCGCACCCGGCGGTGCACCAGTTGCTGGCGGTGCTGGACCTGCAGGACGGCAACGTCGCCGCCGCGCGCGAGCACGCCGTGCGCAGCCTGACCCTGCGGCCCGATCACGTGCCCACGCTGCTCGTGATGGGCGACATCGCGCTGGCACAGCACGACCTGCGCGCGGCGTCGCAATCGTTCGAACGCGCCGTCGCACTCGCGCCGGACCAGGCCGAGGCCTGGTTCAAGGTGGCGCTGGTGCGCCAGGACCTGCACGACCTGCCCGGCGCCATCGCGGCGCTGGAGCGCGTGCTCGCCGCGCAGCCGGAACGCGTCGACGCGCTCGTCAACTACGGCATCGTGCTGCAGGAGAGCGGCCGCCTGGACGACGCCTTGCGCGCGTACGGGCGCGCGTTCCGCCTGCGCGAGCAGGCCTTCGGGCGCATCGCGCACGCGCTGGCGACGCCGGGGACCGGGCGGCTCTGGCTGGACCTGGACGACCTGCGCGCCGAGCTGCGCGCACAGCCGGCCTGAAGCCACCGCCGCCGCGGAAGGCGGACTTCTCATTGCCCTCACACACGGGCCGCACACTGCGGACACGCCCCGGCACCTTCGGCCGAGCGCACCCGAATGAAGACCAGACGCCCGACCTCCCGCCGCTTCCACGTCCTGCTCGCGCTCGCGGCGCTCGCCCTGCTGTGGATTGCATGCCAAGCCGCACCGCCGGACGAAGCCAGGCTCGTGCAGGCCGCAGTGGACTATTCCTACCCGTCCATCTACCTCGACCTGGCGGCGCTGCGCCAGGACTATCCCGGCTTCGCGCCACGCGTGCGTCGCTGGTCCGACAACGTGCTGTTCCTGGTCGGCGAGGGGCTCTACGCGGTTCAGATGCCGGAAGAAGAAGTGATCGTGCGCCGCGACGGCAAGGTCGTGACGACCCGGCGCTGCGGCAGCGTCGAGGCCGACTGCGCGCGTGTCGCGCCGCGCTTTCCGGTGATGGGCGTGGTCGGCACGGTGCAGCTCGGCGATCCGGATTACGCCGTCGCCCGCCACCTGCAGGTGCGCTGGCAAGGCACGCCCGGCGAGGTGCGCATCGTCGGCCACTGCTTCTGGGCCTGGAAGGCGTCGTCGGAACCGCTGGTGCTCACGATCACCGAGCCGGGCCACAACAGCATGGATCTCGACGGCGTGGACGGCCGCGTCCTGGTCGCGGTGCAGCTCTCGAAGCAGGGCAGCTACTTCGCCTCGACACGCCTGTCGAAAGCGGCGTTCGAGCAGGCGCGGGACTGCACGCCGGCAGTGCGCGAGAGCTGGCCCAACATCGGCGGCGCCGCCTGGAAGCGGTAGCGCGCTCAGCGCCCGCCGCGGCAGCGGAAGTCGATCTCCGCCGACGGCGCCTGGCCGGGCGGTGGCGGATCGGCCACGGTCCTGACCACGTCCACCGTCGCACCCCGCTCGGCACAGAAGGCGCCGGCCTGCGACATCGCCTTGGCCTGCTGGTCGGCCACGCGGGCGTTGACGTCGTTGCTGCGCACGACGGTCATGTACGTGCCGTCGCCGATGGGCGAGACGTTGGCGAGCACGGCGCAACCGGCGCAGGCGAGCGCGGCGGCCCCTGCGAGCAGCCTCGGGTGCCTGGTCAACTGCGTCCCTCCTTGTCGCGATAGCCTTTGCGGTAGACGCCGGGCCCCGCCATGATGCGGGCGGCCACGTCGTTGTAGCCGGCGATGCGTTCGGGCGCCATCGGCTCGAAGACGAGCTCGGGCGCCTCGCGCGGCACCGCGCAGCACTGCGCCACCGGCAGGCCGCGGGGCAGCACGCCCTCGAAGTCCTCGTCCAGCCAGATCGCGGGGAAGTTGATGCCCACCTGGTTGAAGCGGTCCGCGTCCACCAGGCCCGTGACGGTGCGGAACGGCAGGTCCTCGCGGTTGACCGGGTGCATCGCCAGCAGCGACCAGCCGGGCTCCAGCTCCACCGTCCAGAAGCTGTTGAACTTCAGCGCCGAGCGCCGGCCGCGGGCCAGCGGGGAGCCGGCGATCTGCTCGGGCACGTGGAAGCTCAGCGGCGCGTGCGGGTGCCCCTCCACGGCGAGCGCCGGCAGCGGCCAGTCCCAGCTGAAGCGCATGCCGCGCGCCACCACCACGTCGCATGGCAGCACCAGCAGCACGCCGTGGCGCATGGCGTCGACAAATGGCGGGCACTGCTTGACGGTGCGGATCTCGCGGCCGTGGACGGCCGATTCCACCCGCGGCGCCATCGCGCGCAGCCAGTCGGGCAGCGCCGACCGCGCGGGCACGGGGCGCGGCAGCAGGTCGATCAGCGCGGGGTCGCAGCGGAAGGTGATCTTCATCGGGTCGGCGAAGGTTGATGGGCGGCGCGCCGGGCATCGAGGGGTCTGGCCTTTCCTCCGTCCGCGCAGAGGCTCGCATCGTCGCCACGGCGCAGGTCGCGGAGGGAGGACAGGCCTGACCCCGATCATTGGCGAAATCGGGGTCAGGCCTGTCCTCGAACGCGACCGGCGCCGTCGCGATGGCCGGCCTCGTGGCGCGATTCGAGGAAAGGCCAGACCCCTTGCGCCATGCTGAAGAATAACGCCCCGGAAGCCTTGCGGCGACCGGGGCGCTCGAGAGTCCGACCCGCCGGCCGGACATGGAGACAACTTGTGAAGGTCAGCGGACCTTGCCCGCCTTCCACGCATTCAGCAGCGTGTCGTACGCGATGGTCTCGCCCTTGGGCTTCTCGTTGGCCAGCTTGGCCCACGGGGCGCCCTTGGTCGACAGCCACTTGGACGGCGCGCTCTTCGGATTGAGCTTGGGCGCGCAGTGCGCCATGCCGGCGCGCTGCAGGCGGGCCATCACGTCGTCCATCTCGTTGGCGAGGTTGTCCATCGCCTGCTGCGGCGTCTTCTCGCCGGTGACGGCCACGGCCACGTTCTTCCACCACAGCTGCGCCAGCTTCGGGTAGTCGGGCACGTTGTTGCCGGTGGGCGTCCAGGCGACGCGCGCCGGGCTGCGGTAGAACTCGATCAGGCCGCCGTACTTCGCCGCGTTCTTGGTGAAGTAGTCCGAATGGATGTCCGAGTCGCGGATGAACGTCAGGCCGGTGATCGACTTCTTCAGCGACGTCGTCTTGGCCGTCACGAACTGCGCGTACAGCCACGCGGCGGCGGCGCGGTTCGGGTCGTTGGACTTCAGGAACGTCCACGAGCCGACGTCCTGGTAGCCGTTCTGCATGCCCTGCTTCCAGTACGGGCCGTTCGGGCCGGGGGCCATGCGCCACTTCGGCGAGCCGTCGGCGTTGACCACCGGCAGGCCCGGCTTGGTCATGTCGGCGGTGAAGGCCGTGTACCAGAAGATCTGCTGCGCGATCTGGCCCTGCGCGGGCACGGGGCCGGCCTCGCCGAAGGTCATGCCGGTGGCTTCCCTGGGCGCGTACTTCTTCATCCAGTCGATGTACTTGGTCAACGCGTAGACGGCCGCCGGCGAATTCGTCGCGCCGCCGCGTTCGACCGACGCGCCCACCGGCGTGCACTTGTCGTCGGCCACGCGGATGCCCCACTCGTCGACCGGCAGGCCGTTCGGGATGCCGATGTCGGCCTCGCCGGCCATCGACAGCCACGCGTCGGTGAAGCGCCAGCCCAGCGACGGGTCCTTCTTGCCGTAGTCCATGTGGCCGTAGATCGGCTTGCCGTCGATCGTCTTCACGTCCTCGCTGAAGAACGCGGCGATGTCCTCGTAGGCGCTCCAGTTGAGCGGCACGCCGAGCTCATAGCCGTACTTCGCCTTGAACTTGTCCTGCAGGTCCTTGCGGCCGAACAGGTCGGCGCGGAACCAGTAAAGGTTTGCGAACTGCTGGTCGGGCAGCTGGTACAGCTTGCCGTCCGGCGCAGTCGTGAAGCTGGTGCCGATGAAGTCCTTCAG
>JBJMWE010000066.1:0-7463 GCA_045810285.1 Vitreoscilla sp. | reverse complement strand
GCCGTGCCGTGCCGTGCCGTGCCGTGCCGTGCCGTGCCGTGCCGTGCCGTGCCGTGCCGTGCCGTGCCGTGCCGCGCCCACGCCGTCCACCCGCGCCCCTGCGACGTGGCGGCGGCGAAGCCCCACGACGTGTCATCCTGCGCGCAGTCGCAGGATCCACGCGCGCCGATGCGTCGCCCGAACGGTCGATCCTGCAAGTGCCCGCAGGATGTCCCCGCCCTCGAATCTCCTGCGCGACAGTGGCATCATCCAAGGGCATGAGGATTGCCAGAGGGAACGCCCCGCGGCCCGTTGCGCGGAATTCGTCGATTTCATTGCACGCCTTGCGGCGTGGACTGCCTGCCGTGATGAACACCGCGTCGGACTTCACGATCCTGCCTGCCCAGACCATCACCGCCGCGACGCGGCTCCGGGTGGCCACGTACAACATCCACAAGGGCGTGCGCGGCCTGGGTGCGGCCAAGCGGCTGGAGATCCACAACCTGGTGCTGGGGGTCGAGGCGCTCGATGCCGACCTCGTCTTCCTGCAGGAGGTGCGGCTGCACCACACGCGCGACGCCGCGCGCTTCGACCAGACGATCATGGGTTGGCCGGAGCAGGGCCAGGCCGAATTCCTGGCGCCCGAGGGCTACAACTCGGCCTACCGCACCAACGCGTTCACCAGGCACGGCGAGCACGGCAACGCGCTGCTCTCGCGCTGGCCGCTGGGCGACGTCGGGCACCACGACGTGTCCGACCACCGCTTCGAGCAGCGCGGCCTGCTGTACGTGCCGGTCGACTGGAACGGCGTGACGGTGCACGCCATCGTCGCCCACTTCGGCCTCGTGCATTCCAGCCGCATGCGGCAGGCGCAGCGCCTCGGGCAGTTCATCGCCAGCGAGCTGCCGGCCGGCGAGCCGGTGCTCGTGGCCGGCGACTTCAACGACTGGGGCGAGCGCCTGGACCATCCGATGGCCGCGGCCGGGCTGTCGCGCGCGCTGTCCAGGGATACGCGCCTGGCCAAGCGGCCCACCTTCCCGTCGCGGCTGCCCGTGTTCTCGCTCGACCGCATCTACATGCGCGGCTTCCGCTGCGAAGGCACGATGGTGCCGCGCGGCGGCGGCTGGGCGCGCATGTCCGATCACCTGCCATACGTCGCCGAGCTCGAGCTGAGCTAAATTGACGGCCGGGCACAGCGCGCCCGACGGGGCCGGGCGACCGGCCAGGCAGAACCAACCCTGGGAGTCTTGCGATTTGCGCCAAGCGTCGTGAGCGCGTCAACACGCGCGCGCCCTGGACCCTCGGCGTCAAGCCGAAGTTCGAGGGTGGCCATTCGATCGAGCTGCTGCGCGGCGGCGACGACCTGTTCCCCGCCATGGGAACGGCGATCGCACAGGCGCGCCATACGATCTGGCTGGCCACCTACATCTTCCACGACGACGCCGTCGCCCAGACGCTGGCGCTGCTGCTGGCCGAGGCCGCGCGCCGCGGCGTGCAGGTGCGCGTGGTGGTGGACGGCTTCGGCTCGAAGACGACGCTGGCGGCGCTGCGCGAGTGGATGGTGCCCACGGGCGTGGAGCTCGCGGTGTTCCGGCCGATCGACCGCTGGTGGAGCTACCTGCAGCCGGGCCAGGCGCGCCGGCTGCACCAGAAGCTGTGCGTCGTCGACGGCCAGGTGGGCTTCGTCGGCGGCATCAACCTGATCGCCGACCGCAACGACCTGCACCACGGCTGGAGCGACGCGCCGCGCCTGGACTTCGCCTGCCGCGTGCGTGGCGCCGCGGTGGCTGGCATCGAGCAGGCGGTGCAGGCGATCTGGACGCGCGCGATGCTGCGCCGCGTGTGGCGCGACGAGCTCGCCGGCCTCGTGCGCAGCGCCGCCCCGGTGGCGCGCGTCAAGCGCCTCGCCACGCGCCTGCGCATCGTGCGGCCGCATCGCGCCAACCCGAACCCGACGGAGCCGCCGGTGAGCCTCGCGTTCGTGGTGCGCGACAACCTGCGCCAGCGCCGCTCGATCGAGCGCGTCTACATGGAGGCGATCCAGCATGCACGCCGCCGCATCGACCTCGTCACGCCGTACTTCTACCCCGACCGTCACTTCCGCAACGCGCTCGCCAAGGCCGCCGAGCGGGGCGTCAAGGTGCGGCTGCTGCTGCAGGGCAAGATCGACTACCGCATCGCCGGCGTCGCCGCGCGCGTGCTGTACGACGAGCTGCTTGCCAAGGGCGTGCAGATCTTCGAGTACACGCCGGCCTACCTGCACGCCAAGATGGCGGTGGTCGACGACGAGTGGTCCACGCTGGGCAGTTCCAACATCGATCCGCTGTCGCTGCTGCTGAACCTGGAGGCCAATGTCGTCGTGTGCGACGCGCCGTTCGCGCGCCGCGTGGCCGACGAGCTCGAGATCGCGATGGCGGCGTCCAGGCCCGTGATGGCGCCGCCCTACGCCAAGGGCTGGCTGGCCGTGCTGCGCCGCACCTTCGTGGCCATGGTGGCGCACTGGTTCCTGCGCATGGCGGGGATCAATGGCCGCTATTGACGGCAGCGGCGCGCGGGCGCGGATCCGGCCCGAAGCGGTTGGCGCCGTGCGCGCTGGGCAGGAGTCCGGCCACCAGCATGCCCAGGAACCAGATGCCCACGAAGTTGCCCAGCAGCCACCACGCGGAGAAGCCGAAGGCCAGCATCAGCAGCAGCCCGATGCCCAGCAGGCCCAGCGGCAGCCACCACGCGGAGATGCCGATGTCGTGCAGGCGCTTGGTCATCAGCGCGATGAAGGGCCAGGCGAACAGCCCGATCACCACCCAGACGGCGGCGTCGTCGCTGACGCGCGCGATCTCCAGCAGGCCGTTGGCGACGAAGGCCAGCGCGAACAGGGCGAGCACGCCGTTGAGCCAGTACGGCTTGCGCGGCAGGCGGCCGGTCGTGCCGAAGTACAGCTGCGCCGGCGTCATGCGCCGCGGGTCGGCGCCGAGCGCCACGGCCGTGAGCTCGTCCAGCGTCAGGCGGTCGGTGCGCGGCGTGGCGGGCGCGTCGGCGGGGGAAGAAGGCTGCTCCATGCGGGCCAGTATTCCACGGGGCTTGCCGGCCGATGTGACCGCGCGTATCGCTGCGTGGCAGGCGCGCACGCGCCGTTGCTGGCGCGCCGCAATCGCTGCCGTGGAATGACGAGTGAGCACTGACCTCGTCGTCCGACGCCCGGCCGGCCTGTACTGCCCCGCCGGGGATTTCTACGTCGACCCCTGGCGCAAGGTGGAGCGCGCCGTCATCACGCACGGCCATGCCGACCACGCGCGTGCCGGCCATGCCCACTACCTGTGCGCGCAGCGCGGCGTGGGCGTGCTGCGGGCACGGCTGGGCCGCATCGACGTCACCGGGCTGGCCTGGGGCGAGGCCGTCACGATCGGCGGCGCGCGCGTGAGCCTGCATCCGGCCGGCCACATCCTGGGCGCCGCGCAGGTGCGCATCGAGGCCCACGGGCAGGTGTGGGTGATGGCGGGCGACTACTTCTTCTCGAGCCACGGCGAGCGCAATCCGACCTGCGACGACTTCGAGCCCGTGCGCTGCGACTGCTTCGTCACAGAAGCCACTTTCGGCCTGCCGATCTACCGCTGGCCGCGCCACGCCGAGGTGTTCGACGACATGAACCGCTGGTGGCAGGCCAATGCCGCCGCGGGCGACGCCAGCCTGGTCGGCGCCTACAGCCTGGGCAAGACGCAGCACGTGCTGGCCGGCATCGAGGCCTCGATCGGGCCCGTCTACGTGCACCCGGCCGCCGAGGCCATCAACGCGGCACACGTCGCCGAGGGCGTCGTGCTGCCCGCGACGCGCCCCTGGAGCGAGCTGGAGGACGCGCGCTCGCTGCGCGGTGCACTGGTCGTCGCGCCGCCGAGCGCCAGCCCGCCCTGGCGCTGGCAGCGCGCCGTGCGCGTGCGCGAGTCGTTCGCCAGCGGCTGGATGCAGCAGCACGGCGCGCGCCATCGAGCGGGCCTCGACCGCGGCTTCGTGCTGAGCGACCACGCCGACTGGCCAGGCCTGCTCGCGGCGGTCGACGCGGCGCGCTGCCCGCGCGTGATCGTCACGCACGGCGACGAGGCGGTGCTCGTGCGCGCGCTCGCGGACAAAGGGCTGGAGTGCGGCACATTCCGCACGTCCTTCGGGGATGCGATGCCCAGCTAGGGGCATCTCCGTGGGCCGCCGGCGCGACGCATGGCATATTGAGAACGCGATGGGCGCCTGGCGCACCGTCGACGTGACGCCGCCGTGAGGGTCGGCGCGGACAATATTTGTACAAAATATCAAGCTAGGATGTGCCTGTAGTGCGGCACGTCCCGGAAGTGCCGCGACCCCCTCATGGAGTTTCAGACTTGACCAGGATCCTGGTAGTCGACGACCTCAAGGACATCACCGAGACGATGGGTGTGCTCTTCGAGGCGCTCGGCCACGACACCAAGGTCGCCGCCGACGGGCGGCAGGCCGTTCATACGACGCTCGGGTTCGAACCCGACATCATCTTCCTGGACCTCGACATGCCCGTGCTCAACGGCTACGAGGCCGCGCGCGAGATCCGCGGAGCGCCCTTGCCCCGGCAACCGTTCCTGATCGCGCTGACCCGGGCCCACGGGACGACGGTGGAAGTGGCCACGCGCGCGGTCGGCTTCGACTTCTACCTGCGCAAGCCGGTGGACACCAACGCCTTGCTGGCGCTGGTGGCCGACCTGTCCCTGCGCACGCGGCAGGCGTCCTGAGAACCTGAGACGGCGATGATCCGGCGCAGGACGCGATTTCTCGTCGTCCTGGCCGCCGTCATCGTGGCGATGGCCGCGGTGCTGATGCTGATCGCGCGTTCATTCGGCGACCGGCTGTGGATCCGCGACCGCGAACTGGCCGTGCCCACCGCGCGCTTCCCGAACTGCGCGCTGGACGCGATCGCGCAGACCGACGGCGTGCGCGCGCTGGGCAACCAGGATCTCGCCGGCGGCGTGGTGTTCGAGGCCACGCCGGACGCGCTGCCCGACGCGGTCGGCCAGGTCTACCGCGTGCGCTCCGGCGCAGTGCGCATCCGGCTCGGCGCGCGCGCCGCGTTCACGCCCGCGCAGGAGCGCGCGGCCGATGCGTTGCTGGCGGCGCTGTCGGAGGCGGTACGGCGCGCGTGCGCGCGCTGAACGGGGTCTCAGGCGACGCCGACGGCCGGCGGGACGTGCTGCGCCTGCCCCACCTGCACGAACTGGGTGATCTGCGCGGCCTGGGCGGCCGTGGTGCGCTGCGTCTCGGCGTGCGTCTCGAGGCGGCCAATGGTGGCGGGCGCCTGGTGCACCGACACCGGTTCGTGGGAATCGGTGCCCTGGTGCAGGTCGTGCATGCGCAGGTCGACGCGCGGCGGCGGCGCGCCATGTCCGGCGCCTGCCGGGACCTGGTGCTGCACCGTGGCGGCGCGTGGCGTCGGCGGGTCCTGCGCCGCCTGGTGCGACACCGCCTTGGCCTGCGCGAGCGTGCCGCGGCGGTCGTCGCTGCCCTGGCGCGAGGCGTTCCCGGCGTTGTCGCCGCTTTCGTCGTCGCGCGTGGGCGTCTGCGACTGGCTCGCGCCCACGCTGCCGACGCTGGTGGCCACGTGCGCGGTGAGCTGCGCGTACTCGGCGTGCAGCGCCTGGCGGTCGGTGTCGCTGAGCCGGCCGGCGGCCGACTGCAGCGCGATGCTGCGCATCATCTCGAGCGCGGCGGGCACGCTGCTCATGGCGCCCGCGACAGCGACGGTCGACAGGCTCGTCATCGGATCGGGCACCTCGGTGGCGGCCTCGCGCGCCGCGCGCTGCGTCGCCGCGACGTCGGCCAGGTGCGCCTCGTTGCGCGTGCCCGCCTGCACCTGCTGCCGGACGTCGGCGCGCGCGTTCGCCTCGACGGCCGCCGCCTTCGCGGTGGGCGTGCTGTCGTAGGAGAAGGGCGTGGCGACGGGCGGGGTGCTGGGCGTCAACATGACGAGGTCCTTCCGCAGGCGACCCGGTGCGGGCGGCGCGCGTTCGATATCTTGCCCACGCCCGCGGCCCCGCATACGTGCCTGGCACAGGCGCGCGGACGCTGACGTGAAGAAATGCCGGCACCTTCTCCGGCTATTCCAACGATGATCCCGTTGTCGTTGGTGCTAGTCGAGGACGGTGCTTGGACGGGTAATCGGCGGCTCCCGACGCGACTTGAGGACTTTCTTCGACTTTTTTGCGCGTCGCGAAACGGTTGCCGGCCGCTTGGAGCCCCGGGGGGCGTCCGCGCCGCGGTCTCCGACCCGGCTGCGCTGCGCCCGCGAGCATGCATATCGCATTTCCTTCGTTCGCCGCGGCCTTCGCGCGTCCTACGCTGGCAGCCATGAACTCGCTCCACATCTCCCACGACCGCGCCACGCCGGCGGCGGCGCATCCGCGCCTCGTGATCGTTCCCGGGCTGCACGGCAGCGGCGCCGAGCACTGGCAGAGCTGGCTGCACGCCCAGGTGGCCGGAGCGGTGCGGGTGGAGCAGGACGCGTGGAGCACGCCCGACCTCGAGGCCTGGAGCCAGCGCGTGGCGGACACCGTCGCCGCGCTCGGCGCCGGTCCGCACGTGCTCGTCGCGCACAGCTTCGGCTGCCTCGCGACGGTGCGCGCGCTGGCTCGGCGCCCCGGGCTGGACGTCGCGCAGCTGCTGCTGGTGGCGCCGGCGGAGCCGAACCGGTTCGGCGTGGCCGCCGCGCTGCCGCAGTCGCGCCTGCCCGTGCGCAGCTGCGTGGTGGCCAGCGACGACGACCCGTGGATGACCGCCACCCAGGCCCACGCCTGGGCGCTGCGCTGGGGCAGCGACTGGATCAACCTGGGCAATGCCGGCCACGTCAACGTCGACTCCGGCTACGGCCCGTTCCCGCTGGCGCGCGAGTGGGCCACCGGCGCGCTGGACCGCCTCGACACGCGGCCCTGGCGCCACGCGGCCTGAAACGCGTCGGTGCCGAGGCGCCGCGCATGGCGTGGATCCTGTGACTGCGTGCAGGATGACATTCGAGGAGGGATCCCGCGCCTGCGACCATCCCCTGCCTGTCATCCTGCGCGAAGCGAAGCGGAGTCGCAGGATCCACCCCGGCCATGCCGCCAAGGCATCATGCGCGGATGCGCGCCCTGGCCCGCCTCATCGAAACGCTCGAATGGCGGCCCGGCGACGCCGATCGCGTGGACGCGCTCGCGCGCTGGCTGCGCGCGGTGGGGCGTGACGCGGGCGCGCTCGCTAGCGCATGGCTGGTGGCGGGCGCGCGGGCGGCGCGGCCGGCGCGCGTGGCGCAGGCCGCGCTGCGAGACGCCGCGCGCGCCCTGGCGGCGGAACACGGCACCGCGCCGTGGCTGTTCGACGCCGGCGTGGCCGCCAGCGACGAGTTGTCCGAAGCCATCGCGCTGCTGCTGCCCTGGCCCGCCGATGCCGATGCCAATGCCAATGCGAACGACTTAGATGGGTAGTGAGTCGTGGAGGTTTAGTTT
>JBJMWE010000065.1:0-7701 GCA_045810285.1 Vitreoscilla sp. | reverse complement strand
GGCCGTGGCCGAGCCGGCGGCGCGTCCGCAGCACGACGCTGCACCGGCCGCCGCCAGCATGGCGACGCCCGCCGTGCACGGCAAGGCCGACGTCGCCGCGGCCATCGCCCACGCGCAGGCCAAGGCGGACCGCTTCCTGTCTTCCGGCAGCGGCGATGCGGCCGCGCCGGTGGCGCCCGAAGGCAAGCGGGCGCCCTGAGCGGGTTGGCGCGGTGCGACGCGACGTCGCCGCGCATACGGTCTCACCCGTATCCGCGCGCCATGAGAAAAGGCGCCTCGCGAAGCGAGGCGCCCTTGCAGTCAGGCGCTGACCGGGTCAGCCGGATCAGTTGCCCTTGGCGGCAGCCTTGTCGACGTCGGCCTGGCCTTCGGCCTTGGTCTTTTCCGTCTTGATGGCGGCCTTGGTCTTGTCCTTGTGCGCTTCGGCCTTGGTCTTGGCCACCTTGGTGTCGGCCTTCACGTCGGACTTGGCTTCGTCGGCGTTGGCGTCGGCGGCGGCCTTCTCGGCCTTCGCGGACTGCTTGGCCTTGTCTTCAGGATCGGCCTTGTCGACCTTGGCCTGCGCCTTGGACTTGTCCTTCATCGCGTCGTTGTGTGCCTCGGTCTTCTTCTTCGAGGCCTTGGCTTCGGCCTTGTTCACCTTCTCGTCGGCCTTGGCGTCGGCCTTGGCTTCGGAGTTGACGGCCTTCGCATCGGCCTTGTCGGCCTTGGCTTCGGCCTTCGTGACGGCCGGAGTGGCGGCCGGCGCGCTGGCCTGGGCCATCGCCATCGAAGCGAAGAGGGAGGCGATCAGGGCGGCGAGGAGCTTGCTCATTGTCATTTCCTTCATGGTTTGTGTGGAGCACCGACCGACCATCGATCGAGTCCATGTGCTTGCAACGCGGGACGCCGGGGGCTTCGTTGACAGGGTGCGGACTTCCACATGCGGAAGTTTTTTCCTGTCGTGCGAGCGAAGACGGCGACTCCGATGGTGCGTTCGTCGCAAGGCCACTACTCATGGCAATCGTCGCGCCCACGCGTGTCCAGGGTGTTCCCGCACGGGCCGGCGCAGTGACGATTCGATACGGTTTCGTCGCCCGATTCGCAGCATGCGAGCGCTATCTGCACCAGGTTGTCGCCGATCGGCGACAGGGCAAGGACACGCGCCCGCGCGTTGGTCTAACCTGTTGCTGAGTGGGACAAGCATGCCGGGTCGATCGCAGGCGCACTGCTCGACGGTTGGAGCCGCACGATGCGCGGCGATCAGGCCACGCCGCCCCGTCGCTCCAGCCGCGACACGCTCACCACCGCGCCCGCCAGCGCGATGCCCATGCCGATCAGCAGGCACAGGTGCTCGCCGTCCCCGGCGACCGTGTGGAAGACGAGCGCCGTGAGCGACGCACCCACCGTCATGCCCGTGAGCCGCGCCGTGGCCAGCATGCCGCCCGCCGCGCCCGCGCGCTCGCGCGGGGCGCTGCCCAGCATCGTGCGGTTGTTGGGCGCCTGGAAGAAGCCGAAGCCGACGCCGCACAGCGCCATGCGCCAGAGGATGGACAGGGTGCCTGCATCGGCCGGCAGCTGCGACATCAGCCACAGCCCGCAGGCCAGCAGCAGCAGGCCCGCGGTGCCCAGGATCGCCGCCGGCACGCGATCGGCCAGCCGCCCCGCGAGCGGCGCGACGAGGCCCACGCCCACCGGCCACGGCGTCATCAGCAGGCCGGTCTGCACCTGGTCGCGATGGAGCGCGGCCTGGAACCAGAACGGCAACGCGATGAAGGCCAGCGTGTAGGCGGCGAACGAGCAGATCGAGGTCAGCGTCGACAGCGCGAACACGGGGATGCGCAGCAGGTCGACCGGGATCAGCGGCCGCGCCTCGTGGCGTTCGCGCCGCACCAGCGCGACGGCCGCGAGCACGCCGGCGGCCACCTCGATCGCGCCCAGCGTGCCGGGCGCGCCGTGCGTGAGGGTGTCGGCGCCGATGAAGAACAGGCCGAAGGCCAGCGCGCTGAGCCAGTCGAGGGTCTTGTCCGACAGCGTCGACCACGGCAGCACGCGCGACGCGAACACGATGTTGGCCACGCCGATCGGCACGTTGACCGCGAACAGCCACTGCCACGGCCCGATCGCCAGGATGCCCGAGGCCACCGTCGGCCCGATCGCGCCGGCCACCGACACCACCAGCGCGTTCAGCCCCACGCCGTGCCCGAGCGCCTTCTGCGGATACGTGAAGCGCACCAGCGCCCCGTTGACGGCCATGATGCCGGCCGCCCCCAGCCCCTGCGCGACGCGCGAGGCGATCAGCGTGGCCAGCGAGCCGGACAGCGCGCAGGCCAGCGAGCCGAGCGTGAACAGGACCAGGCCCCCGATGTAGACGCGCCGGTAGCCGATGCGCTCGCCGAGCGTGGCCAGCGGCAGCAGCAGCACGACGATCGCCAGCTGGTACGCGTTGACGACCCACACCGACGCCGCGGGCGCCACGCCCAGCTGGCGCGCAATGGCCGGCAGCGCGATGTTGGCCACGGCCGAATCGAGCACCGCCATCGTCACCGCCACGGCGATCGCGAGCATGGCCCAGCGTCGCTGCGGCAGCGGCAGGCCGTCGGGGTGGACGGTGGTCAGGGCAGGGCTCCGGGAACGGACGGCCGCGACGTCAGTTCGCAGGACGCGGCTGCGCGACCGGGCGGTCGGGCAGGGGAGCGGGATGCGGCGACACGTAGTGCGCCGGATCGCCATGCGTCTTCCATCCATGGGCCATGCCGAGCCAGAAGGCGGATTCGCCGTTGTCGATGCGCGGCGCCATCCGGGCGTCGGCCAGCGCGTGCCCCAACGCCAGCTGGCCGAGGTAATCGCCATGTTCGGCGGCGGCGCGGTACCACGCCACGGCGAGCGCGCCGTCGAACGGCTGGCCGATCGCATGGTGCGCCATCCAGCCCAGGGCATACATGGCGCGCGTCTCGCCGTCGTCGGCCGCGATGCGATACCAGCGGGCGGCCGTCGCGACGTCCTTGTCCACGCCCTCGCCGTTGAGGTACATGTAGGCGAGGTTGGATTCCGCGGTGCACAGGCCCTGTCGCGCGGCCTTCAGGTACCAGTCGAACGAGGCCTGCGAATCCCGCGCCATGGCGTGCGACCCGGTGCCCGTGCGACGACCCATCTCGTCCTGCGCCATCGGGTCGCCGGCGTCGGCCCGGGCGCGCAGTGCCTCGTTGGACAGCGGTGCGATCATCGTCTCGATGAAGTCGTTGATGCCGTGGTGATGGCAGTCCAGCGGCGATGCGGACCCGGATGCCGTTGCGCCGGATGCGCCGCTGGCCGGCGTCTCCGGAATCGCCGTGGCGGCGCCTTGCGAGGCGCCGGCCGCCGCGATCGAGACGAAGGCGAACATCCAGCGAAAGGCGTGTCGAGCGGATGGCATCCGGCGATTGTTGCACCCGCGCCCGGGCGATCCGTTAGTCTCTGTCGTTCCGCCCCACGCCATGCAAGCCAACCTCACCATCCGCCTGGCCACGCCCGCCGACGCCTTCGCGATCGCGGCGCTGTCGCGCGTCGAGATCGAGCACGGCCTGCCGTGGACGTGGCGCGAGCCGCGCGTGCGCCGCGCGATCGCCGATCCCGACACCAACGTCATCGTCGTCGGCCCGCCCGGCGCCGTCTCGGCCTTCGGCCTCATGTACTACGCCGACGACGACGCGCACCTGCTGCTGTTCGCCGTGCGGCATGCACGGCAGCGCCAGGGCATCGGCAGCGCGCTGCTGCAATGGCTGGAGGACGCCGCCCGCGCCGCCGGCGCGACACGCGTGCGCGTGGAGACGCGCATGGACAACGAGGCCGCGCGCAGCTTCTACAACGAGCGCGGGTACCACGAGGGGGCGATCGTGCGGCGCATGTACAGCGGCATGCTGGACGGCGTGCAGCTGGAGAAGTGGCTGCGGCTGAAGTCGGGAGAGTGAGCCGCCCCGTCATCGAGCATCGCTTCGATGATTCCACTCGTGATTGGCGATGTCGTGAAGCGTTTGTCTGACGCTCTGGATGAAAGGCAGGATCAGGGCAGGACGGCGGGCGTGGAGAACGGCTTGTTCGCGTCCACCACGAACATCACGAGCGCGTGCAGGTCGGTTGCGCCGCTGCTCGAGACCTGCATCGCCATGTCCGCGCCGTGCCCCGGCTCGCCCTGGCCGGCCTGCACGCGCAACGTATCGTGCGCGCCGCGGATGCTCTGCTCGCCCGCGAGGACGTAGAACGCCTCCGAGCCTGGATGGCTGTGCACCGGCGTGAGGCTGCCCGGCGGGCCGCTCGCGTCGTTGATGCGCAGCAGGAACTGGGCGGCCTGCACGCGCGGGATGGGGCCCACCTCGGCGACCTTCGTCGCGCCCGGCGTGGCGCCCCCGGCGGCGCCGAGCGTGAACAGCCAGGTCCGTCCCGCCGACTCCGCCACCAGGCTCCAGGGCGTCGCCGCGGCGTCGGCCTGCGCACGGTCGGCGAGGGTCTCGATGCGCCAGTACAGCGTGCCGGCCGGCAGCTCGGCGACGCGGCGCTCGGCCAGCGGCTTGACGAGGAGGGCAGGGGGCTGGGCGATCGCCGTGTCGACGGCGATCGACATGCACAGGGCCAGCAGGGTGCTGGCGAAGATCCGGCGCGTGGGCGTCATGGCGGTCGTCCGGGAGCGGTGGAACGGCCATGCTAGCGGCGGCCTGCGCCCTCGGGCGGACGCGTCCTAGGGGGAAATCGGGCGTCGCCCAAAGAAACGAAAAGACCGCCACGAAGGCGGTCTTTCAACGGGTCGAATAGGGTGACGAGCCTGACCCCGGCACTGGTCACAACAGTTAGGGCTGCTTCGTTCCCGACCTGACCCGGTTGGCCGTGCTTCCATGCGAGGAGGCCCGTCACGAGTGATTGTAGCCGAGGCCTGCGTCAACTTCGTCTGGATGAAGCAAATCGCCCCGCGATCCGCATGCCGGATGGCACGCGACGGCGGGGCGAGTGACGAGGGGGACGGGCGATCAGCGCAGCTGCAGGTCGTCGTCGCCGAAGCGGATGTCGAGCGGCTCGATGAGCAGCTGCTTCGCGCCGTCCTCGACCGTGCCGGCGATGCACGCGCCGATGCCCAGGCCTTCTGCGATCTGGCAGGCCTGCGCGGCCTGCGCGGCCGGCATGAACAGCGCGAAGCCGGCGCCCATGTTGAGCGTGCTGTAGGCCTCGCGGTCGTCGTGCTTGGCCCATTGCTGGATGAACTTCAGCACCGGCGGCACCGGCGGCACCTGGGTGATGCGGTACGTGAAGGGCTTGGGGTGGCGCAGCAGCTTGCGCCAGCCGTGGCCGGTGATGTTGGCGCTGTAGTGCACCGTGAGGCCGGCGGCGGCCAGGGCTTCGGTGACCGGCGAATACAGGGTGGTCGGCGCGAGCAGGGCCTCGCCGTAGCTCAGGCCGGGCGCCACGGGCGTCATGTAGCCGTGCGGCAGGCGCTCGACGAGCTTGCGTGCCAGGCTCAGGCCGTTGGCGTGGATGCCGCTGGAGCTCAGCAGGACGATGGCGTCGCCGGCCTGCAGGTGGTCGCCGACCGACAGGCGCGACTTCGGGTTGATGATGCCGGTGCACGACGACGCGAGATCGATGCGGCCGCCCTCGACGATGCCTGCCAGCGCCGGCGTCTCGCCGCCGCCCCAGGCGACGCCGCAGGTGTCGCACGCGGCCTTCCAGCCGTCGACGAGCGCCTTGGCGCGCAGCTTGTCGCTGAACCACTCGCTGCCGCCCGCGGCCCAGTAGGCCTGCACCACCAGCGGGGTGGCGCCGACGGTGATCAGGTCGTTGATCGACATCGCGATCGTGTCCTGGGCGATGCCGGCGTAGTAGCTCCGGCCGGTGAGTTCGGCCATCTCGTCGGCGACCAGCGCCTTCGAGCCGAGGCATTCGACGATGCTCGCGAGGTAGAACGGGCCGACGTCGACGACGTAGGCCGACTCGCCGCGCGACGCGGCGACCTCCGTGAAGCCGTGGCCCGACAGGTGCGTGGCGGTGGCGGCGGCGGCACGCTGGGCGGCCACCTTCAGCGGGTCGATCAGGTCGTAGTTGACGCCGGCCTGTTCGTAGCTGAGCGTGTCGGGATGGGAAGAGGAATGCGAGGACATCCCGGGATTATCGACGATGCCGGTCGGGCGTTTCGGGATTCACCCTCAGGAAATGGCAGGTGCGCGGGCGGGAGCCGGCCGCCGGCGGCCCGGCAAAGCCGGATCCGCCGCTCCCTCCGGCGCCTTGTCGACAGATGAGCGCGGGGCGGCGCAAACGCCGGGTCGCGGCATCCTGAGGTGTCCCGTGGCCCCGGTAGAATCGACTCGATGAGCTATGTCGTCCTCGCACGCAAGTACCGCCCGCGCACCTTCGAGCAGATGGTGGGGCAGGACCACGTCGTGCGTGCACTCACGCATGCGCTGGAACAGGGGCGCCTCCACCACGCCTACCTGTTCACCGGCACGCGGGGCATCGGCAAGACGACGGTGTCGCGCATCCTGGCCAAGAGCCTGAACTGCACCGGGCCGGACGGGCAGGGCGGCATCACGGCGCAGCCCTGCGGCGTGTGCACGGCCTGCACGGAGATCGACGGCGACCGCTTCATCGACTACATCGAGCTCGATGCCGCCTCCAACCGGTCGATCGACGAGATCCGCGACCTGATCGAGCGCGCCGCCTACAAGCCGAGCGTGGGCCGCTACAAGGTCTTCATGATCGACGAGGCGCATCAGCTCACCAAGGACGCCTTCAACGCGCTGCTCAAGACGCTGGAAGAGCCGCCCGAATACCTGAAGTTCGTGCTGGCCACGACCGACCCCGAGAAGATGCTTCCCACGGTGCTCAGCCGCTGCCTGCAGTTCAACCTGCGGCCGATGGCGCCCGAGACGGTCGCCGCCCACCTGGAGCAGGTGCTGGGTGCGGAAGGCATCCCGTTCGACGCCGGCTCGCTGCGATTGCTGTCGCGCGGCGCACGCGGCTCGATGCGCGATGCGCTGTCGCTGACCGACCAGGCCATCGCCTACGGCGCCGGCACGCTGGAGGAGTCGGCGGTGCGCGCGATGCTGGGTACGGTCGATCGCAGCCACGCCAACCGCATCGTCGAGTCGCTCGCGCGGCGCGACGCGCGTGCGATGCTCGGCGAGGTCGACGCTCTGCGCGGGCTGGGCCTGTCGGCCGCGGGCACGCTCGAGGAGGTGGCACGGCTGCTGCAGCAGATGGCCGTCGAGCAGGCACTGCCGGGCTCGCTGGACGCGAGCGATTCCGATACCGAGGCCGCCCGCGCGCTGGCCGCGCTGATGGCGCCCGACGAGACGCAGCTGCTGTACAGCATCGCCGTGCATGGCCGTGCCGAGCTGAGTCTCGCGCCCGATGAATACGCCGGTCTCGTGATGGTGCTGCTGCGCTTCATGGCGTTCCCGAGCGACGGCGGCGGAGCCGGCCCGGGTGGCGGCACGGCGCCTCCCGCTGCGCGACAGCCCGAAGGTTCGCGCCCCACGGCGGCTGCGACTTCATCCGGTCCAGCTGTGGCGCCGCGGTCGGTCGCCGCCCCGGTGAGCGCGCCCGTCGCCTCCGCGCCCGTCGCAACAGCAGCCCCCGCTCCCGTACCGGCCCAGCGTCCCACACCTGCACCGATCCCCGCGCCAGCACCGGCCGCGCCGCTGCTGCGCACACCGCCGGCCCGCGCGGTCGCGACTGCCGTCGCCGCGGCGACGGCGT
>JBJMWE010000064.1:0-9388 GCA_045810285.1 Vitreoscilla sp. | reverse complement strand
GGCCGAGGCCAGCCGCGACGCCTTGCGGCGCGCGGCGGGCGGCGTGGAGAAGGCGGCGCGCCTCGCCCAGCAGGCGCTGGCGCAGGACCGCCGGCGCGCGGACGACCGGCTCGAGTCGGCGGCCGAGGAGCTCGCCACCGCGCGCTGGGCCGCGCAGCGCGCCCGCCGGGACTGACGCGATGGACACGCCGCCGCTGGAGCTCGCGGCCCTGCAGGCCTGGTTCACCCCGGTCGCGCTCACGCTGCCACGCATCCTCGCGGTGTTCGCGATCGCGCCGTTCTTCGCGGGCAACCTGATGAGCGGCCTGGTGCGCAACGGCTTCGTGCTGCTGCTGGCCATCTTCATGTCGCCGGCGGCCAGCGACCTCCCCGTGCTGACGCTGGGCGGCTGGGTGCTGGTGGCGGCCAAGGAGTCGTTCATCGGGGTGCTGCTGGGCCTGGGCTTCGGCATGTTCGTGTGGGCCGTGCAGAGCGTGGGCGACCTCGTCGACTTCCAGACCGGCTCGGCCAGCGCGCCGTTCTTCGATCCGGTGGGCGGCCACGAGGGCGGCCCGACCGGCCGCTTCCTGGGCTGGGTCGTCATCACGCTGTTCATGTCCGCGGGCGGGATGCTGGCGATGGTGCGCGTGATCATCGATTCGTTCCGCCTCTGGCCGGTGGCGTCGTTCTACCCGCACGTGGGCGTGGTGATCGAGCAGTTCGCGGTGCGCCAGGGCGAGACGCTGTTCCTGTGGACGGTCAAGCTCGCCGCGCCGGTGATCTTCGTGCTGCTGCTCGTGGAGCTGGGCATCGGCCTGGTCGGACGCGTGGCGCCGCAGCTCAACATCTTCGTGTTCTCGCAGCCCGTCAAGAGCGTGCTGGCCAACCTGATGCTGCTGCTGTTCATGTACTTCCTGTACGACTCGCTGCGCGAGTTCCTCAAGCCGGAGAACGGCGTGCTGGATTTCCTGCGGAACACCTTGTGAGCGCGAACCGGGACCAGAAGCCGACGCCGCGACGCCTGCGCGAGGCGCGCCGGCGCGGCGACGTCGTCTTCAGCGCGGACGTCGCGTCGACGGCCGTCTTCGCGGCCGTCGTGGTGGCGCTGTGGCTGCTGGGCGCGACCAGCTTCGGACTGCTGCGCGAGCTGTGGCTGCACGCGACGAGCGCCGAGCTGCTCACGCGCCCCGACGACCGCCTGCCCGAGCTGCTGCGCCACACCGGGCGCGTGCTGCTGTGGATCGCGCTGCCCGTCACGGGGCTCGCGGCCGTGGCCGGCATCGCGGGGTCGTTCTTCCAGGTGGGCGGCGTGGCCGCCTTCGAGCGCCTGAAGCCCGACGTCGCCAGGCTGTCGCCCGCGCGCGGCCTGCAGCGCATGTTCTCCACGCGCAACCTCGTCAACCTGCTCAAGATGCTGGTCAAGACGCTGCTGCTGGGCGTGCTGGTGGCCGCCACGCTGCGCGGGCTGATGGACACCGCGCTCAGGCTGGGCTGGCTGGCGCCCGAGGCGATCATGGTGGTGGGCGCGCGGGCGCTGCTGGGCCTGTTCGGCGCCGCCACGGCCATCTACGCGGCGCTCGCGGGCGTCGACTACGTGCACCAGCGCCACGAATACATCAAGGGGCTGCGCATGTCGATCGACGAGGTGCGGCGCGACCACAAGGACGCGGAGGGCGATCCGCTGACGCGCGCGCGGCGCCGCGGGGCGCACCTGGAGGCGATCTACGCCGGCCTTGCCGACCGCGTGGCGGCGGCGTCCGCCGTGATCCATTCGGGGCGCGTGGCGGTGGCGCTGCAGTACCTGGGCGAGCGCGACCTGCCGCGCGTCATCGCGCGCGGCGAGAACGAGGTGGCGATGCGCCTGCGCGAGCTGGCCGCCGACGCGCGCGTGCCGCTGGCCGACGACGCGGGCCTGGCCGAGCGCCTGTACGAGGAGGTGCCGCTCGACCAGCCGATTCCGCGCACGTCGTACGGCGCGGTCGCCAGGCTGCTGCGGTGGGCGCAGGGCGACGAGTGACGCTGCGATGGCCGACGTTCCTGGATCGAGCGGCGAACGGCGGGTTACGCCTGCGGCTAACCCGCCCTACGGAACGGCGCAGCGCCGCGAAGGGTTGGTCAACCCGGCCGGAATGGCGCAGCGCGGCGGGACGGTCGTAGGGCGGGTTAGCCGCAGACGTAACCCGCCATTCGGCGGCACGCTGGCTCCGCCATTCGGCGGCGCGCTGGCTCCGCCATTGGGCGGCGCGCTGGCCCCGCCATTCGACGGCGCGCCGACCCCGCCTCGCCGATCACGTCGGCGCGCCTGCCGTGGCTCGTCCCAGCTCGCGCAGGAGCCAGGCGCGCGCCGTCACCCATTCGCGCTTGACGGTGGCGGGCGAGACGTCGAGCGCCGAGGCCGTGTCGGCCACGCTCAGGCCGCAGAAATAGCGCAGCTCGACGACGCGCCCCTGCTGCGGGTCGAGCCGTTCCAGCTTGCGCAGCGCCTGGTCGATGGCCACCAGGTCGGGCCCGTCGTCGGGGGCGTGGGCGGACACGGCCGGCAGGGTGCCGCGATCCTCGTGCAACGCGTCCAGGCTCAGCACCTGGATGCCGCCGCCCCGCTTGGCGGCCTGGCGCGAGCGCGCGTGGTCGACGAGGATGTGGCGCATCATCGTGGAGGCCCAGCAGAAGAAGTGCGCGCGCGACGCCCAGGGCATCGGCCCCTTCTCGGCCAGCCGCAGGTAGACCTCGTGCACGAGGGCCGTGCCCTGCAGCGTGTGGCCGTCGCGCTCGCGCTGCAGGTGGCGCCGGGCCATGCGGCGCAGGTCCTCGTAGACCATGGGCACCATGCGCGCCAGGGCCTCGTCGTCGCCGCCCGACCAGCTCGCGAGCAGGCGCGTGACCTCGCCTGGCGGCGCGGCGACGGCCGCTGCCGCCGAGGCGCTGCTGCGTCGACTTCGATCGTCCGTCCCGTCGTCCATCCGGCCCGCCCGTGCTCGAGTTGCGTCCGCACCGGCGCGGAACGATTTCCCACGCGCGGTGCGCGGCCCGGATTATGGCGGTCGGGCAGGAGCCTTGGTGAACCGTGGGGGGTATCGATGTGTGTCGGCGTCTGCTGCGCAGAGGGACTTCGATTCGTGGGATTGCGCGGCTCAGGCGCCCAGCATCTGGCGCGACGCCTGCGCCAGCTGCACCCGGTTGTGCACGGCGAAGCGGTTGCGCAGCTGGCGCATGTGGTAGTCCACCGCGTGCGAGGAGATGCTCAGGTGATGGGCGATGCGCTTGTCGCTCTCGCCGCGGGCGACATGGCCGAGGATCTCGCGCTGCACGGGCGTCAGCACGGCGGCCGGCTCGGCGCGGTCGGGCAGGTCGCTGTAGCGCGTGTAGTACTCGTGCAGGCAGAAGCCGATCGTGAGGACCTGGCCGACCAGTTCGCCCGACAGCAGGCGGCGGTCGGGGTCGCGGGCCAGCAGGCTGACAAAGTGGCGCCGGCCGTCCGCGTCGCCGGGCAGCACGAGGACGCTGCCGCCACGCATGCCGGTGCCGGCGAGATCCTCGACGAAGCGCCGCAGCGGCGCGCGCGACGGCACCTCGGCGGCCGCCGCCTCGAGCTGCGTCAGCGTCCACGCCGCGGGCAGGCTGGAGCGTGCCGCGTCGGCCAGCCGCGGATCGACGTCGTAGTAGCCCTCGGCGCAATAGCGGCGTACCCACTGCGGGTCGGCGTGCGCGGTGCACATCGAGACCGGGCGGGCCGTGTCGCGCGAGGGGACGAGCGCGCCGAAGACGAGCCAGTCGCAGCCGGTGGCGGCGAGCATGGCGTCGATGGCGCGGCAGCGCTCGTCGGCGTCGCGTGCCGCGAGCAGCGCCGCGAGCGGGGCTGGCGGGGCGGCGCCGCGCGCCGGCGGACGCAGGACGGGGTGCGGTTCGTGATGGAGCAGGACCGGCGGGCGGCCGTCCTCGCGGTGGCTGTCATGCATGGCTTGGCTCGATGGGTTCGTTGTTCTCCTCTGCATAGCGAGAAGCGGCCGCCCCGAGGCTCAAGGCGTTACGCAGCGATACACATTCCTCGACGCACGGCCGTCGCTGCTCGACCGTGGCTCGACAGGTTCCCCTCGATACACACCGTGGGCCGCGAACGAGGTAATCTCCGCGCCCGATACCCCCGGAGGCATCGCTCCGGCCGACCGCAGCGTAGGAGCTCGATGTGACGAACACGACCACCGATCCCGCCCGTTGGCAGCTCGTCAAGGACCTGCTGGCGCAGGCGCTGGAACTGGCGCCCGAGGAGCGCGACCGCTTCCTCGACGGCGCCTGCGCCGGCGACCGCGGCCTGCGCACGGAGATCGAATCGCTGCTGGCGTTCTCGCAGGACGCCGAGGCGCGGCTGCATTCGCTGCCGCAGGACTGGATCGCCGATGCGACGCTCGCCCCCGGCCGCAACTGGATCGGCCGCCGGCTGGGTGCATGGTGCATCGTCGCGCGCATCGGCGGCGGCGGCATGGGCGAGGTCTACCGGGCCGAGCGCGTCGACGGCCAGTTCGCGCAGGAGGTGGCCATCAAGGTGATGCGCGACGGCTTCAACCCCGATGGCCTGGCCGCGCGCTTCAAGGCGGAGCGACAGATCCTCGCGAGCCTGGACCATCCCAATCTCGCCAAGGTGCTCGACGGCGGCATCACGGAGGACGGCGAGCCCTACTTCGTGATGGAACTGGTCGACGGTGAACCGATCGACGCCTACGTGGCGCGCCGCAATCTGTCGATCGAGGAGCGCGTGCGCCTGTTCCGCAGCGTGTGCCAGGTGGTGCACTACGCGCACCAGAAGCGTGTCGTGCACCGCGACCTGAAGGCCGACAACATCCTCGTGCGCCACGACGGCGTGGTCAAGCTGGTGGACTTCGGCATCGCCAAGCGCATCGACCCCGGCACGGCGGAGCCGGTCACGCGAACGGCCACGGCGCAGCGCGCGATGACGCTGGTCTACTCGAGCCCCGAGCAGGTGCGCGGCGGCGACATCACGCCCGCCAGCGACATCTATTCGCTGGGCGTCGTGCTCTACCGGCTGCTCGCCAGCGCGAGCCCGTACCCGTCCACGGCCACCGACAGCCCCTACGAGCTCACGCGCGCCATCTGCGACACCGAGCCCTTGCCGCCGAGCGTGGCCGCCGCGACGCAGCCCGAGAGCGTGCGACGGCGCCTGCGCGGCGACCTCGACGCCGTCGTGATGATGGCGCTGCGCAAGGATCCCGCGCGCCGTTACGCGTCGGCCGAGGCGATGTCCGAAGACCTGTTCCGCCACCTCGAAGGCCTGCCGGTGCAGGCGCGCCGCGGCGCGTGGAGCTACCGCGCGGGGCGGTTCATGTTGCGTCATCGCGGCGCGATCGCGATGGCGCTGGTCGCCAACGTGGCGCTCGTCGCCGGCCTGGGACTGGCTGCCTACGAGGGCGTGCAGGCCCGTCACGAGCGCCTTCTTGCCCAGCGCCACTTCGAGAGCGTGCGCGGCCTGGCCCACGCCTTCATCTTCGACGTGCACGACGCCATCGCCCGGTTGCCGGGTTCGCTGGACGCGCGCCGCAAGCTCGTCGATACCGCGCTCGTGTACCTGAAGCAACTCGGAGACGAGTCGCAGAACGACCCCGGGCTGCAGCTGGAGATCGCCTCGGGATACGACCACATCGGGGAGATCCAGGGCGGCGGCACCGTCGCCAGCCTGGGTGACGCCAAGGCGGGTCTTGCCAGCTTCGATCACGCGCTCGCGATCGTGCGGCCGCTCATGCGCGTGCGGGGCCCGGCCCAGCGCGATGCCGCGACGGAATTCGTGACGCTCAGCGCCCACGAAGGCTCCGCGCTCATGACCCAGGGCCGATGGCGAGAGGCGGAAGACTTGTTGCGCGAAGGCATGGGCGTGGCTCGGGCGCGCGTGGATGCGACGCCCGACGACTACGAGGCGCTCAAGCGACTGGCGTCCAATTCGGGGCTGCTGGCCATGATGTACCTTCGGTCGGGCAACCGGGTCGCGTTCGACCCGATGTCCAAGCTGCATCTCGCGCAGGAGGAGCATCTGCACGCCGTCCGGCCGGACGATGTCGACGTCGTCGCCGATCTCGGCACCGCCCACACCGCGCGCGCAGTCAACCTGATGCAGAACGTCGGCACCCCCGAGGCGCGGCGCGAGGCACTGGGCGAATACCAGCGCGCACTGGACATCATGGAGCCCGCCTACGCGCGCAATCCGCTGCACTGGGTCCTCGCCAGCAACTACGGGCGCACCCAGGGCTACCTGGGGCACCTGCTCACGCTGATGGGTCAGTCCAAGGACGCCCTGGTGCACCTGCGCCGGGCCGTGGAAGTGGCCGATGCGATGGTCGGCAAGGACCCTCGGGAGGTGCGCGCGCGCACCGAGCAGGCGGAGGCCCACGGCCGGCTCGGCGAGGCGCTCCTGCAGTTGCACGACGCGGTCGGCGGCACCGAACAGGCCGAACAGGCCTGGGCGGCCTTCAGTGCGTTGCCTCAACAGGCCCAGGACGAGGTCATCATCCAGTTCAACCGGGCGGCGACGCAGTCGCTGCTGGGTCGCTCGCTCGAGGCGCGCGCCGGGCAGGAGGCCCAGGCCGCTGCGCGCCGGGACGAGGCGGCCGGTTGCCAGCATCTGCGCGCAGCCCAGGCACTGCTGGCCGTGAACCTGCCGCGCCGGGCCTCCAGCCCGATGACGGAATCGATGAGGCAGTCGGTCGACGCCGATGCCGCGCACTGTCAAGCGACTGCCGCGGGTTCGTAGGGCGGGTTAGTCGCAGGCGTGACCCGCCGCGGCGGCGTATCGGAATGCCGGCGGCGTATCGGAATGCCGGCGAACGGCGGGTTACGCCTGCGGCTAACCCGCCCTACGCGCAGAATGTTGGTCTGTTCCGAATCCTTCCGCCTTGCGTCCCATGACTGTCCGCGAAATCCTCAAGATGGGCGACCCGCGCCTGCTGCGCGTCGCCAAGCCCGTCGAGCGCTTCGACACCGCCGAGATGCGCGAGCTCATCGCCGACATGTTCGAGACGATGAAGCACGCCAGCGGCGCCGGCCTGGCCGCGCCGCAGATCGGCGTCGACCTGCAGCTCGTCATCTACGGCTACGACAGCAACCCGCGCTACCCCGACGCGCCGCCGGTGCCCCGGACGGTGCTCATCAACCCGGTGATCACGCCGATCGGCGACGCCGAGGTCGACGGCTGGGAAGGCTGCCTGTCGGTGCCCGGCCTGCGCGGCGTCGTGCCGCGCTGGGAGCGCATCCGCTACACCGGCTTCGACGAGCACGGCAACGCCATCGACCGCGAGGCCGACGGCTTCCACGCCCGCGTGGTGCAGCACGAGTGCGATCACCTGATCGGCCGCCTCTACCCGACCCGCATGCGCGACTTCACCCGGTTCGGCTTCACCAGCGTGCTGTTCCCGGACATGGATCCGAACGCGGACGACTGAGAAGGTCCCCGAGTCCCCGCGCACGCCGATTGCCCGGCTGCCGGCCGGTCGGCCGGCGCGCGCCGTCCCGCGTTGAAAGTCCATGGAAACCTCGCACGCGCTCGCTCGTCACTTCGCGCCGCCCCCGGCGCCCCTCTGGCGCGGCCTGGCGCTGGCCGCGCTGCTGGCCGCCGGCTGCCTCGCGAGCGCAGCCGTGCGCGCACAGGAGGATCCGCCCGGCCGCGCCGGCCGCGTCGCCGACGTCTCCGGCAACGTCCGCACGCTCGACGCGGAGGGCCGCTGGATGGACGTGGTGCGCAACCAGGTCCTGTCCACCGGCGACCGGATCACCACCGACCAGACCGGCCGCGCCACGCTGCAGGTCGGCTCGACCGTCGTGCGGCTGGGAGCGGGTTCCGACCTCGTCGTGACGCAGATGGACGACCAGCACGTGCGCCTGCGCTTCGACCACGGCCAGCTCGCAGTGCGCGTTCGCTCCGAGGACATCCCCGGCGAGCTGTTCATCGACACGGAAGAGGGCGCCTGGGTGCCGCACCACGCGGGCCAGTACCGCTTCGACCGGGTGGCGCGCCAGCCGCTCGGCGCGCAGGCCTGGAGCGGCGACATGCTGCTCGAGGCGCCCGACAGCTCGCTGCCGGTGAAGGCGCCGCAGCGTGCGACGGTATGGCGCGACGGCCGCAACGCCACCCACTACCACCTCGACCCCGCCGTGCACGATGCCTTCGGCGACTGGGTGCTCGCGCAGGACAAGCAGGACGACGCCCACGCGGCCGCGAACGCCGCGGCGCAGGTGTCGCCCGAGATGACCGGCGAAGCGGAGCTCGCGCGCTTCGGCACGTGGAGCACCGGCGCGGGGGGCATGCGCCTGTGGACGCCGGCGAAGCTGCCCGCAGGCTGGCAGCCGTACCAGCAGGGCGCGTGGTCGTGGAAGCGGCCGTGGGGCTGGACCTGGGTCGACGACCAGCCCTGGGGCTTTGCGCCGTTCCATTACGGCCGCTGGCTGCAGGCCAGGGGCCGCTGGGCCTGGACTCCCGGCCAGTGGGGTGCCGCGCGGCCCGTGTTCGTGCCGGCGCTCGTCGGCTGGATCGGTGGCCCGCTGGCCGTGGACGGCGGCCCGGCCATCGGCTGGGTGCCGCTCGCGCCCGACGAGCCGGTGTTCCCGGGCTACGCGGTCTCGGCAAAGTACTGGAACGCCATCACCGAGCCGGCCGTCGCGCCGGCCGCGCGTCGGCCCGTGGCGATCGGCGGCCGCGTGCGGCTGGTGCCCGTGGGCGCCGCCACGTACGCGAACGCCAGGCTGCCGGGCGCGGTGACGGTGGTGGCTGCGAATTCGCTCGGGTCGTGGGTCCCCGTGTCGCAGATGCCGGGGCCGCGCGGCGCGGAGCGGCGCAAGCCGGCGTTCGAGAAGTTGCTGGCTGCGGCCACGCCGACGGCGCCGCCCGGACCGCCGTCGGGACGCAGCGCGTTGTCGGCGTCGTCGCCGACCTTGCAGGTGCCGCTGGTCGTCACGCGGTAAGGCGAGTCGTTCGCGCCGGGTTCGGTGCAAGGGCACGTCGTCGCTCTGCGCCCATCGGGTGTCATCCTGCGCGCAGTCTCAGGATCCACGCGGACCGGGACGTGTCTTCCGGGGTGGATCCTGCGGCGCGCTCAAACCGTCAATGCAACACTTGGATCACGAATCGAGGTGTTCATTGAAAAGCACAGGTCAGAGAATTCATCCGTCAGCTGCAGAGCGGCGCGAGTTGTGGGATCGATGGAGGCGAGGAGAGCGTATCGGCGAGATCGCGCTGGCGATGAAGCGCTCCTTGCCTTCGGTGCAGACGTGGCTCAGCAAGGCAGGGGGGATTGCGCCCAGGCAATGCCATCGGTCGGCTCGAGCGTTGTCACTGAGGGAACGCGAGGAGATCTCGCGAGGACTCTCTGCAGGGGAGTCGATGAGAACAATCGCCAAGCGCCTGTCTCGAAGT
>JBJMWE010000063.1:0-24705 GCA_045810285.1 Vitreoscilla sp. | reverse complement strand
GGACCCGCCGCGCAACTTTCAAGACCTGACACCGCGGTTGCCACGCAACTTTCAAGACCTGACACCGCCACTTTGAGGGGATCGAAGCGATGTACACCCAAGCCATGGACACCGCGCCCAAGGAAGAGCGCGCCGCCATCCGCAATGCCGACGAGGTCGTCGCCGAGCAGGCCTTCGAGGCCGCGCTCGACAACGAGGGCTTCATCGAGGCCAAGGACTGGATGCCGGACCACTACCGCAAGACGCTGGTGCGCCAGATCAGCCAGCACGCGCATTCCGAGATCGTGGGCATGCTGCCCGAGGGCAACTGGATCACCCGCGCGCCGACGCTCAAGCGCAAGGCGATCCTGCTGGCCAAGGTGCAGGACGAGGCCGGCCACGGCCTGTACCTGTACGCGGCCGGCGAGACGCTGGGCACCTCGCGCGACCAGATGCTGGACGCGCTGCACACGGGCAAGGCCAAGTACTCGTCGATCTTCAACTACCCGACGCTGACCTGGGCCGACGTCGGCGTGATCGGCTGGCTGGTGGACGGCGCGGCCATCATGAACCAGATCCCGCTGTGCCGCTGCTCGTATGCGCCGTACGCCCGCGCGATGGTGCGCGTGTGCCGCGAGGAATCGTTCCACCAGCGCCAGGGCTACGACGCGCTGCTGACGATGATGCAGAAGGGCACCGACGCACAGCGCGCGATGGTGCAGGACGCCACCAACCGCTGGTGGTGGCCCAGCCTGATGATGTTCGGCCCGCCCGACGACCAGTCGCCCAACACCGCGCAGTCGATGCGCTGGGGCATCAAGCGCCTCACCAACGACGAGCTGCGCCAGAAGTTCGTCAACGCCACGGTCGAACAGGCGCGGATCCTGGGCGTGTCGCTGCCCGATCCCGACCTGAAGTGGAACGAGGCGCGCAATTCGTACGACTTCGGCGCCATCGACTGGTCGGAGTTCTGGCAGGTCGTCAACGGCGACGGCCCCTGCAACAAGGAACGCCTGGCCGAGCGCGTGGACGCGTGGAACGACGGCGCGTGGGTGCGCGAGGCCGCGCTGGCCCACGCCCGCAAGCAGGCCGCCCGCGCTGCCGATGGCCAGAAGGCCGCCTGACCGAACGAACATCCAGGAAAGCAACGACATGACCGCATCCGCCAGCGACCTCGCCAACGCCAAGGCCCAAGCCCATGAATGGCCGTTGTGGGAGGTCTTCGTGCGCCCCAGGGCCGGCCTCGACCACAAGCACTGCGGCAGCCTGCACGCGGCCGATCCGAAGATGGCGCTGCAGCTGGCGCGCGAGGTCTACACGCGGCGCCAGGAGGGCGTCAGCCTGTGGATCGTGCGTTCCGACCAGATCGTCGCATCCGACCCGGCCGACAAGGCGATGCTGTTCGATCCGATGGAGGACAAGGTCTACCGCCATCCGACGTTCTACGAGCTGCCGCCCGAAGTCGGCCACATGTGAGGGCGCCATGACGACCACCTTCGCCTCCTTGCCCACGACCGCGAGCGCCTCGAGCGCCGTGGCGTCGACCACCACCGGATCCATCGTCTTCCAGCCGACGTTGCCGCAGCAGTACCTGCTGCGCATCGGCGACAGCTGCCTGATCCACGCGCAGCGCCTGGCCGAATGGAGCGGCCACGCGCCGATCCTCGAAGAGGACATCGCGCTGACCAACCTCGCCCTGGATCTCGTGGGCCAGGCGCGCGCGCTGCTGACGCACGTCGGCCGCCAGGTCGGGTTCGACGAGGATCAGCTCGCCTTCCTGCGCGGCGAGCGCGACTTCTTCAACTTCACGCTCACCGAGCTGCCGGGCCGCCGCGCGGGCCGCGACTTCGCCGACGCCGTGCTGCGCAACTTCCTGCTCGCGGCGTGGATGAACGTGCTGTGGGCCCGGCTCGAGCAGTCGGGCGACGCGGAGGTCGCGGCCATCGCCGGCAAGGCCGTCAAGGAGTCGCGCTACCACGTGGCCCACGCGGCCGACTGGGTGGTGCGCCTGGGCGACGGCAGCGACGAGTCGACGCGCCGCATGCGCCAGGCGGTCGACCGCCTGTGGCCGTACGTGGCCGAGCTGTTCGAGACGGACGCCGTCGACACCGCCGCCGCCGAGAGCGGCCTCGGGCCGATGCGCGTCGCGCTGAAGTCCGGGTGGGACGCGATCGTCGCGCCGGTGTTCGCCGAGGCGTCGCTCGGGATCCCGGCCACGGGCGCCTTCCGATCCACCGGCTCGCGCGGCGTGCACAGCGAGCACATGGGCTACCTGCTGGCCGAGATGCAGGTGCTGCAGCGCTCGTTCCCGGGCGGGGCCTGGTGAACGCGATGACCGCGCACGAGCACGCCTCCGCTGCGCGCATCACGCGCGCGTGGGAGGTGCTGCACGGCGTGCCGGACCCCGAGGTGCCGGCCATCTCGGTGACGGACCTGGGCATCGTGCGCGACGTCGTCGAGCACGCCGACGGGCTGGAGATCGTGGTCACGCCGACATACTCCGGCTGTCCGGCCACCGAGGTCATCGCCCAGGCCATCACGGACGCCGTCGACGCCGCCGGGCTGGGGCCCGCGCGCGTGACGCAGCGGCGCGCGCCCGCCTGGACGACCGACTGGATCACGCCGGACGGCCGCGACAAGCTGCGCGCCTACGGCATCGCGCCGCCGGGCGCCTGCGCGACCGAAGCCAGCGCGGGCAACGTGCAACCGATCCGCCTGATGGCGCGCGACGTGGCCTGCCCACGTTGCGGCAGCGCGCGAACCGAGCGCCTGTCGGCCTTCGGCTCGACCGCCTGCAAGTCGCTGTACCGCTGCATCGCATGCCGCGAACCCTTCGAACATTTCAAGCCGATCTGACCCGGAACGAGCCATGGCCGTCGACACCCATTTCCATCCGCTGAAGGTGCGCAGCGTGCGCCCCGAGACCGACGAGGCGATGGTCGTCTCGTTCGACATTCCCGAGGACCTGAGCGACCGCTTCCGCTTCACGCAGGGCCAGTACCTGACGCTGCGCCAGCGCATCGCGGGCGAGGAGGTGCGGCGCTCTTACTCGATCTGCGCCGGCATCGACGACGGCGAGCTGCGCGTGGGCGTGCGGCGCGTGCGCGGCGGCCGCTTCTCCAACTGGCTGGCCGAGAACCTGCACGCCGGCGACACCATCGACGTCATGCCCCCGCAGGGTCGCTTCTTCGTGCCGATCGACGCCAGCGTGCCGCGCAACTACCTGTGCGTGGCAGGCGGCAGCGGCATCACGCCGATGATCTCCATCATGCGCACCGTGCTCGCCAACGAGCCGGGCAGCCGCGTGACGCTGGTCTACGGCAACCGCCGCGCGGCGTCGACGATGTTCAAGGAAGAACTCGAAGACCTGAAGAACCGGTACGTCACCCGGGTATCGCTGCACCACGTGTTCTCGGAGGAGCGCGTGGACTCGCCGCTGAACCAGGGCGTGCTCGATCGCGCCAAGCTGGCGGAATTCCTGCAAGGCCTCATCCAGGCCGACCACATCGACCACGCGTTCATCTGCGGCCCGTTCATGATGAACGACGAAGCCGAGGCCGCGCTGCTGGCCGCGGGCGTCGCGGCCGACCGCATCCACGTGGAGCGCTTCGGCGTGCCCATTCCCGCCGACAGCGGCTTCGGTGCGCAGGCCGCGCCGGTGCCGGCGCCGGCACCGGGCGACGCGGCCGACGCGCGGCTCACCGTGGTGCGCGACGGCGTGACGCACCAGATCGAGTTCCACGAGGCCGACAACAACCTGCTCGACGCCTGCGCGCATGCGGGCCTGGACGTGCCGTACTCGTGCAAGTCCGGCGTGTGCGGCACCTGCCGCGCGCATCTCGTCTCGGGCGAAGTGCGCATGACGCGCAACTACGCACTCGAGAAGCGCGACCTGGACGCCGGCTTCATCCTCACCTGCCAGGCGCACCCGACGACGTCCGAGGTGGCGATCTCGTTCGATCATCGGTGAGCGTCGCTGACAATGGGCCGCATGTCTCCAACCTTCCCCTCCATGTACGTTCGTCCTGAGTTCCGGCTGCGTGGCGGGCGGTTGCCGAAGGGGTCTGGCCTCTCCTCGGATCGCGCTGCGGCGCTGGACGACGGACATGCCGTTCTTCGCGATTCGAGGACAGGCCTGACCCCGCTTCCGCCAAGGATCGGGGTCAGGCCTGTCCCGCGTCCGCGATGGAGCGCACCGCCATCGCCGGCTCCCTGGCGCGGACGAGGGAGAGGCCAGACCCCTCCGAGCCTCGCACGAGATGCCACTGACCGCGCGTCCACGCACGCGCCGGACTGATGGCCCGCACCCGCTCCGCCACCTACGACGACCAGCGCGACGCCATCCTCGCGCGGGCCGCGGCGCTGTTCGCCAGCCAGGGCTACACCGCCACGTCGATGAACGACATCGCCGCGGCGTGCGGTGTGTCCAAGGCGGGGCTCTACCACTACTGGCGCGACAAGCGTGAGCTGCTGTTCCAGATCACCGCGGGCCACGTCGCGCGGCTGGAGCAGTTCGTCGCCGAGGTGGTGGAGCAGACGCGCGACGCCGACCCCGACACCCGCCTGCGGGCGCTGATCCTGCGCTTCGTGCGCGAGTATGCCGACGCGCAGAACGAGCACCGCGTGCTGACCGAGGACGTGCGCTTCCTCGAGCCCGACGAGCGGGCCCGCGTGCAGGAGCCGCAGCGCCGCGTGGTGGCCGCCTTCGCCGACGCCATCGCCGCCGTGCGCCCGAACCTCGCCCGCAACGAGCTCGACCGTCCGCTCGCGATGCTGCTGTTCGGCATGATCAACTGGATGTTCACCTGGCTGCGCCCCGACGGCAGCCTCACCCACGAGCAGATGGCGCCGCTCGTGGCCGACCTCTTCTTCGGCGGCCTGGCCGCGGTGCGCAAGCCCCGCGGCGCGGCGCGCCGGGACGCCGCCGTTCCTTCCCTCACCGACTGACAGCTGATTGATGGAGATGACCGAGATGAACAAGAACCGCTTCCCGCTCCAGGCCCTCGTGGCCGCCGTGTTCGCGCTGGCCACCGGCGCCGCGCTGGCCGACATCAACGTCGGCGTCACGGTGTCGGCCACCGGCCCGGCCGCGTCGCTGGGCATCCCCGAGAAGAACACGATCGCGCTGATGCCGCAGGAGATCGCCGGCCAGAAGGTGCACTACATCGTGCTGGACGACGGCTCGGACACCACCAAGGCGGTGAGCAACACGCGCAAGCTGATCACCGAGGACAAGGTCGACATCATCCTGGGTTCCACCGTCACGCCCAACTCGCTGGCGATGATCGACGTCGTCTCCGAGGCGCAGGTGCCGATGATCTCGATGGCCGCGTCGGCCAAGATCGTCGATCCGGTCGACGCCAAGCGCAAGTGGGTGTTCAAGACGCCGCAGAACGACATCCAGATGTCGCTCGCGATCGCCTCGCACATGAAGGACCACGGCGTGAAGACGGTGGGCTACATCGGCTTTGCCGACGCCTACGGCGAGGGCTGGTACAACGAGTTCTCCAAGGCCGCCGCGCTCAAGGGCATCACCGTCGTCGCCAACGAGCGCTTCGCGCGCAACGATTCCTCGGTCACCGCGCAGGTGCTCAAGCTGCAGGCGGCCAAGCCCGACGCCGTCCTGATCGGCGGCTCCGGCACGCCCGCCGCGCTGCCGCAGATCACGCTCAAGGAGCGCGGCTACGCCGGCCTGGTCTACCAGACGCACGGCGTGGCCAACGCCGACTTCCTGCGCGTGGGCGGCAAGAACGTCGAAGGCACCTTCCTGCCGGCCGGCCCGGTGCTGGTGGCCAGGCAGCTGCCGCCGACCAACCCGGTGCGTGCCTCCGCCACCGAATACGTCACCAAGTACGAGGCGATGTACGGCAAGGACAGCGTGTCGACCTTCGGCGGCCACGCGTGGGACGCCGGCAAGCTGATGGCCGCCGCCGTGCCCGTCGCGCTGAAGAAGGCGCAGCCCGGCACGCCGGAATTCCGCGCCGCGCTTCGGGACGCGCTGGAGAACACCAAGGACGTGGCCGGCGCGCACGGCATCTTCAACATGAGCCCCACCGATCACCTGGGGCTGGACCAGCGCGCCCGCGTGATGGTCAAGATCGAGAACGGCACCTGGAAGGTGCAGCCGTAAGGCCTGCGCGGGCCGGCCCACCCGGCCCGCGGTCCCCGCCCTCCACCAGAATTTCCTAGACCAGGACACCACGACATGAATCAGCTGCAGAGCTACATCGCCGGCCGCTTCGTGGGCGCGCGCGCGGGCGCGGCGCTCGCGAGCGCGGTCGACGGCCGCGTGATCGCGCACGCGCACGCCGACGAGATCGACTTCGGCGAAGCGGTCGACCACGCGCGCCGCGTGGGCGTGCCCGCGCTGCTGGCACTCGACTTCCAGCAGCGCGCGGCGCGGCTGAAGGCGCTGGCCAAGTTCCTGATGGAGCGCAAGGAAGACCTGTACGCGATCTCCGCGCACACCGGCGCCACGCGCACGGACAGCTGGATCGACATCGAGGGCGGCGCCGGCACGCTGTTCGCGTACGCCAGCATGGGCAGCAACGAGCTGCCGTCCGGCAACCTGATCCACGAAGGCCCCGCGATGGCGCTGGGCAAGAAGGGCCAGTTCGCCGGCACGCACGTGCTGGTGCCGCGGCGCGGCGTCGCCGTCCACATCAATGCGTTCAACTTCCCCGTGTGGGGCGCGCTCGAGAAGTTCGCGCCGACCTTCCTGGCCGGCATGCCCAGCATCGTCAAGCCGGCCACGTCCACCAGCTACCTCACCGAGGCGATGGTGCGGCTGGTCGTCGAATCGGGCCTGCTGCCCGACGGCGCGCTGCAGCTGGTGGTGGGCTCGACGGGCGACCTGCTCGATCGCGTCGACGGCCGTGACATCGTCACCTTCACCGGCTCGGCCGATACCGCCGCGAAGCTGCGCGTGCGGCCGAACCTCATCGCCCACAGCGTGCCGTTCAACGCCGAGGCCGACTCGCTGAACTGCGCGGTGCTCGCCGACGACGTGACCCCCGACGACGTCGAGTTCGACCTGTTCGTCAAGGAAGTGGCGCGCGAGATGACGGTCAAGGCCGGCCAGAAGTGCACCGCGATCCGGCGCGCGATCGTGCCGCGCCGTCATCTCCAGGCCGTCACCGAGCGGCTGAAGGCGCGGCTCGCCAAGGTGGTCGTCGGCGATCCTTCGCTGGAAGGCGTGACGATGGGCGCGCTCGCTTCGCGCGAGCAGCAGCGCGACGTCGCCGAGCGCGTGGCGCAGCTGGCGCGCGGCAACGCCGTGCTGTTCGGCGGCGAAGCGGGCTTCGCGCCGAAGGGCGACGGCACCGGCCAGGGCGCCTTCTTCGCGCCGACGCTGCTGCTGTGCGAGCGCCCGAACATGGATTCCGCCGCGCACGACGTCGAGGCCTTCGGCCCCGTCAGCACGCTGATGCCCTACGACGAGTTCGACGAGGCGCTGGCGCTCGCCGAGCGCGGCCGCGGCAGCCTGGTGGGCACCCTCGTCACGCGCGACCCGCACCGCGCCGCGCACGCCGTGGGCCGCCTGGCGGCGCTGCATGGCCGCATCCTGGTGCTGGATCGCGACGCCGCGGGCGAATCCACCGGCCACGGCTCGCCGCTGCCCGCGCTCAAGCACGGCGGCCCCGGTCGCGCCGGCGGCGGCGAGGAACTGGGCGGCATGCGCGCCGTCAAGCACTACCTGCAGCGCGCCGCGGTGCAGGGTTCGCCGACGATGCTGGCCGCGGTCACCGGCGAGCACGTCAAGGGCGCGGCGGTGCACGAATCGGGCATCCATCCGTTCCGCCACGCGTTCGAGGATCTCACCGTGGGCGACTCGCTGCTGACGCATCGACGCACCGTGACCGACGCCGACATCGTCGCCTTCGGCGGCATCTCGGGCGATTTCTTCTACATGCACTTCGACGATATTGCGGCAAAGGCGTCGCCGTTCGGCAAGCGCATCGCGCACGGCTACTTCGTGCTGTCGGCGGCGGCCGGCCTGTTCGTGTCGCCGGCCGAGGGGCCGGTGCTGGCCAACTACGGCCTGGACACGCTGCGCTTCGTCAAGCCGGTGGGCATCGGCGACACGATCCGCGCCCGCCTCACGTGCAAGCGCAAGATCGACCGCAACAAGGTCGGCGCCGACGGGCGCGGGCAGGGCGTGGTGGCCTGGGACGTGGAGGTGACGAACCAGGACGGCGAGGTCGTGGCGAGCTACGACATCCTGACGCTCGTTGCCAAGCGCGGAGATTGACGGCCCTCGCGCTCCTCGCGTCCCTGGCCTCGGGGGCCTGAATGGGCTCGGACGTGATCCGCCGTTCCCGGTAGCCCGCTTTCGGGCGGCGCGAGGCATGCCGGCATGCCCGTGCTGTCGAGCTCTGGCACGGGCCTTGCACGACCGGGAAGTCCCTGCGTCAGCCGGCTGAGGGTATATACAGCTGGTCTGTTAGAATGTTGGATGGCGCGAGGAAGGACGTGCGGCTCCCCGGCCAAGCGTACGCGCCCTGTTCCTATCCCGGAAGGATCATCACTCGATGTCGAAGCAAGAAGTCAAGACCACCCTCGGCGCCGATGGCCTGCGCTATCGCTCCAAGGCCGCGGGTTCCCCGTTCGCAGCCACCGGCGCTTTCGGCGCCGCCACGATGTCGTGCTTCCTGTGCGGCAAGCATCGTCCCCGTGCCCAGTTGAAGACTCGCAAGCTGCTGGGCCGCGCCCAGTCGGTCTGCGCGCCCAACTGCAAGGAAGCCGACGCTCCGGCAGCTTGATGGCTGTCGGCGGAGTGCCGGTCGGGCTCCGTCGCACGCTTCACGAACGCACGCCACCCGGCGTGCGTTTTGTTTTTGGGGCGGGCGCCGCGAGTCCCCGGTGACATTCGGGGCCGAAACCCCAGCGAAGGCGCCGGGCGTGCGCGAGGTGGCGCGCTAAGCTGGTCGCGTCATCCATTCGGATCCTTCGCGATGCCCGTCCTCGATTCCGCCTTGCTGCAGTCCACGCTGCGCGATGAACTGCGCGCCGCCTGGCGCCAACTGCACGCCGACCACGGGCAGGACCCGTTGTACGGTTTCGGCGTGTACACCACCGACTCGGCCAGCTACCTCATGGTCACGGCGTTCAGCGAGAAGGGCCTCGAGGCGCGGGTCGCCCAGGCCCTGGCCGACTTCAGCCCCGGCGGCCGGCACGCCCGGCTGCGCCAGTCCGCGCTGGACAGCGGGGGCACCCCGGACGATCCGGCGCTGCAGCGGCAGTCGCTGCGCTGGAGCCCCTGCGATTCGCCGTTGCACGAGCTCGGATCGGGCCTGCTCCCTCGCTCGGACGCGATCGTGCAGGAACTCGATTTCGAGGGCCGCTGGAACGACGACGCCGAGCTCGACGACGACGAATTCGAAGAGGAACTCGAGCGCGGCGATCCCGAGGTCGACGAGGTGTTCCGCATCATCCAGCGAGTGCTCAAGGAGCTCGATCTCGAGGGCCTGTTCGGCCACGGCCCGGAGCGCCATCGCCTCGTGCTGTCCATCTGGCAGGGCGACCAGTCGAACGCGTCGCGCCACGCGTTCGCCAAGGCGCTGAACCCGCCGTCCGTGGCCGCCCGGTTCGGGCGCGAGATGAACGACGCCGTGCATGCGTACGACCGGCTCTACCACGGGGCGGACGTGGAGCGGGAGGACGATGTCTTCGAATGATGCGCACGCGATGGCCGCCCGCACGCGATCGGCAGGTCGCGCCTGAGCCCGAGTCCCGGTGCGAGTCCGAATCAGAGTCAGAGGCCTGTGCCCGTAACTGCTCGCGCGCCTGCGTCCGCGCCTGAAGCGTGCGTTCCTTTCCCGAAGCGACGCCAGGTACGAGCGCGCTATGCTGCAGTCTTCCTGCCGCCGGCGAGCACGCCGGCGTGGCTGTCTTCCTCGCGGAGTTCCATGAGCACCCACCCGTTCGCGCCGCCGGGCGCACCCACGGCCGACATCGATGGGCCGGGCGCCGTCCGTGTCGCCAAGCCGGTGTCCGCCTGGCTGCTGCAGTTCGCGTGCGCCATCGGGATCACGGCCGTGTTCGCGGTGATCGCGTTGACCGTCAAGGCCATGCTGCTGGCCGACGCGATGCGCTGGTCGATTGCCGCGACGCATCTCGCGGTCGACTGCGCGTTCATGGCCTGGTTCCTCGCCACGTTCGTCGGCGCCCAGCGGCGCGCGCGCTACGGCCGGCCACTGGGGCTCAGCGTCATCGGCGCACTGTTCCTGCTGTTGACTGGAATGCTCGTGTTCATGATGACGAGAGACGCGCGGGCGGGGGCCTCCGGTGCCTACCTGCTGGGCGAAGGCGTCGGCGGCGTCCTGCTGCCCTTGGTCTGCGCCTGGTGGTGGCACGCATTCGGCCATTCGAAAGCCGCAAGGGCGTGGTTCGACTCGCGTACGGCGCTTCGCACGTCGTGAGGGACTGGGCATGACGCCATCCACCTCGTCAGGGCCGGCATCGGACTGCAAGCACCCGTCAAGCATCTTCGCGCCGGTCATCGATCCGAACCGCTGCGAAGGCAAGGCGGCGTGCGTGGCCGAGTGCCCCTACGACGTCTTCGTCGTGCGGCGGCGCGAGCGCGCCGAGTTGCCGGGGCTGGGCTTGCTCGGCACCGTCAAGTGGTGGGTGCACGGCGGGCTGCAGGCCGAGGCCGTGAACGCCGACCGCTGCCACGGCTGCGGCTTGTGCGTCACCGCGTGCCCGGAGAGCGCGATCACGCTGGCGCGCGTCACGCGCGCGGACGCAGGAGCCCCGTCGTCGCGGTGATTCGTTCGGTGCGCGCGCGGCCGGTGCCGACGACGCGACGAAAATTCGGCGCGGTCGCGCGGGCCGCGCCGCGCACCTGGCCCACAATCGAGCCCGCCCCGGCGGCACCCGCCGCGCCGCGGACCTGCGCATGACGATCTTTTCTTCCTTCGACGCTGACACTGACGCCGCCGACGCCGCGCGCGCGGCCGGCTTGTCCACGCGCCGCAGCCAGTTGGCCGTCGCCTCGCTGTTCGGCGCCCTCGGCTTCAGCTATGGCACCTGGACGTCGCGCCTGCCGGCGATCAAGGCGGGCCTCGGGCTGAGCACGTCGCAGGTCAGCGTGCTGTTGCTGTGCGCGGCGGTCGGCGCCATCTTCTCGTTCCCGGTGACCGCGGCCGCGTTGCACCGGATGGGCTCGCGCGGCGCCAGCCTGCTGTCGGGCGCGCTGCTGGCCGTGGGCCTGGTGGGCCTGGGTGTCGCGCCGAACTGGATCTCGGCCTGCGTGGTGATGGGCCTGTACGGCGTGATCGCCAGCACGATGGACGTGGCCATGAACGCGCAGGGCGTCGAGGTGGAGCGGGCCACCCGCCAGGCGGTGATGTCGCGGCTGCACGCCGTGTTCAGCCTCGGCACGATGAGCGGGGCGTTCTTCGCGTCGGGCATCACGAGCGTCGCCACCTCGCTGCCGCTGCACTTCATCGTGGCCGCGGGCGTGGTGCTGGCCGCAGTCCTCCTGCCGCGCGCCGGGCTGGTCGCCGACGCCAGGCCGATCGACGGCGGCACGCGCTCGTTCGCGCTGCCGCGCGGGGCGGCGTTGCTGATCGGCGCGATGGCCTTCCTGGGCATGATCGCCGAGGGCTCGATGGTCGACTGGTCGACGCTGTACCTCAAGGAGCGCACGGGGGCCTCGCAGCAGGTGGCGCCGCTGGGCATCGCCAGCCTGCAAGGCGCGATGCTCGTGACGCGCTGGTTCGGCGATCGCGCGCGCGAGCGCTGGGGCGCGCGCAAGCTGCTGTTCGCCGGCTCGCTGCTGGCGGGGGCCAGCCTGGCGGCGGCGCTGCTGATCGGCGGCGTCGTGCCGGCGCTGGTCGGCCTCGGGTTGTTCGGCGTCGGCGTGGCGACCGTGTCGCCCTGCGTGTACGCGGCGGGCGCCCGCGAAGGGGGCGTCGCGCTGGCCGCGGTGATGACGCTGGGCTCGCTCGGCTTCCTGGTCGGCCCGCTGCTGATCGGCGCCGTGTCGCAGGCCACCAACCTGTCCTGGGGCCTGTCGGTGGTGGCGGCGGCGGCGTTCGCGCTGGCCCTGCTGTCGCGGCGAGTGCGCTGGGATTGACCCGACGACGTCAACGGCCATCGACGCGTTGCGGCGAACCGCCCCACCAGGCGTAGGGCGGGTTAGCCGCAGGCGTAACCCGCCGTTCGCCGGCACCACGATCCGCCCCCGTAGGGCGGGTAGCCGCAGGCGTAACCCGCCATTCGTGGCCATTGCGCACTCTTTGCAAGATTGACGGTCACCCGGGAATGCAAGCCGCGAGTTTGGCGCGCCGCATTGTCCGCGCATTGCAATGCCGGCGAACGGCGGGTTGCGCCTACGGCTGACCCGCCCGACCGGCGGCCTCGAACAGCAGCACGCGCCAGCGGGTGTCGGTTGACGAGGTCGCGATCTCGTCGCAGCGCAGCAGCGCGACGCCATGGCCGGCCAACAGCGACGCCACGCGCTCGGGCGGGTGGTTGTCGAACTGGCGGCCGTCGGGATCGTGGCCATCGACCAACCGGTCGGCCCGCATCTGCGGCAGCGCCATGAGCAGCCGGCCTCCCGGCCGCAACACGGCGGCCAGCGCGGCCAGCGTGGCGGGCAGGATGTGCGGCGCGATGTGCATCAGCACGGCGCTGCAAAGCACCGCGTCGAAGCCGCCACCGAAGGGCTGGCCCAGTGCCGGCAAGGTGGCAGCGGCGATGCGGCCGGCCACGCGCGGGTCGCGCGCCTGGGCGCGGCCTCGCATGGCGTCGTTCGGTTCGACGCCGTACGCGTCGAATCCCATGTCCAGCAGCGCGACGACGTCGCGGCCCTTGCCGCAGCCCACGTCCAGCACCCGCGCGCCGGGCGGGAAGGCCGCCTCGAACTGGCGTGAGACCGCGCCCCGGTCGGCCTCGACGCCGTCGACGGCCCAGGCGTCGTAGAACGCGGTGGTGCCCGGGGCGATCATCGCGGGCACTTGCCGGTGCCGGTCAGGAGTTGCAGCGAATTGCGCGGCCCGGCCGCCGGGCTCGCCTTCGGCTGGAGGCTGCGCGCTTCGAGCGGCGCGCCGCAGGCCGCCTGGCTGCGTGTCATCTGGTGCACGAACCAGACGCCGCCCGCGATGATCGCCGCCCACGTGGCCAGGCCGAGCGCGATCAACGCCCATTCCCTGGGCCTCAGTCGAGCGAGCGGGGCGGGGAGCGCAAGCGCTTTGTTCGGGTCTTCGAATCCCACGGTCGAATGGACGATGGCGTCGCGATGTCGTAGCACGCCAGCTTAACCGGTCGACGCGATCCGTCCCGGGGGCAATCAATGGCATTGCGCCCGTGCGGCCACGGCGTGGGCGGGCGCACGAGACAATCGCCCCATGTCCCTTCGAACGATTCCCGCACGGACGCGTGCCGTCCTGCGCGCGGCGGCCTGCGCCGTCCTCGCCGCCGCATCGGCCCGGCCTGCTCCGGCTGCCGACCCATCGGCCGTCACCCCCGCCCCCAGGCCCGTCGCTGCCATCGACCCCGACGAATTCGTCTTCGACCGCCCGCAGGCCGAATGGTCGCAGGCCTACCTGCAATGGGTGGCCGCGTTCCCGCGCGGCAGCAGCCCCGTCTCCGACACCACCGGCGCGCTGTGCGCCGCCAAGCAGGCCGGCGACGTGTGGTTCCTCGCCAGTTCGGACGGCACCGCGCCGGTCGAGCGCAACTGCGTCGTGCCGGCCGGCAAGACGCTGTTCGTGCCGGTGGCGAGCGTGCTGGAGCGCTCGGGCAACCGCGAGCCCGACTGCGCGGCGATGGCGCGCATCGCGGCCACCAACCTCACGCACGTGAACGCGCTGTCGCTCGCCGTCGACGGCAAGCCGGTGGACGACCTGTCCGCCTACCGGCAGTCCAGCGGCGGCTGCTTCGCGCTCGGCGTGCGCCTGGTGCCGCGCCAGGACGCGAAGCAGGCCGTCTCCGACGGCTGGTTCGCGATGCTGCCGCCGCTGCCGCCCGGCGCGCACACGATCGCCGTGCACGCGCGCTTCGACAGCACGCCGCTGTCCACGACATACCACCTCGACGTGCGCTGAGCCGCGGCCGCCACGGCAGGCCCCCCGGGGTCAGCCCAGCTCCGTCCTGCGCTCGATGATCTTCGAGATGAGCCCGTACTCGATGGCCTCTTCCGGGCCCATCCAGTTGTCGCGCTCGATGTCGACCTGCACCTTCTCCAGCGGATGTCCCGTCTCGCGGGCGATCACGCGCGCGATGCGCTCGCGGGCCTTGATGATCTCGCGGGCGACGATGGCGATGTCGGTGGCCTGGCCGCCCGCGCCGCCGCTGGGCTGGTGGATCAGGAAGCGGGTCTGCGGCAGGCAGAAGCGGCGCTCCTTGGGCACGGCCAGGAACAGGTGCGTGGCCGCGCTGCCCACCCAGCCGGTGCCGATCATGCGCACCGGCGCGTTGATGAAGCGCACGACGTCGTGCACCGTGTCGCCCGATTCCAGGTGGCCGCCCGGGGAGGACACCAGCATGTCGATGGGCGCGTCGGACGCGGCGTCCAGCGCGATGAGGCGGCGCACGGTGTCCGCGGCCGTCTGGTCGTTGATGGCGCCGAACACGAGCACCGTGCGCGACTTGAACGCCTTCTCTTCGAGGAAGGAACTGCGTGCGTCGGCGTGGGTGGCGGGCGCGGGAGGGGTTTCCATGTGCATTTGTCGAGCTCCGGGGGTCGTCTTGGTCGATAGGGCGAGCGTACCTCGTCTCGGCCGCCGTCCGCGGCGCAGGGCTGTGGTCGGCTGCTCGGCCATTTCCACAGGTGGAGGCGGCGTGGACGGCGTCGATGGCGCCGGCGACAGCGGCCCCGTACCCCCGCTCATCGAAACGGCACGTGATACGGCGGTGCCACCGCGATCGCCGTCCGCCAGACCGTCCGGCGCGCCCTGAAAAGACGGCGGGACGAAGGGCTGCCCCTTCGTCCCGCGGTCGAGCCGGGAGGAATGCCGGCTACTTCAGGAGCTGGTCGATGACGGCCGGCTTCGGGCTGCCCCAGCCCGTCACGAGGTCGAAGTTCGTGCCGGCCTTGTAGCTGCCCGACGTGCCGCTGGTGATGTCATGGAAGCCCGTCGAATAGCTGGACGTCACGTTCTGGGCGTAGATCTTCGGGTTGAAGAAGCCCACCGGCGCCTTGCCCGCGCTCGCGGCCTGCTGGTTCGCGAGCGCGACCAGGCCCGCCCACATCGGCGCGGCGAAGCTGGTGCCGCCGTAGGTGTTGGCCTGGCAGGTCGTCTGGTTGTCGCAGGTGTAGAACGTGAAGTTGGCGTTGGCCGCGACGTCTGGCCCGTTGCGCAGCGTGGTCGAGCCCTTGTTGGCCGTGGTGATCACGCCCGAGATCTGCTGCCAGCTCGGGATCGCGACGCGGTCCGGCGAGATGCCGCCGCCCGAGTCGACCCAGGCCGTCTCCGACTGCCATGCGCCGCCCGCGCTCGCGGTGACGAGGTCGGTGCCGCCCACCGAGATGATGTGCGCGTCGTCGCCGGGCCAGGCTTCGGCCGCACCGCTCTTCTTCCAGGTGGAGTTGTCGCCCGAGGCGACGAAGAAGCTCTGGCCCTGAACGGCCATCTTCTCGAAGTACGGGTCGAGCGTGCTCGCATCGGCCGGCGTCCAGCCCCACGAGCAGCCGATGGCCAGCGCCAGCGGGCTGTGCGTGGTCATCGCGCTGATGATGGCGGTGTCGGTGGAGCCTACGTACATCTCCAGGCCCGCGAGGCCCGGCGCCATGCCGAGCGCCTGCGTGATGTCGAGCTCCTGCTCGCCGTCGTCGCAGTTGTTCTTCGCGAGGCACGAGGTGCTGGTGCCGTCCACCGAGATCAGCGTCACCGGCACGCTGTTGGTCTGTCCGATGTTCTTGTAGTACGTGGTCAGGTCGGCGAGGTCGGTGCCGTAGTACTCCAGCAGCGCGACGTGCTGGCCGGCGCCGGTGAGGCTGCCGGTGCCGTAGTACGCGGCGCGCATGTCGCTGCCCGTGAACGAGCCCGACGGGCCGGAACCGGTGGTGGCGTGGCTCACCACCGCCTCGACGGAGATGCCCTTGGCCGCCGCGTAGTCGCTGCGCTTGACGACTTTCGGGTGCGGGATGGAGAAGTTGTCCATGCCCGAGACGTGCCACAGCTTGACGGCCATGTCGGTGGTGGGCTCGCGGTCGGGCGAGAAGAACACGCGGTTCTCGGTCGGGTGCTTGTAGTTGCGCATCGTCACGTGGAAGGCGTGCTCGACCTTGTCGACCGTGCCGCGCACCTGCACCTCCATGCCGTCGCGCGATCCGCCGGTCACCTGCAGGCCGCGGCCTTCCATGTAGCGCTGCACGGCCTCGTAGTCGGCCTGCGTGGGGCCGAAGCGCTCCGTGAACTGAGCCGGCGTGAGGTAGTGGTGGAACTGCGGGCTGTCCGGATCGGACACCGCGCGCGCCAGCGCCTTCAGGCCCTCGCGGTCGCGCACGGGCAGCACGATGTCCAGGTTCATCACCTGCGTCGCGGCGGGGTTGCCCACCATCTGCGCCTCGCCGCCCTGGATGGCCGCGTGGACGTGCTTCGTGTGCGCGCCCTCGGCATGGGCCGCGCCGGCCAGCGCGAGCGCGGCGGCCAGCGCCAGCGTCGTGGCCAGCGGATTTCCTGCAATTCCCGATCGGATCATCTGAAGCTCCAATATGTGCGAGTGAACGGCTCCAGGCGACGCCTGGGGTCACGCAATATAGTTTCGATGGTGGTGCGGCGAGGAGTCATCGGAAACGCGCATCGCGTTTTCCCGCGAATATCCGGCGTTGTTCGAATGCCCCTGATTCGCGGTATCTCGGCGGATGACCCTGCACGCGCTGGGCGCATTGGCGCGAGCGCGGGTCCGCCCGGCGTCGACATTGGTGCCGCGGAGGTCGCGCATGCGCCCCGACAGGGCATGCGGGCGTGCCGGAGGCGTCGGCGTGGTGCATTCCGGCGGGCCGATCGCAAATACTGGGCAGATTCGAATGGAGGGTTCTGGGATTAATTGGAGCGGCGCCCGCAATACCCCGATCCGGGTAGCCTCGTTGAATCTTTCCGCAAACTGTCGGAGGCCTGAATATTCCAGTTTGGCGACGGGGCATGCGTCCGGCCGGATCCAAGGCCGAGGTGCGCGGCTTGCCGCCCGTCCGGCAGGGGCCTCTTCGCAGCGCGGACTCGCGCCGCGAGGTACAAGACGGCACCCCCGACCCGACCCCCAGGAGTTGACATGGCGTCTTCCACCGTCACCCTCACCGCCGCCGACGGCTTCCAGTTCCCGGCCTACGTCAGCGAACCCGCCGCCAAGCCGCGCGGCGCGATCGTGGTGCTGCCCGAGATCTTCGGCGTCAACGCGCACATCCGCAGCGTGGCCGACCGCTTCGCGGCCGCGGGCTACCTCGCGATCGCGCCGGCCACCTTCGAGCGCGCCGAGCGGGGTGTCGAGATGGGCTACGGTCCCGACGACATGAAGCGCGGCAGCGCGCTCAAGGCGGCCATCGAGGCGCTGCCCGCCCCGGGCGTGCTGCAGGACATCCAGGCCGCGGTCGAACGCGCCGGCGAGTCGGGCCGCGTGGGCGTGGTCGGCTACTGCTGGGGCGGGCTGCTGTCATGGCGGGCGGCGGAACAGGTCCAGGGCCTGGCCGCGGCGGTCACGTACTACGGCGCCGGCATGACGATGGGCAGGGAGCTCGACCGCAAGCCGGCCGTGCCCACCCTGTCGCACTTCGGCGAGCTGGACAAGCACATCACGCTCGACAGCGTGAAGGCGTTCGAGCGGAAGCACCCCGAGGTCGAGGTGCACCTGTACGCCGCCGACCACGGCTTCAACTGCGACCAGCGCGGCGCCTGGAACCCGGGCGCCGCGGCGACGGCGCTGGAGCGCACGCTGTTCCACTTCGCCAGGCACCTGGGGTAGGGCGGGTTAGCCGCAGGCGTAACCCGCCGTTCGGTTGCGCGCCGATTCGCGGTGTCGTGTGGGCCAGCCGCATTGCAGCTTGCCCGCAAACGGACGCAAACGGCGGGTTACGCCTTTGGCTAACCCGCCCTACGGCATGCGCATTCCCGTGCGCATCAGTCCTCCAGCGCGATGAGCTCGGCCACCGTCTGCCGGCGGCGGATCACGCGGGCGGTTGCGCCGTCCACGAGCACCTCGGCGGCCAGCGGGCGGGTGTTGTAGTTGGAGCTCATCGACGCGCCGTAGGCGCCGGTGTCGTGGAAGACGAGCAGGTCGCCGACCTCGGCCGGCGCGAGCTCGCGCGGATCGACCACGCCATTGGCGTCCTGCGTGAAGACGTCGCCGGATTCGCACAGCGGACCGGCGACGACCGTGGGGCGGCGCTCCGCGGCCTGGCCGAGGTCGGCGCGCACCGCGGCGTTGGCACGCGGCAGCACGCTGATCGCATGCCAGCCGCCGTACATCGCGGGCCGCACCAGCTCGTTGAAGCCGGCGTCGCACAGCACGAAATGGTTCGTGCCCATGTCCTTGACGGCGCGCACCTCGGCCACCATCGCGCCAGCTTCGGCCAAGAGGAAGCGGCCGGGCTCGATCTCCAGGCTCACCGGATGGCCCAGCTCCGCTGCGAGGCGGCGGCGGGCGCCGTCCCACAGGCTGAAGTAGTGCGCGGTGTCCACCACCGGGTCGCCGGCGCGGTACGGGATCGACAGGCCGCCGCCGGCGGAGACGGCGGTGACGTCGTGGCCGTGCGCGACCACGTCCTGCACGTGCGCCACCATCGCGTCGCACACGCGCTCGAGGTGGCCGTAGTCGACGCCCGAGCCGATGTGCATGTGCAGGCCCACGAGGCGCAGGCCGTGGCGCGCGATGGCCTCCAGCGCGGCGGGGATGTCGGCCGGCCAGATGCCGTGCTTGCTGTGCTCGCCGCCCGTGTTGGTCTTGCGGCTGTGGCCGTGGCCGAAGCCCGGGTTGATGCGCAGCCAGACGCGGTGGCCGTTCGCACGCTCGCCGAGGTGGCGGCCCAGCTGGTCCAGCATGTCCACGGAGCCGGCGTTGACGGGGATGCCGTGACGCGCGACGAGCTCCAGCGTGTCGCGATCGATCTCGTCGGCCGTGAAGACGATGCCGGCGTGTTCGCCGCGGGCGTCGTAGCCGGCGTGCAGCGCGCGCTCGATCTCGCCGGCCGACACGGCGTCCACCCGCACGCCCAGGCCGCGCAGCAGCCGCAGCAGGTGCGTGTTGGAGCAGGCCTTCTGCGCGAAGCGCACGGTGTCGAACATGCGCAGGCGCTCGACGCGGGCGCGGATGGTGTCGGCGTCGTAGACCCACAGCGGCGTGGCGTGGGATTCGGCCAGCGCCTGCAGGCGTTCGGCGGTGAAGGTGGCGGGGGCGGGGTGCTGGAGCGTCGTCATGGCCGCCATCGTGCGCCTGCATGGCATATCCGTCAAATGCCTTGATTTGCTCATGTCATGCATCTTTGATATGGTTGAGCGATGCCCGCCGCATCGCTCCTGACCCACCGCCACGTCGAGGTGTTCCGCGCCGTGATGACCGCCGGCAGCGTCACCGGCGCGGCGGCCGCGCTGTTCACGTCGCAGCCCACCGTCAGCCGCGAGCTGTCGCGGATGGAGTCGCTGCTGCGGCTGGCGCTGTTCGAACGCGTGCGCGGCCGCCTGCAGCCCACCGCGCAGGCCTACGCGCTGTTCGACGAGGTCCAGCGCTCGTACGCCGGCCTGGAGCGCGTGGCCGACACCGCGCTGCGGCTGCGCCAGTTCACCGAAGGCCAGCTGTCGCTCGCCTGCCTGCCGGCGTTCTCGCATGCGCTGCTGCCGGGCGCCTGCGCGCGCTTCCAGGCGGCGCATCCGGGCGTGAGCGTGTCGGTCAACCCTTACGAATCGCCGCTGCTGGAGGAGCGCCTGGCCGCACAGGCCCACGATCTCGGCGTGACGGAGCACGACAGCGCGCTGGCCGGCGCGCAACCGTCGCTGCTGCTGGAGCTCGACGAGGTGGCGGTGCTGCCGGCGGGCCACCCGCTGCTGGAGCGAAAGCGCCTGGCCGCGGCGGACTTCGCCGGCCAGGCCTTCGTCAGCTTCCACCCGCGCGATCGCTACCGGCAGTGGGTCGACAACGTGTTCGCCGAGGCGGGCGTCGACCGCCAGCTGGCCGTGGAGACGGACAGCGCCGTGGCCGTGTGCGCGATGGTGCGCCATGGCCTGGGGCTGGCGATCGTCAACCCGCTCACCGCACTGGCGCTGGCAGGCCCCGGGTCGGGCATCGCCGTGCGGCCGCTGGCGTTCACCATCCCGTTCCGCGTGTACTCCGTGCGGCCGGCGCACCGGCCCGGCAATCCGCTGGTGGCGCGCTTCGAGGCGGCGCTGCAGGCCGAGTGCGACGCGCAGCGGGACGCGATCGCGCGCGCCTGGGGGCGGCCGGTGCGCGGCCGCGTCCGCAACGGCTGAGTTCGCGCCGAGCGAAGCGCGCATTGGCGAGCCGAGAACCCGCGACGAAGCGAGGGGCGAGCCCAGGGCCTAGAGTGAGGTCATCGCTGCCGCCGCAGTCCTCGAAAGGCCCCGCATGACCGCCAGGATCGATTCCGCCCACTTGCCCGGCTTGCTGTCCCAGCTGCCGGGCTGGTCGCTCGACTCGAAGGCGTCGTCCATCTCGCGCCACCTCGAGTTCGCCGACTTCAACGAGGCCTTCGCCTTCATGGCGCGCGTCGCGCTGGCGGCGGAGCGGCGCGACCATCATCCGGACTGGTCGAACTCGTACAACGTGGTCGACGTGACGCTGACCTCGCACGACGCGAAGGGCCTGACCATGAAGGACATCGAGCTGGCGCGCTTCATCGACCGCACGGTCTCGGGCACCGGCGCCTCCGCCTGAGCGCCGGCCGCGCGGGCGAGGGGGCGCGAGAACGGGGAACGTCAGCGCTGGCGGGCGGTGCCGGCCATCACGTCCACCATGTGCACCTCGGGCGTCCCGCCCAGCAGCGACAGGCCGGTGATGCCCAGCTCGCGCGGGATCTGGCCGGTGAGGTGGGCGAAGCGGGCGCCGGTGTCGGCGAACGCGGCGAAGGTGCCGAAGTGGCTCTCGTCGTACTGGTTCGCGAACCAGGCCAGCGTGCCCGCCTCCTTCTCCACCAGCGGCGCGCAGTCGCGCATCATCTTCGCCACCTCGGCCTCCTTGCCGGGCTTGGCCTTGAAGCGCAGCACGAGGCCCTTGGTGACGTCGGCGAGCGCGCCGGGCATCTTGCACCCCAGCAGCTCGATCTTCGTGACGCGCGGGGCCGCGGTCATCAGCTTGTGCTCGGCGGCGAACGTGTGCTGGGCGGCTTCGCCGGACAGGTGGGCCTCGCGGCCGGCGTCGTCGTCATAGACCGAGTACATGCCGAACTCGCCGCGCATGTAGCGGATGCCGAACCACGCTTGCGTGGCCTTTTCCCACGAGACCTGGGTGGCCAGGTCCTCGAGGAAGGTGTCCATCGTGTCCTCGTCGGTCTGCGACTCGAAGCGAAACAGCAGGGCTTTGGTGATCATCAGGGTCCTTTCGGGTTCTGCGGACGGGCACGCGGGCATGGCCGTCGCTCGAGACATATCGTACCCAGAAAAGCCGCGTTGGCCCGGGGGGTGTCCCTTGGCGGCCACAGGCCCGCCGGATTCGTTCGCACGTTCTTCAGGCCGCCGCGAAGGAAGGCGCGACCAGCTCGCCGATCGGCGCCGGCTCGTGCAGCAGGTAGCCCTGCGCGAAGTCGACCTCCATCGCCTGCAGCCGCTCCAGCACCGCCGCCTTGTCGACGAACTCCGCCACGGTCGTCAGGCCCATCACCTTGGCGACGTCCGCGAAGCAGCGCACCGCGACTTCGTCCAGCGGATCGTCGACGAGGTCGCGCACGAACTGGCCGTCGATCTTGAGCGTGTCGACGCGCAGCGTCTTGAGGTAGCCGAACGACGCCGCCCCCGCGCCGAAGTCGTCGAGCGCCACCTTCACGCCGAAGGCGCGCACCTGGTCGATGAAGGCGGCCGCCTCCGCGATGTTGGTGACGGCCGCCGTCTCGGTGATCTCCAGGCACAGCGCGCCGCACAGCGCCGGGCCGGCGTTGGCGAGCAGATCGAGCGCCCAGCGATGGAAAGTGCTGTCGCCCACCGACTGGCCCGAGAGGTTGACGCTCAGCAGCTCGACGCGCGCCGGCTCGGCCAGCGCCTTCATCCAGTCGACGACGTGGCGCAGCACCCAGCGGTCGATGCGCGAGGCGAGATGGAAGCGTTCGGCCGCGGGCAGGAACGCGCCCGGCGCCACCAGCGTGCCGCCGTCCTGGCGCATGCGCAGCAGCACCTCCGCGTGCACGCCGTGCGACGCGCGCCTGAGCGGCGTCAGGCGCTGGGCGAACAGCACGAACGCGTCCTCGTCCAGCGCGTGCTCGATGCGCGTCGTCCACTGCATCTCGAACTGGCGCTCGCGCATCGCGACGTCGGTGTCGAACCAGGTGTGGACGCGGTTGCGGCCCGCTTCCTTGGCGGCGTAGCACGAGGTGTCGGCCGCCTGCTGGATGGCCGCGGTGGCCTGCCAGCGGCGGTCGACCGGCACCAGGCCGATGCTCATGCCGATGCGAAAGCGCCGCTCCTCGTGGACAAAGCGGAAATCGTCCATGCGGTCGCACAGCTTCTGCGCCACGCGCTGCGCCTGGTCGACGGTGCAGCGCTCCATCAGGATGGCGAATTCGTCGCCGCCCAGGCGCGCGATCGTGTCGCGGGCGCGCACGCTGTCGGTGAGCATGCGCGCCATCTGCGTGAGGAGCTCGTCGCCCACCGCGTGGCCGCAGGCGTCGTTGACCAGCTTGAACTGGTCGAGGTCGATGTACAGCAGGGCATGCTCGCCGCCGTTCTCCTGCGCGCTGGCCAGCAGGCGGCCCAGGCGCGCCTCGAACTCGGCGCGGTTGACCAGGCCCGTCAGCGCGTCGTGCGTCGCACGCCAGCTCATCTCGCCGGAGAGGCGGCGCTGCTCGCTGACGTCGTGGAACACGAGCACCGTGCCCAGCACCGTGCCGTCCTCGCGGCGGATGGGCGCGATGGTGTCCTGGATGCCGAACTCCTCCCCGTTGCGCGACAGCAGCAGCATGTTGTCGGAGCGCGCGACGCGGCGGCCCTGCTCGAGGCAGTCGCGCACCGGATCGGCCGCGGGTTCGCGCGACTTCTCGTCGACGATGTGGAACACCTGCGTCAGCATGCGGCCGATCGCTTCCGGCGAAGTCCAGCCCGTCAGCCGCTCGGCCACCGGGTTGAGCCAGGTGATGCGGCCACGCGCGTCGGTGGTGATGACGGCGTCGCCGATGGATTCGAGCGTCACGCTCAGCAGCGAGCGATCCTCCGCGAGGTTGGCCGCCAGCTCGCGCAGCTCGGTGATGTCCCAGTTCGCGCCGATCAGGCGGATCGGCTTGCCGTCGATGCCGCGCATCGCGCGTGCCGTGCCGCGCAGGTGGCGGATGCGCCCGTCGTCCAGGATGATGCGGTAGTCGCGATCGAGCAGCTGGTCGCCCTGCGCGGCCTGGCGGATGGCCTCCTGCAGGCCGGGCAGGTCGTCCGGGTGGATGCGCCGCGCCCACAGCGCGATCGGGGCCGCGCGGCCACCGCTCGTGTCGCCGAACAGCTGGTACATGCGCGCGTCCCAGATCAGCTCGCCGGTGGCGATGTCCAGGTCCCAGATGCCGATGCCCCCGCTCTCGGTGGCGACCGCGACGCGGTCGTTGACCTCCTTGATCTGGAGGCGCTGCGCGATCTTGTCGCTGATGTCCTGGAATGCTCCGACGAGGCGCACGGCCTTGCCGCCGACGAACTCCGGCGAGCCCACGGCGCGCACCCAGATGCGGCGGCCGTCGGAGCGGATCAGTGGCAGCTCCATGTCCCACGGCGTGCCCGCTTCCACCGCGTTGCGCACCGCATCCTCGATGGCGGCGCGTCCGTCCGGAGCGTAGAACTGGATCGCGGTCTCGAGCGAGGGCTGGTAGTCGTCGTCGACACCGTGGATGCGCCGCGTCTCGCGGGACCACACCACTGCGCCGGTGAGCAAATCCACCTCCCAGCCGCCGATGCCGGCCATCTTGCCGGTGCGATCCAGGAAGGTCTCGCTCTTGCGCAGGTCTTCCTCCTGCTGCTTGCGCTCGGTGATGTCGAAGGTCACCGAGAGGTAGCCGACGATGCTGCCGTCGGCATCGACGTCGGGGATGATGCTCTGCTGCACCCACTGCTGCTCGCCGTTGACGAGCGCCGGCACCTCGAAGCGCCGCAGCTCGCCCTGCAGCGCCGCCGCCACGTGCGGCGCGATCCACGCCCATTCCTCCTCGCCGCGGAACGCCCGGTGCGACATGCCCACCAGCAGCGCCGGGTCGATGCCGTAGAGCCGGCGCATCTGCTCGTTGGCGTAGCTGCAGACGCCGTCCTTGTCCATGCGCACGATCGTGGCCGGCAGGTTGTCGGTGATCGTGCGAAGGCGGCGCTCGCTGTTGGCCAGGGCCAGCTCGGCTGTCTTGCGCCCGGTGATGTCCAGCGACATCACTTAGAAGCCGTCGACGTTGCCGGCGGCGTCGACGTCGGGCACGTAGCTGACCATGAACGTGGAGTCGGGCGACTGGCCCATGCCGCGGCGCTCGAAGTGCACGTCCTGGCCGGCGAGCGCGGCCGTGATCCAGGGCGCGAGGTCGTCGCGGTTGGCCTGGCCCAGCATCTGCGCGATGGTGTGCCCCACGTAGGCCTCCGGCGGCACGCCGTCGATGGTCTTGAATGC
>JBJMWE010000062.1:0-7031 GCA_045810285.1 Vitreoscilla sp. | reverse complement strand
CGCGCGCAGTTCGGCCACGGCCTTCAACACGACGTCCAAGTCGATGGAGGTGCCGGCACGCGCCGCCGACAGGTGCGGCGACAGCGGCTCCGGCAGCAGGATCGGGTTGTCCAGCGACGGCGGCACGCGCACCGTGGACGCGGCGCGATGCGCGATCGAGTCCTCGTTGGCAAGGCCGTCCTCGGCCTGCACGCCCCCCGAGGCGATCGGCTTCATGCCGCACACGCGGGCGTGGCGTCGCGCGAGCGCGTGCAGCAGGGCGCAGGTGACGTGGGTCTTGCCGATACCCGTATCGGTACCGACGACGAAGAGGTTCATGAGGTCATTCCAGGCGAGGGGGCGGAGATGCCAGGCTTCTCCGGGGGCTGGCGGGCGAGCGCCCGGCGATCACGGCAGGGCCCGTTCGTCGCCGGACGGCGCGGGCTGCGCCTCGGCAAGCGTGGCCTCCAGCGCGGCCAGGGCGCCGTCGGCGAGGTGGCGCGCGGTGTCCTCCTCGAGCACGTAGGGCGGCATCGCGTACAGCGTGGCGCCGATCGGGCGCAGCAGCAGGCCGTGCGCCAGCGCGTGGCGCGCGTAGCGGCGCGCGAAGTTCGGCGGCGCGTCGGCGATGTCCCAGGCCCAGATCATGCCGCTGCGCCGCGCGTGACGCACCCGCGGGTGCGCGTGCAGGGGCGCGAGGAAACCGTCGACCATGCCGGCGCGCTCGAGGTTGACCGCGAGCACGTTCTCGCGCTCGAAGATGTCGAGCGTGGCCAGCGCGGCGCGGCAGGCCAGCGGGTTGCCGGTGTACGAGTGGGAGTGCAGGAAGCCGCGCGCGGCGTCGTCGTCGTAGAAGGCGTCGTAGACGGCGTCGGTGGTGAGCACCGCGGCCAGCGGCAGCGTGCCGCCCGTCAGGCCCTTGGACAGGCAGATGAAGTCCGGCCGGATGCCCGCCTGCTGGTGCGCGAACATCGTGCCGGTGCGGCCGAACCCCACCGCGATCTCGTCGAGCACCAGGTGCACGCCGAACCGGTCGCACAGCCGGCGCGCCTCGCGCAGGTAGGCCGCGTCATGCATCGCCATGCCGGTGGCGCACTGCACCAGCGGCTCGACGATGACGGCGGCCGTCTGCTCATGATGCGCTTCGAGCCAGGCTTCGAGGTCGCGCGCGGCGCGCAGCGCGACGTCGGCGGCGGTCTCGCCGCCCTGCGCCCCGCGCGCATCGGGCGACGTGACCGTGGCGGCCAGCCGCACCAGCGGCGCATAGGCCTCGCGGAACAGCGCGATGTCGGTCACGCCCAGCGCGCCCGCGGTCTCGCCGTGGTAGCCGCCCTGCAACGCGACGAAGCGGTTCTTGCCGGGCCGGCCGGCGTTGCGCCAATGGTGCGCGCTCATCTTCAGCGCGATCTCGGTGGCCGAGGCGCCGTCGCTCGCGTAGAAGGCATGGCCCAGGCCGGTGAGGGCGGCCAGGCGCTCGGACAATTCGACCACGGGGGCGTGCGTCAAGCCCGCCAGCATCGTGTGGTCGAGGCGCGACAGCTGGTCGACCAGCGCGGCACGGAGGGCGGGATGGCCGTGGCCGAACAGGTTGGTCCACCACGAGCTGATGCCGTCGAGGTAGCGCCTGCCTTCGACGTCGACCAGCCACGGCCCCTCGGCCGACGCGATGGCGACCAGGGGCGTCGAATCCGCCGACGGGCCGTCCGGCGCCCCGTGGGCCTTCATCTGCGTGCACGGATGCCACACGGCGCGCAGGCTGCGCGCCCGCCAGGCATCGTTCGAGCCCGTGGGCGTGACGGTCATCGCTTCGCGGCCGCGACGGTCTCTTCGGTGTGGCCGACGAACGGCGGGCGCGGCTTGATGCGGTTGCCGGCGTCGGCGTCCACGAACACCAGCTTCGGCTGGGCCTCGTCGAGCCGGTCCTCGTGCACCTGGGCGAAGGCCGCGATGATCACCAGGTCGCCCACGGCGGCGCGGCGCGCGGCCGAGCCGTTGAGCGAGACGATGCCGCTGCCGCGCGGGGCGCGCAGGGCGTAGGTGACCAGGCGTTCGCCGTTGTCGACGTCCCAGATGTGCACCTGCTCGTTCTCGCGGATGTCCGCGGCGTCCAGCAGGTCCTCGTCGATGGCGCACGAGCCTTCGTAGTGCAGCTCGCAGTGGGTGACGCGGGCGCGGTGGATCTTGGATTTGAGCAGGGTGCGGAACATCGGTTCGGGGCGCCTCGGAAACGGGCAGCATCGGGAAAAGACAGGATTTTGCCCGGCTTCTCCCGCTGGACGCTTTCGGTCCGCCGCGGCAGGGGCTTTCCGGCCGGCGAAGACGGCCTCGATGAGGCGGCTTTTCCGCCGCTTTTCCGGCTCAAGTTTTCGCTGCGGCCCGGCAACATGTGGTCACACGAAAACCCTGCCCTCATTCCGTTTCCAGCTCCTCCATGGCCGGCCAAGACTCCGCAGACCGCAACCTACCCGCCTCCGCGAAGAAGATTCGCAAGGCGCGGCAGGAAGGCAATGTCCCGCGCTCGCGGGACCTGGGGCATTTCGCCGCCATGGGCCTGGCCGCCGGGCTGCTGTTCACGGTCATGCCGTCGCTGACGCGCTACGCCCAGCACCTGCTGAGCGACGGGCTGACCTTCGACCACCGCGTGATCGCCGACCCGCACGTGGCCGGCGAGTTCGCCGTCGGCCTGTTCACGCGCGGCCTGATGGTGGTGATGATCGTCGGCGGCCTGTTCATGGCGGCTGCCGTCGGCTCCAACGTCGCCTTCGGCGGCTGGAACCTGACGATGAAGGCCGTCAGCCCCAACTTCGGCAAGCTGAACCCGGTCTCGGGCTTCGGCCGCATCTTCAACTTCCAGCAGCTGCTCAACGTGCTGAAGGCCTCGGCGCTGGCGATCGCGGTCGGCTTCGCCGGCACCACCTACCTGCGCAACCATTTCGCCGACCTCGGCGGCGTGCTCACCGCCGAACTGCCCTATGGCCTGGCCACGGTCGGCCGCACGCTGGGCGGCGGCTTCCTGGCGATGCTGGGCGTGCTGGCCGCCTGGGCCCTGGTCGATGTGCCCTGGCAGAAGAAGCAGTTCATGGACAAGCTCAAGATGTCCCGCGAGGAAGTCAAGCAGGAGCACAAGGAGTCCGAGGGCAACGTCGAGGTCAAGGCCAAGATGAAGCAGAAGATGCGCGAGATGGCGCGTCGCCGCATGATGAAGGCCGTGCCCGTGGCCGACATCGTGGTCATGAACCCGACCCACTACGCCGTCGCGCTGAAGTACGACCAGGCGGCGATGGGCGCCCCGCGCGTCGTCGCCAAGGGCACCGACCGCCTGGCCATGCGCATCCGCGACCTGGCCCGCGACGCCGGCGTGCCGGTGCTCGAGGCGCCGCCGCTGGCGCGCGCGCTCTACACCCATGTCGAGATCGACGCCGAGGTGCCCGCCATGCTGTTCGCCGCCGTGGCGCAGGTGCTGGCCTGGGTCTACCAGCTGCGCGCCGCCCCGAACCTGAACCTGCGCGCGCCGGACGTCAGCGTGCCGCCCGAACTCGACCCGCTGACCGGCGGCCCCAAGCCCAAGCGTCGTCGCCCCGGCCCCCGCGCCGCGGCGGCCCAGTGAAGAAGCCATAGAGCCCGTCGATGGACCAGATCAAGAACCTCCTCGCGTCGATCACCGGCAACAACGGCGCCCTCGGCAAGGCCCTGATGGCGCCGATCTTCATCGTCATGGTGCTGTCCATGATGGTGCTGCCGCTGCCGTCGTTCGTGCTGGACCTGTTCTTCACGTTCAACATCGCGATGGCGCTGATGGTGATGCTGGTGTCGGCCAACCTGGTGCGCCCGCTGGACTTCGCCGCGTTCCCCACCGTGCTGCTGATCACCACGCTGCTGCGCCTGTCGCTCAACGTCGCCTCCACCCGCGTCGTGCTGCTGGAAGGCCACACCGGCCCGGGCGCCGCCGGCCACGTCATCGAGTCGTTCGGCCACTTCCTGATCGGCGGCAACTTCGCCGTCGGCCTGATCGTGTTCGCCATCCTGGTGGTGATCAACTTCATCGTGGTCACCAAGGGCGCCGAGCGCATCGCCGAAGTCGGCGCGCGCTTCACCCTCGACGCGATGCCCGGCAAGCAGATGGCCATCGACGCCGACCTGAACGCCGGCCTGATCGACGAGGCGATGGCCAAGCAGCGCCGCCGCGAAGTCGGCGACGAAGCCGAGTTCTTCGGCTCCATGGACGGTGCCTCGAAGTTCGTGCGCGGCGACGCGATGGCCGGCATCCTGATCCTGTTCATCAACATCATCGGCGGCTTCATCATCGGCGTCGTCCAGCACGGCCTGTCGGCCGGCGAGGCGGCCGATTCCTACATCCTGCTGGCGGTCGGCGACGCGCTGGTCGCGCAGATCCCCGGCCTGCTGATCTCGGTGGCCGCGGCCATGGTCGTGTCGCGCGTCGGCAAGGACGAGGACTCGGGCTCGCAGATCCGCAGCCAGCTGTTCGGCTCGCCCAAGGCGATGGGCATCACCGCGGCCATCGTCGGCGCGCTGGCGCTGATCCCGGGCATGCCGCACCTGGTCTTCATGATGATCGCGGGCGCCGCCGGCTGGTTCGCGCACTTCCAGACGAAGAAGGCCGCGCGCGACGCCGCCGCCGCCAGGGCCAAGGCCGACGTGCCGCCGCCGCCCAAGCCGGCCGACGCCGAAGCCGGCTGGGACGACGTCACCCCGGTGGACATCCTGGGCCTGGAAGTGGGCTACCGCCTGATCGCGCTGGTCGACAAGAGCCGCTCGGGCGACCTGCTGGCGCGCATCAAGGGCGTGCGCAAGAAGTTCGCGCAGGATGTCGGCTTCCTGCCGCCTTCGGTCCACATCCGCGACAACCTGGAGCTCAAGCCCAGCATGTACCGCGTCACGCTGCGCGGCGCCGTCATCGGCGAGGGCGAGGCCTTCCCGGGCATGTTCCTCGCGATCAACCCGGGCGGCACGACGCTGGCCCTGCCCGGCACGAAATGCGTGGATCCGGCCTTCGGCCTGCCCGCCGTGTGGATCGAGGAGCGCCAGCGAGAAAGTGCCCAAATGAGTGGGTATACGGTCGTTGATTGCCCGACCGTCGTGGCCACCCATCTCTCACACTTGATGCAAGTGAACGCGGCTCGCCTGTTGGGCCGCAACGAAGTCCAGATGCTGGTCGAACACGTGACCAAGCTGGCCCCGAAGCTGATCGAAGACGTCGTGCCCAAGATGATCGCCATCGCCCCGTTGCAAAAGGTGCTCCAGCTGCTGCTGGAAGAGGGCGTGCACATCCGCGATTTCCGCTCGATCGTCGAATCGCTGGCCGAGCACGCGGGCAGCGTCACCGACCCGGCCGAACTGGCCCGCCGCATCCGCACGCACATCGCCCCGGCGATCGTCCAGCAGATCTACGGCCCGGTGCGCGAACTCGACGTCATCGCGCTGGAGCCCGACCTCGAGCGCATGGTCACGCAGGCCCTCACGTCGCCCCACGGCGCGGTGCTGGATCCGGGCGTGGCCGACACGCTGACGCGCCAGGCCTCCGACATGGCCCGCCGCCAGGAAGACAAGGGCCACCCGGCCTGCCTGCTGGTGCCGGACGCGCTGCGCGCCCCGCTGGCCCGCCTGCTCAAGCGAGCCGCCCCGCGCCTGAAGGTGCTGGCTCACAGTGAAATTCCTGAAACCCACTCGATCCGGATCGGCTCGATCATCGGAGGTACCGCATGAACGTCAAACGCTTTGCTGCCCGCACTTCGCGCGAGGCCCTCGCGCTCGTGCGCCAGGCCTTTGGCGTCGACGCCGTGGTGCTGTCGACGAAGCCGTGCGCCGAAGGGATCGAAGTGCTCGCGATGGCGCCCGACAGCGTCGCCGGCCTGGAGCGCCTCACCGCCGAACCTGAAAGCCAGGCCCCGGCCCCGCGCCGTGCCGCGCCGATCTCCCAGCGCGCCGCTGCCGCGGCCGCGCCGGCGCCCGCGCAGAACGCCCTCGCCGGCGCGCAGCGCGAGCTCGCCACGCGCATGGCCGTGCCGCAGAACGAAGTGGAAGCCGACGCCGACCAGCTCGCGATGAGCACGCTGTCGTTCCAGGACTACGTGCGCGACCGCATGCTCAAGCGCCGCCACGCCGAACTGCACGCCCAGCCGGTCGAGGCCGCGCCGGCGCGCGCGCCCGAGTCGACGCGCAGCGCGCTCGCCCAGACCGGCGCCGCCCGCACCGCCCTGTCGCGCGCGGCCGATCGCCAGCAGCAGATGCAGGCGATCGACGCCAACGACGACTACTTCGATGCACCGGCGCCGGCGCGCCGTGCCGCGCCGCAGGAGCGCGTCGAGCCGACGCTGGCCCCGCAACGCACGGAGCGCGCCGCGCGCCCGTCGTACGCCAACGCGCCGGTGCTGCACGACGAGTTCGCGCAGGAACCGCCCGCGCCGCAGGCCGCGTCCGTGACGCACCTGGCCGACGTGGTCAGCCGCAACAACCACCTGGACATGGTCAACGAGCTGCGCTCGATGAAGGGCCTGATCGAGGAGCGCTTCGGCGCCCTGGCCTTCATGGAGAAGCTGCAGCGCCAGCCGCGCCAGGCGATGCTCGCCCAGAAGCTGCTGGACGTCGGCTTCTCGCCGGCGCTGATCCGCAAGATGGTCGACGCGCTGCCCGCCACGATCACCGACGAGAACACCTGGGCCGCCGGCGTGCTGGAGCGCAACCTGCTCACCAGCGAAGCCGAGCTCGCGCTGGAGGACCAGGGTGGCGTGTTCGCGCTGATCGGCTCCACCGGCGTCGGCAAGACCACGACCACCGCCAAGATCGCCGCCGGCTTCGCCGCGCGCCACGGCGCCGCCAACCTCGGCCTGATCACGCTGGACGCCTACCGCGTCGGCGCCCACGAACAGCTGCGCGCCTACGGCCGCATCCTGGGCGTGCCCGTGCACACCGCGCATGACCGCGCGTCGCTGGAAGACCTGCTGGAGCTGCTGGCCGGCAAGAAGATGGTGCTGATCGACACCGCGGGCATGGCCCAGCGCGACGGCCGCACCCGCGAGCTGCTGGAGATGCTG
>JBJMWE010000061.1:0-6912 GCA_045810285.1 Vitreoscilla sp. | reverse complement strand
GTCCGTGCCGCAGAACGCGAGCGCGACATCGCCGTAGCGCTGCTGGACGACGAACGGATCCAGCCCGCCGCCGGTGACCGGCGCGGCGCCGGCGGCCGACAGGAAGGCGTTCCAGTGTGGCGTCATGTCGCCGGCAGTGCCCAGGCACCAGGCCGTGACGGTGAACGCGGACACGCCCGGGTAGATGTTCACGAAGACCTGCGCCCAGATCGAGTCCGGCAGCGTCTGCGGCCAGGCCTGCCACGCCTTGAAGACGGTGACGAAGTCGCGCCGCGCGAACGACGCCCGCGCCACGGTGATGTCCTGCGTCGGATGGGTGCGGTAGGTGAACGACGTTGCGATGCCGAAGTTGCCGCCGCCGCCGCCGCGGATCGCCCAGAACAGGTCGGGCTCGCTCGTGGCGCTGCAGGTCAGCAGGCGGCCGTCGACGGTCACGATGTCGGCGGACACGACCGTGTCGCAGGTGAGGCCGAACTGGCGATCGAGCACGCCGATGCCGCCGCCCATCGTGATGCCCGCGATGCCGACCGTGGGACAGGTGCCCGACGGGATGCATACGCCGTTCGCCACCAGGCCTGTGTAGACCTCGGCCAGGCGCGCGCCCGCCCCCACCGTGGCGGTGCCGTCCCCGTTGACCGTGACGGAATTCATCGCGTTGACATTGAGCACGACGCCGGTGGTGGTGGAGTAGCCGGCCCAGCTGTGGCCGCCGCAGCGGGCGGCGACGTGCAGGCCCTTGTCCTGCACGAAGGCGAGCGCCGCCTGGACGTCGGCGGCGGACGCACAGCGCACGATGGCCGTGGGCCGGATGTCGTCGTAGAGCGTGTTGGCGAGCAGGCGCACGCGGTCGTAGCCGGTGCTCGTGGGCACCATCACCGAGCCCTGCAAATGCGACGCGAGGGGGCCGAAGTCGATGCCACCGCTCACGAGCCCGCCGCCGGGCGGCGGGGGCGGTGTCGACGACGCGCCGCCGCCGCATCCGGCCAGCAGCGCCGCCAGGCCGCCGCCGCCCATCTGAAGGAAATGTCTGCGATCCACGCGTCCCCTCCTCGTCGTCGATGTCTTCCGTGCCGCGAAATTCTAGGGGCCGGCGACGACCGCGCCCGCGCGGAATCGGCGCTTCTTGCGGCGTCACGCGCCCGTCACCAACGATTCATGGGCGCGTCACCGGCCGCCGCGACCATCCCGTCATATGTTCGGGAGGACCCCATGACCGACACGAGCGACGCGATCATCACGGCGACGCTGGCCTCGCTGGAAGGCGCGCGACGCGCCGAGCGACCCGCCGGCCGGGCGCCCCGCCCGCAGGCCGGCCCGACACTGCAGGTGGCGTGGGCCCGCCACCTGGACGACGTGCGTGCCGCGCAGCGCCTGCGCCACGATGTGTTCGTGACGGAGATGGGCGCGCGTCCGACACCGCTGGCCGGCGCGCCGGCAGGCCACGACATCGACCTGTTCGACGACTTCTGCGAGCACCTCATCGTGCGCACCGCGCCCACGGCCGACGAGCCCGGCGAGGTGGTGGGCACGTACCGCGTCCTGACGCCGAGCGCCGCGCGCCGCGCCGGCAGCTTCTACAGCGACACCGAGTTCGACCTGACCCGCCTGCGTCCGCTGCGCGACCGGATGGTGGAACTGGGCCGCAGCTGCGTGCATCCGGCGCATCGCACCGGCGGGGTGATCCTGTCGCTGTGGGGCGCGCTCGCGGAGTTCATGGAGCAGAACGCGATGGAGACGGTGATCGGCTGCGCCAGCATCTCCATGCGCGATGGCGGCCATTGCGCGGCCAGCCTGTGGGCGAAGCTGCGCGAGACGCACCTCGCGCCGGCCGACCGCCAGGTACGCCCGCGCGTGGCGCTGCCGGTGGACGACCTGGACCAGTCGCTGGACGTCGAACCGCCGGCGCTGATCAAGGGCTACCTGCGCATGGGCGCCAAGGTGCTGGGCGCGCCGGCCTGGGATCCGGAGTTCGACACCGCCGACCTGCCGATGCTCACGCGCGTGGTGGACATCCCGGCCCGCTACCGGCGCCACTTCCTGGGCTGATCGACCAAACCGCGCCGCATGGCGGGGCGCCGCCTACTGGCCTTCGCCGAACTTGTCGTTGACGAGCGCGACGATCTGCTCGGCGGCCTGCCGTTCGTCCTCGCCTTCCGTCTCGAGCTCGACTTCCGAGCCGAGGCCGGCAGCCAGCATCATGATGCCCATGATGCTCTTGGCGTTGACCCGGCGGCCGTTGCGCGACATGAAGACTTCGCACTTGAAACTGCTGGCCAGCTTCGTGAGCTTGGCCGAGGCCCGGGCATGCAGGCCGAGCTTATTGCTGATGACGAGAGGAGTTCGGATCATTCGAGAGCGGGGGTTGGACCTGGTTCTGCGGGCGCGTCTGCGCGACCTGCATGACGCCCTGCGAGGCGCCCGACACCGCGCGGGCGACCAGCGCGTCGAGCGGTTCGCCGAGGTAGCACAGGGAGCGCCACAGCATCGGCACGTTGACGCCGGCGACGACGCGGATGTTGACGCCGTCGGCCAGGCGCTGGGCGACGTTGCACGGCGTGGCGCCGAACACGTCGGTCAGCACCAGCACCTCGGGCGCGTTCAGGCGCGCGAGCGCCGCCCGCGCGAGCGTCTCGACGGTCTCGGGCGACATCGTCGGCTCGACGTCGATCGCCTCGAACAGATGGCCCTTCTCCTCGTAGCAGTGTCCCGCGACGGACAACAGCGCCGAAGCGAGGGGAGCATGAGCGATCAGCAGGACAGCGGCCACGTGGATTCAGACCCGAGCGCCATGAAGCGGCGCAAACAATCGATTATCGGCCTGGAAGCGCGGCAAACCTAGACCGCGGACTCTGGCGACGCGCGCCGTGCCCGCGAATCGTGGCGGTTTTGCACGCTTGCGAGGGCAAGGCACGCCAGGCTGGACCCTAGTTGGGGTCCGCGGGCGGCTTTTCCAGCTGGAAGCGCAGGCCGTCCTCGAACGGGCGCAGCGCCGCGTCCGGTAGCGAGGAGCCGACGGCGCTCGCCTGGTAGACACGCGTGCCGCGGGCGAAGACCCGGACGGATTCCTCGATCGTCTCGCCGTCGGGCCGGCGGCCATGCAGGTGCGCACTTGTGTTTCCTGAAAACGGGGTGATCCCGTCCAGGTTCAACGCGCCAGCCGTCGAATCGGCCGACCGGACCGCGAGCGCCGCGCTGTCGCGCAGCCCGAACAGCACGGCATCGACCCGCGCCGGGTCGCCCACCTCGGCCGTGGCGACGCCATAAGTGACCCCGCCGGCCTCGCACGAGAGCATGAACAGCTTCAGCGGCACGCTGGCCACCGTGACGTCGCGCTGGAAGCGCGCCGGGCGGCAGGGCAGTTCGGCCACGAGCTGGGTGTCGGGCAGCGGGACGCTGCGCCAGTCCAGCGGTGGAGAACATGCGCCGAGGGCGGCGGATGCGGCCAGGACCGACCAGACTGCGCGCGCTGGCCGCGCGCAAGTGTCAACGGGTGTATCCGAATGTTTTTTATCGGGCATCAGGTCATCATGTGCATGAATGCGCGGCCGGCCGTGCGTTTTCACCCTCCTGGGGGATGGAATCACCTTCCCGCGGTGGGCAATATGCGGTTCGTCAGGATGCAGTTCGCTACAATTTGTAACCGGCACGGCGCCCGCTGTGCCTTGCGCCGCATCCGGTGTCGCGCGCACAGCGCGCGGAGGGAATCAAAATGGCAATGACTCTGGCCTCGAGCCGCCCCATCATGACCGATCAGGCAACCGACAAGTCCCCGCCGCAGCCGGACGAGGGACATTGGCGCGAGATCATCGGCCAGATCGGCACCGAGGTCGGGCTGCCGCTGTCGGCCGCGCTCGAGCGTGTCACCGTGCTGGCCACCACCGGCAAGATCGACCGCGCCGGCCTGCGCATGCTGCGCGAGGAGATCGAGCGAGCCCGACGCGCGGGCATGATCGGCCAGCAGCTGGCGCGCTTCGCGTCCGGCCGCATCCGCCTGTCGCCGGAGCAGGTCAGCGTCACGCAGATGCTGCGCGAGGTGCTGCTGCAGCGCGGCCGCGAGGCCGCCGCGCGCCAGATCGAGCTGGGCCAGGTGCTCAAGCCGGCCGAGGTCGTGGCCGACGCCACGCTGCTGCATTCGCTGCTGCAGGCGGTGGTCGACTGGAGCCTGGACCTCGCCCAGGGCAAGCTCGAATTCAAGCTCGACATCAAGGCCTGGCCGCCGTACGCCCGCATCGGCGTGCGCTTCCCGCACGCCAGCTCCGACGCCTCGGATCGCCTGACGCCGGTGGGCACGCCGCTGCCCTCGCTCGACACGATGGCCTGGCGCCTCGTGCAGCAGATCTCCTGGACGCTGAACCTGGTGCTCGACCGCACGGTGTCGGACACCGAGACCACGCTCACGATCGAGTTCCCCCGCACGGTGCACGACGAGATCGAGGGCGTCAGCGTCGTGGAGATCGACCAGGGCTTCGGCGTCTCCGACAACTCCAAGCCGCTGGCCGGCAGCCACGTGCTGGTGGTGGCCAGCACGCGCGACAACCGCTCGCTGATCCGCGAGGCCATCCGCCACATGGGCCTGCTGGTGGATTTCGTCGGCAGCGTCGACGAGGCCGAGGAGTTCTGCCGCGACGCGCTGCCGCACGCGATCATCTTCGAGTCGGTGCTGGCCAACGACCGCTTCCAGAAGCTGCGCAACGGCATCATCGCGGAGATGCCCACGTTCGTCTTCATCGAGATCACGATGGAAGGCAGCGCGCTGCAGTTGTCCACGCAGGGCAACGAGGGCGCACGCATCGGCCGCGACGCGGTCATGCAGTCGCTGCCGTCGGCGCTGATCTTCGAGCTGTCGCGCACCGCCTGACGCCGGCGCCCGGCGGCGTCAGTGCCCGCCGAACACCGCCTTGAGGAGCGCGCTGCCGGTGGCCACGGGATCGGCGCGGATCTTCTTCTCCTCCTGGCCGATCATGAAGTACAGGCCGTCGAGGGCCTTGCGCGTGACGTACTGTTCGACGTTCGCGTCCTCGGGCTTGACCAGGCCGAAGATGGCGCCCTTGCTGGCCACGGCGTCGTACTTGGCGGCGAGCGACACCTTCTGCGTCTCGGTGGTGACGATAGGCAGGAACCTCTCGCCCAGCGGGACGCGCGTCTTGGCGGCGAAGAAGTCGGTGACGGACGTGTCGCCCCCGCGCACGATCCTGACGGCGTCCTCGACGGACATCGCCTTGACCGCGTTGACCAGCAGCGGCTTGCCCTCGGGCACGGCCTGCTCGGCGGCGCGGTTCATCGAATTGACCAGGTCGTCGACGCGATGCCCCTGGCCGATGGCGCGCAGCATCGACGCGGCGCGTTCGAGCGCACCGGGCAGCGGAATGCGCACCTGCGGGTTGTCGAGGAAGCCGCCCGGCTTGCCCAGCAGCGCCACCGCGCTGTCGGCGCCGCGCGCCAGCGCCGCGCGCACGCCCGAAGCGGCCTCGGATTCGTCCAGCGCGAAGGCGCGGGTGGCCTCGGCCAGCAGCGCGAGGCACGAGGCGCGGGCAAGGAACAGGGCGGCCAGGGCCGGCGTAAACTGACGTCGTTGCATCGTGGACTCCGATGAGATTCGTTCGTGCCCTCGCACCGCTGGCTTCGATGGCGCTCGCCGCGGGCGCCGGGCTGTCGCTTGCGATGCTAGCCGGTTGCAGCCGGGTCGAACAGGCACCGGCCGTCTCGTACACCTTGCTGGACGGCCGCCAAGGCGACCTGGCGTCCCTGCGCGGGCATGTGGTGCTCGTGAACTTCTGGGCCACCAGCTGCGCGCCATGCGTCGAGGAGATGCCTGCGATGGTGGCCAACTGGCGCCGCTTCTCGCCGCAGGGCTTCGAGACCCTGGCCGTCTCGATGGCCTGGGACGCACCGGCACTCGTGTCGAACTTCGCGCAGGCGCGCGCGCTGCCGTTCCCGGTCGTCATCGACAACACGGGCGAGATCGCGCGCCGCTTCGGCGACGTGCAGTTCACGCCGACGTCGCTGCTGATCGACAAGCGCGGCCAGATCGTGCGGCGCTGGGTCGGCAAGACGGACTTCGCCGCGCTGGCACCGCTGATCGCGCAGCTCGACGCCGAGCATTAGCCTCATGCAGCCCCGGGCCACGACGCCCGGAACCGGCTCGGCGCCGCGCCGGCCGACTTGCGCATCAGCCGCCGCAGCGCCGTCGCGTCCTCGTAACCGACGTGCTCGGCCACCTGCGCGATCGTCAGCCGGCTGGACTCGATCAGGTGGCGTGCGCGGTTCAGGCGCACGCCCTGCACCAGCGCCAGCGGCCCGCGGCCGGTCGCCGCGCGCACGTGACGCGCCAGCGTGCGCGAGGACATCGCCAGCTCGCCGGCCAGCTGCGCGACGCTCGGCGGACGCGGCAGCGCCGCCTCGATGCGCCGCGTGAGCTGTCGCACGAGCTCGCTGCCGTTGGCCATCATCGCCGGCACGGCGAACGGCGCCTGGGCCTGGCGGCCGTCGATCAGCAGCACGCGGCCGATTGCGTCCGCCAGCCCGGCGCCGAAACGCGTGCGCAGCAGGTGCAGCATCAGGTCGGACTGCGCCAGGGCGGCGCCGGCCGTGGCGACCGGCCCGTCCTCGCAGACCATGCGGTCGGCGTCGACGACACAGTCCGGCTCGAGGCGGCGCAGTTCCGGTGCGAGCCACCAGGAGGTGGTCGCGCGGCGGCCCTCCAGGAGCCCGGCAGCCTGCAGCAGGAAGACAGCCGAACATGACGCGGCGACGCGGCCGCCGCGGGCGACGTGCCGCCGAAGGGCCGCGACCGCGCGCTGCGCGTCGTCGCAGGCGAGCCGCTGCGCGATCGCCGCCGCGTTCTCGGTGCCCAGGCCCGGCACGATCCAGGTGGAGGCGTCGTCGCGCGCGCGGGCGGGCATCGCCGCCGCC
>JBJMWE010000060.1:0-4806 GCA_045810285.1 Vitreoscilla sp. | reverse complement strand
GTCAGCCCCGTCGGCGCGGCCATCGTGCTGCGCTGGGGCTGCCGCCCCGATGATCGAGCCGAAGCCGAGCTGGCCTCGGACAGCGCGTTCCGGCAGGTCGTCGTCCGCGGCGACTACGAAACGCCGGGCGTGCGCCTGGCGCGCCCGGCGCCGGGCATCTACTTCGCCCGCTACCGCTTCGTCGAGCCCGACGGCTTCAAGACGGCGTGGAGCGCGCCGGTGCGCATCGAGGTCGAGCGCAGCTGGCACCAGGCGCTGCGGGCGCTGCTGCCGGCCTCCTGGCTCAGGTAGGGCCCGGCCCTCGGCCGAGCCGGCCTGCGCCCACCACAGCCCTGACGTGGCCGGCGCCGCTCTGCCGCCACGGCGCCGTGGCCACGAGATGGCCGAACTCGCGGCGCACTACTTGACCAGGCGGCTCAGGCCCTCGGCGTCGAACTTCTCGTCGACCTGGGCATCGGTGGGCACGCAGTCGCGGGCCTGGGCGACGCCTTCGGCGAGCACGCGCTCGATGGCCGTCCACAGCAGGGCGATCTGGTGCTCGTGCGCGGAGGCGTTGTCGATCAGTCCCTTCATCGCCTGTGCCACCGGGTCGTCGCCCTGCGTCACGCCATAGGCCGAGAATCCCAGGCGCGCGGCGGTGGCCTCGCGCACGGCCTCGGTCTCGGCCGCGATGATGCGCGCCGGGTTGCCCACCGCGGTGGCGCCCGCGGGCACCGGGCGCGTGACGACCGCGCCCGAGCCCACGCGCGCGCCGGCACCGACGGTGAAGCCACCCAGCACGCTCGCGTTGGCGCCGATGATCACGCCCGCCTCCAGCGTCGGATGGCGCTTGGCGCCCTTGACCAGCGACGTGCCGCCGAGCGTGACGCCCTGGTAGATGGTGCAGTCGTCGTGGATCTCGGCCATCTCGCCGATCACCACGCCCATGCCGTGATCGATGAACACGCGCCGGCCGATCGTCGCCCCCGGATGGATCTCGATGCCGGTGAAAAAGCGCCCCAGGTGCGACAGGAAGCGCCCGGCCACATGCATGCCGCGCGTCCGGAACCACTTGGCGCGGCGATGCCAGATCAGCGCGTGCAGGCCCGGGTAACAGAGCAGCACCTCCAGGCGCGAGCGCGCGGCGGGGTCGCGCTCGAGGATGGTGGTGATGTCTTCACGCAGGCGATCGAACATTGCAGGCGGGCTCGCGGCTCGTGGGTGGGAATGGAACGGGGAGTGTATCGGCAGCCCCTCTCGGCCGCCGGCCGGCACCGCGATCGCCCCATCGGCAGCCGGCCGAAGCGCCGGCGCCCCGCCGGGGCGGATGGCGTCGACGCCGCGACGGCCTGGCCGGTCGCCGCCGGCGGGAGTCCGCCACGCCGCCCTCAGCGCCCCCCGCGGCGCAGCTTCTGCACCTGGCGCGCGATGCCGCGCAGGATGTGCACTTCCTCGGTGGTGACCTGCGCGCGGTTGACGAGCTGGTGCAGCCGCGCCATCAGCTTGCGTGGCACGGCGGGGTCGAGGAAGTCGATCTCCACCAGCATCTCGCGCCAATGTCCCAGCAGGCCGCGCACGGCGTCCGCGTCGGCCTGCACCGGCGCCCGCGTGCGCTCGACGACCGGAAACCCGCCGAGCGCCTGGCGCCAGTCGTAGGACAGCAGCTGCACCGCCTGCGCGAGGTTGAGCGAGCCGTACGCGGCCTGCGTCGGGATGCTGATGCACACATGGCAGGCGTAGACGTGCTCGTTGGACAGTCCGAAGCGCTCGCCGCCGAAGACGAACGCGACGCGGTGGTCGCTGCGCGCCAGCTCCGCGAAGGCCTCCCGCGGGGCGCGCGTGGGCGGACCGAAGTCGCGCGGCGTCATCGCCGTGGCGCAGGCGAAGGTGGTGCCCGCCAGCGCCTCCTCCAGGGTGGCGACGATGCGGGCGCGCTCGAGGAGGTCGGTCGCGCCCGAGGCCATGGCGATCGCGTCGGGCTGCGTGAGCACGTCGGCAAAGCGCGGCGTCACCAGCACGAGGTCGGAAAAGCCCATCACCTTCATGGCGCGGGCCGCGGCGCCGACGTTGCCGGGATGGCTGGTGTCGACCAGGATGAAGCGCGTCGGATCCGTCAAGAACTGCACCGTTGCATGGAGGCGGGCGGGACCCGCGCGTGACTTCGCAGGGCCGGGCCGGATAGAATCGTGGATTGCGCATTGTCGCGCCGCCGTCGCCTCCGTCGACCGCCGCCCGGCATCCGCCCCGCTCTTTCGTCCCTGCCGCCCTCTTTCCGCCTACCGCTGGTGCCCCGTTCCCGGGGCCGCCGCTGGCGTCACCTTTTCCGGAATCGTCCCATGTCCATGACCCTCCACCCGATGCTCAACATTGCCGTCAAGGCCGCGCGTGCCGCGGGGGCGATCATCAACCGGGCGTCGCTCGACGTGGACAAGGTGCAGGTGGAACAAAAGGGCGTGAACGACTTCGTCACCGAGGTCGACAAGCATGCGGAAGCGGTCATCGTCGACACCATCCTCCAGGCCTATCCGGGCCACGGCATCCTGGCCGAGGAGTCGGGCCGCGAGCTGGGCGCCAAGGACAGCGAGTTCGTCTGGATCATCGACCCGCTGGACGGCACCACCAACTTCATCCACGGCTTCCCGGTCTACGCGGTGTCGATCGCGCTGGCGTGGCGCGGCGTGGTGCAGCAGGCGGTGGTGTACGACCCGAACCGCAACGACCTGTTCTACGCCTCGCGCGGCCGCGGCGCGTTCGTCAACGACCGCCGCCTGCGCGTGTCCAAGCGCCTGCGCCTGGCCGACTCGCTGATCGGCACGGGCTTCCCGTTCCGCAAGGGCGACAACTTCAAGCGCTACATGAAGATGTTCGAGGAGATCTCGCAGCAGTGCGCCGGCCTGCGCCGCCCGGGCGCGGCCTCGCTGGATCTCTGCTACGTGGCGGCCGGCTACTACGACGGCTTCTTCGAGACCGGGCTGAGCCCGTGGGACATCGCGGCCGCCTCGCTGATCATCACGGAAGCGGGCGGCCTGATCGGCAACTTCAGCGGCGAGGCCGACTTCCTGTACCAGCGCGAGGTCGTCGCCGGCAACCCGAAGGTCTACGGCCAGCTCGTGAACATCCTCGCGCCGTACACCCGCGTGATCAAGGACGACGACAAGCCCGCGGCGGCCGCCGACGGCCAGGCTGCGCCGGACGCGACCGACGCCTTCGTCGCCGCGAACGCGCCCGCGGCGCCGGCCGAACCCAAGCCGCGCAAGGCCCTCAAGGTCAGCGGCCCGCGCACGCCGCGCAGGCCGGCCTGACGGGCACGGCGTTCGCCGCGCCACGCACATGCTGCGCCAGGCGTCCACCACCTTCACCGTCGAGACCCGCGGCCGCGGGCTCGTCGAGTTCACGCGCCCGGTCGCGGCATGGGTGGCGGAGCAAGGCCTCGCGACGGGCCTGCTGACCCTGTTCGTGCGCCATACCTCGGCCAGCCTGCTCGTGCAGGAGAACGCCGACCCCGACGTCCGCGGCGACCTCGACCGCTTCTTCGCGCGCCTGGTGCCCGACGGCGACCCGCTGTTCCGCCACGTCGACGAGGGGCCGGACGACATGCCGTCGCACGTGCGCTCGGCGCTGACCAACGTGCAGTTGTCGATCCCCGTGGCCGGCGGCCGCCTCGTGCTGGGGACGTGGCAGGGCCTCTACCTGTGGGAACACCGGCACCGGGCGCATCGGCGCGAGGTCGCGGCGCACCTGCTGGGCGACTGAGGTCGACCGGACGGCGATAATCCGCCTCCCTGCCGCGCGGCCGTCGCGCGGCGCGCCTCGCGTGAACCCTGCCGTGCCTGCCGTCCCGCCCCTCGATTCCCCGAACGCACCGATCGCCCTGAGCGGGCACACGCCCATGATGCAGCAGTACCTCGGGCTGAAGGCGGACCACCCCGAGACGCTCCTGTTCTACCGCATGGGCGACTTCTACGAGGTGTTCTTCGACGACGCGCGCAAGGCCAACCGGCTGCTGGACATCACGCTGACCACGCGCGGCGCGTCCAACGGCCAGCCGGTGGTCATGGCCGGCGTGCCGGTTCACGCGCTCGAGTCGTACCTCGCGCGGCTGGTCAAGCTGGGCGAGGCGGTGGCCATCGCCGAGCAGGTGGGCGAAGTCGGCGCCGGCAAGGGGCCGGTCGAGCGCAAGGTCGTGCGCGTCGTCACGCCCGGCACCGTCACCGATTCCGAGCTGCTGGCCGAGCGCCAGGAGACGGTGCTGCTGGCCGTGCACGCGCACCGCGCGCGCGTCGGCCTGGCCTGGCTCGCGCTGGCCGAGGGCCGGCTGGGGCTGGGCGAGTGCACCGAAGCCGCGCTGCCGTCGTGGCTGGCACGCCTGGCGCCGGCGGAGATCCTGGTGTCGACCGAGGGCGCGCCGGCGGCGGTGCGCCAGGGCACGGTGGCGGTGGTCAACCGCCCGGCCTGGCAGTTCGACACCGAACTGGGCCTGCGCAAGCTGCACGAGCTGCTGGGCGTCACGACGCTCGCCGGCTTCAACGCGCAGGAGCTGCCGCGCGCGCACGCGGCCGCGGCCGCGCTCGTCAGCTACGCCGAGCACACCTCGGGCGGCGCGCGCAACGCGCTAGGGCACGTGAAGTCGCTGCACGTCGACAAGGCCAGCGAGCTGCTGGAGCTGCCGCCGGCCACGCTGCGCAACCTCGAGCTGACGCAGACGCTGCGCGGCGAGGCGGCGCCCACGCTGCTGTCGCTGCTGGACACCTGCCGCACCGGCATGGGCAGCCGGCAGTTGCGGCTGTGGCTGTATGATCGGATGAGCGTTGTGTTGGTATAGAGTGT
>JBJMWE010000059.1:0-4485 GCA_045810285.1 Vitreoscilla sp. | reverse complement strand
GGTGCGGCGCGTCGGGATCGAACTCGATCTGCTTGGGCACGGGCGGCGCCTCGAGCGCCAGCTGCGGCGCCGGCTCGTCGTCGTCGTTCATGCCGAAGCGCTTGCGCACGCTCTCGCCCAGGCGATCGAACCACAGGTAGATCACCGGCGTGGTGAACAGCGTCAGCAACTGGCTCACCAGCAGGCCGCCGAAGATCGACAGGCCCAGCGGATGGCGCAGTTCCTTGCCTTCACCCCAGCCGAACATCAGCGGCAGCGCGGCGAACAGCGCGGCGAAGGTCGTCATCAGGATGGGGCGCAGGCGCAGCAGCGCGGCCTGGTGGATCGCCTCGCGGGGCGCCTTGCCTTCGCTGCGCTCGGCGTCGATCGCGAAGTCGATCATCATGATCGCGTTCTTCTTGACGATGCCGATCAGCAGGATGATGCCGATGATGCCGATCACCCCGAGATCCTGCCCGCCGATCAGCAGCGCCAGCAGCGCGCCGACGCCGGCCGAGGGCAGCGTCGACAGGATCGTCAGCGGATGCACGTAGCTCTCGTACAGCACGCCCAGCACGATGTAGACGCAGATCACGGCCGCCAGGATCAGCCACAGCTGGTTGGACAGCGACTTCTCGTACGCGCCCGCCGCGCCGAGCGGCAACATCGTCACCGACGAGGGCAGGGCGATGTCCCGGGCGGCCTGGCGGATGGAATCGACCGCCGTGCCCAGCGACGCGCCATCGGCGGTGTCGAAGCCGACCGTCGTGGCCGGGTACTGCGCCACGTGCGTGATCTGCAGGGGCGACTGCACCTCGCGGATCGTCGCGAAGGCCGACAGCGGCGTGGCCTGGCCGCTGCTCGTGAGCACGCGCAGGTCGCCGATGGACGCCGGCGTGCGCGCCTGGTCTGGACGCGCCTCCAGGATCACGCGGTACTGGTTCGTCTCGGTGAAGATCGTCGAGACGATGCGCTGGCCGTAGGCGCTGTAGAGCGCGTCGTCGACGGTGGCAGCGCTGATGCCCAGGCGCGAGGCGGTGTCGCGGTCGATGGCCACCTCCACGGCCAGGCCGGTCTGGCCGACGTCGGTGACGACGTTGCGCACCTTCGCGTCGCTGCGCAGCCGCTCGACCAGCCTGTTGGCCCACAGCGCCACGCTGGCGTCGTCGGCGCCCTCCATCGACACGCGGTACTGCGTGGGGCCGGTGTCGGAGTCGATGGTGAGATCCTGCGTGGGCTGCACGTACAGCGCGATGCCGGCCACCGACTGCGCGCGCTCGCGCAGCCGCTCCATCGTCTCTTCCTGCGTGCCGCCGGCGCCGCGCTTGAGGTTGACCAGCATCGTGCCGGCGTTGAGCATCGTGTTGTTGGCGCCGTCCACGCCCACGATGGAGGCGATGTTGTCCACCGCCGGATCCTGCAGCATGGCGCGCGCCGCCTGGCGCTGCAGGTCGGACATGCGCTCGAAGCTGACCGTCTCCGCGCTCTGCACGCGCACCTGCAGCTGGCCCGTGTCCTGCGTGGGGAACAGTCCCTTGGGGATGGACACGTACAGCAGCACCGTCAGCGCGAACGTGGCCAGCGCCACCAGCAGCGTCGTCGCCTGGTTGTCCAGCACCCAGACCAGGCCGCGGTCGTAGCGCGCGATGATCCAGTCGAAGCCCTGCTGGAACTTCAGGCCGTAGCCGTGCGGCGCCTCGTCGCGCAGGAGCATGCGGCCGGACATCATCGGCACCAGCGTCAGCGACACGATCGCCGAGATCAGGATCGTGATCGCCAGCGTCACCGCGAACTCGCGGAACAGCCGGCCGACGACGTCGCCCATGAACAGCAGCGGGATCAGCACCGCGATCAGCGAGACGGTCAGCGACACGATGGTGAAGCCGATCTGCGCCGCGCCCTTGATGGCCGCGGCCATGGGCTTCTCGCCTTGCTCGATGTAGCGCGAGATGTTCTCGATCATCACGATCGCGTCGTCGACCACGAAGCCCGTGGCGATCGTCAGCGACATCAGGCTCAGGTTGTTGAGGCTGTACCCCAGCAGGTACATGGCGCCGCAGGTGCCGATCAGCGAGATCGGCACCGACAGGCTGGCGATGACCGTGGCGCGCCAGCTGTGCAGGAACGCGAAGATCACCAGCGTGACGAGCACCACCGCGAGCACCAGTTCGAGTTCGACGTGTTCCACCGAGGCACGGATGCCCGCCGTGCGGTCGCTGAGGATGCGCACGTCCAGGCCCGCCGGCAGCCCGGCCTGCAGCTGCGGCAGCTGCTTCCGGATCGCGTCGACCGTCTGGATCACGTTGGCGCCGGGCTGGCGCTGGACGTTGACGATGATGGCCGGCGTGTCGTCGGCCCAGGCGGCCAGGCGCAGGTTCTCCGCCGAGTCCACCACCTGCGCGATGTCGGACAGCCGCACGGGCGCGCCGTTCCTGTAGGTGACGATCAGGTTGCGGTAGTCGTCGACCGAGACGAGCTGGTCGTTCGCGTTGATGGCGTACGAGCGCGACGCGCCGTCGAAGCTGCCCTTGGCGCTGTTGGCGTTGGCGTTGGCGATCGCCGTCTTGACCGCCGACAGGTCGATGCCGTACGAGGCCATCGCGCGGGTGTCGGCCTGGATGCGCTTGGCCGGGCGCTGGCCGCCCGCCAGCGAGACCAGGCCCACGCCCGAGACCTGGCTGATCTTCTGCGCGAGCCGCGTGTTGACCAGGTTCTGCACGTCGGGCAAGGGCATGGTCCTCGAGCTGACGGCCAGCGTCATCACCGGCGCGTCGGCCGGGTTGACCTTGGCGTAGACGGGTGGGGCGGGCAGGTCGGCCGGCAGCAGCGAATTGCCGGCGTTGATCGCGGCCTGCACCTCCTGCTCGGCGATGTCCAGCGACAGGCCGAGGTTGAACTGCAGCGTGATGAGGGACACGCCCGCGGCGCTGGTGGAGCCCATGCGGGCCAGGCCCGACATGTTGCCGAACTGCTTTTCCAGCGGCGCGGTGACGGTGCGGCTCATCACCTCGGGGCTGCCGCCGGGGTACAGCGTCTGCACCTGGATGGTGGGGTAGTCCACCTGCGGCAGGGCCGACAGCGGCAGGAAACGGAAGCCGACGATGCCCGCGAGGACGATCGCCAGCATCAGCAGCGAGGTGGCGACCGGTCGCTGGATGAAGGGACGGGAGGGACTCATCGCGGGGCGTTCGTCGTTCGAGGGCGGGCGCGGGCGCCCGTCACGATTGCGCCGCGCTCGCGCGATGGCGACGGGCGCCGCTGGCGCCGTCGGCCGGCGCGCTGGCGCCGTCCTGCGCGCCGTCGCGGCGATGGCGTCCGCCCTGCGCGCCCCCGCCGCCGAAGCCGGCGCCGCTCGCTCCCCTGCGCGGGCCCGAAGCCACGTCGCCGGGCAACTGCACCCTCGCGCCGTCCTTGAGGCGGTCGCCGCCCTCGGTGATGACCTTCTCGCCCACCTCCAGGCCCTTGGTGATCTGCACGCTGTCGACGGTGGACACGCCCTGCGTCACCTCGACCTGCGAGACGGTGCGGTCGTCGCCCAGGAGGTAGACGAAATCGCCACCGGGGCCGTGGCGCAGCGCGGTCACCGGCACGACGATGGCGTCCTTGAGCGTGTCGAGCAGGATGCGCACGTTGACGAACTGGCTCGGGAACAGCGCGTTGCGCGCGTTGGTGAAACGGGCCTTGGCGCGCACGGTGCCGGTCTGCGTGTCCGACGCGTTGTTCAGCGACAGGAACACGCCGGTGTCCAGCACCTGGGTGCGCGTGCGGTCCATGGCCGAGACGGCCAGGACCGCGCCGGCGGCGATGCGCGCCTGCAGCTGCGGGATGCGGTCCTGCGGGATCGCGAATTCGACGTCGATCGGCGCGAGCTCGGTGATGGTGGTGAGGCCGCCCGCCGTGCCCGAGGACACGAGGTTGCCGACGTCCACCGAGCGCAGGCCCACGCGGCCGCTCACCGGCGCGGTGATGCGCGTCCACTGCAGGTTCAGCTTGGCGGTGCCGACGTTGGCCTGGTCGCCCAGCACCGTGCCCTGCAGCTGCTTGACCAGCGCCGCCTGGGTGTCGACGTCCTGGCGCGCGATCGAGTCCTGCTTCAGCAGCGCCTGGTAGCGATCGAGCGTGACCTTGGCGGCATCGAGCTGCGCCTCGTCCTTCTGCAGCTGGCCCTGGGCCTGCATCAACGCGAGCTCGAAGGGACGCGGCTCGATGGTGGCCAGCAGCTGGCCGGCCTTGACCATCTGGCCTTCCTGGAACGGCACCTTGGTCAGCACGCCCGACACCTGCGGCGTGACGGTGACGGTGGCCGACGGCGTGACGGTGCCCAGGGCGTCGATGTGGATCGGGATGTCCGCATGGATGACGGTGGCGGCCTGGGTGTCGACGTCCTGGCGCGCGATGGAGTCCTGCGCCAGCAGCACCTGGTAGCGCTTGAGCGTGACGTTGGCGGCCTCCAGCGAGGCCTCGTCCTTCTGCAGCTGGCCCTGCGCCTGCATCAGCGCGAGCTCG
>JBJMWE010000058.1:0-10652 GCA_045810285.1 Vitreoscilla sp. | reverse complement strand
TGACGTCGGCGGCCGTCAGGAAATGCTGGCCGAAGCGCTTTCTGGCGATATGCGCAGCCATGGCGAAACCTTTTGTGAAGTCGATGCAGCGTCCCGGCCGGCCGCAGGCCCGACCAAGACAAGGGAGGCGAGGATCACATCCGAGCCGAACCGGGCTCCCTTCGGGGAGCAGCGACCGGAGGGAGCGTGGGCGCGGTCTAGACCGGCGGTTCGCGGTATTCGATGAAGGCCTTGGCGCGCAGGTCGGCCACCCACTCGGCATAGGCCGGCTCGAATTTCTTCTCCTTCAGCGCGTTGGTGGCCTGCTCGCGCAGCGTCTTGGGGTCGACGGTGGTGTCGCGGCGATCCAGCACCTGGATCAGGTGGACGCCGAAGCGCGAGCGCACCGGGCCCGACAGGCCGCTGATAGGCAGCTTGTCCATCGCCTCCTCGAACTCGGGCACGAACGAGCCGGGCGAGGCCCAGCCGAGGTCGCCGCCGGACTGCGCGCTGCCGTCCTCGGAGTACTGGCGCGCGATCTCCTCGAAGGTCTTCGCGCCGGTGGCGATCTGCTGGCGGAAGTCGAGGATGCGGCGCTCCACCGCGTCGATGCCCAGCTGGGCCGACGGGCGCAGCACGATGTGGCGCACGCGCGTCTGCGTGACCGTCAGGCCGGATTCCTCGCCGCGCGAGACGACCTTCAGGATGTGCCAGCCGGCGCCGCTGTGCACCAGGCCGGTGGTGCCGCCCACCTTGACGTCCTTGATGGCGTTGGCGAACAGGTCGGGATACTTGTCGACGGAGCGCGACCCCATCTCGCCGCCCTTGGCCTTGTTGGCGTCCTCGGACATCTCGCGCGCCACCTGCTCGAACGGCTCGCCGTTGCGCACGCGCGCGAGCGCCGCCTCGGCGCGCGCCTTGCGCTCCGCCTCGATGGCCGGCGTGGCCTTGTCGGGCACCCCGATCAGGATCTGCGCGATGTTGACCTGCGGCGCAGCCGTGTGGCCGCCGCGCATCTTGGAGATGTAGTCGGTGATCTCGGTGTCGGTCACACGGATATGGTTGACCACCTCGCGTTCGCGGATGCGCTCGATGGTGATCTGGTCGCGGATGCCGGACTTGAAGGTGTTGTAGTCGACGCCCTGCTGGCGCAGGCGGTCGCGCAGCTGCTCGGGCGACATCTTGTTGGACGACGCGATGTTGGCGATCGCGCGCTCGACTTCCGCGTCGTCGACCTTGACGCCGTTCTCGCGCGCATACGTGACCAGCACGCGCTCCTCGACCAGCGCGTCCAGCGCCTGCTTGCGCAGCTCGGCCGCGGTGGGCTGGGCGCCGCCGCGCTCCACGCTTTCCTGCTGCAGCTTGGCGGCACGGAACTTGACCTCGTTGTCGGTCACCGATTCGCTGTTGACCACCGCCACGATGAAGTCGGCCGACTTGGCCAGCGGCTTGATGCGTGGCAGCGAGCCGAACTGGCGCACGCCCGACGCGGCCACCGGAGAGACCAGCGCCGGCTTGTTGACGTCGGGCTCCGGTGCCGCGGTGGCGGGCGTGGCCGGGTGCGCGCCGCCCGCCGCCTGCCAGGCGAAGACGGCAGGGGCGAACAGCAGCGCGGAAGTCGCGGTGACCAGGGTCAGGAAATTGAGCTTCAAGCGATCTCTCATGGTGAATTCGTGGCCGCGGCCGGCGCGCCCGGATCGTTGCGCAGGGGCTGGTAGCCGGGCACATTGTCCTTCAGGACCTTCAAGGATCCTGTTCCGAGCGTCGACAGGCCGTTGAGTTCCAGCTGCAGCACCAGGTGCGTCGTGCCTTCGTTGCGGCCGGTGGACGTGCGCTCGACCATGACGCGGCCGATCCAGCAGCCGGCGTCGTACTCGAAGCCGCCGATGGCGTACGTGGCGCGATGGTCGTCGACGCTGTAGTCGGTGCGGCCGACCGCGTACAGCGTGCCGCCGCAGCCGCTGGGACGCGGCTCGCGGCGGAAGATCGGCCACTGGCCGCCCACTTCCCACTGCTTGCTCGAGCCCCGCGCGTAGCGGTAGGTCAGGCTCAAGGACTTGAAAGGCCCGGGATGGAAGCGAGCGCTCACGACGGCGCGCTGCGTCCAGCCGTCGTGGGCGGACGAATCCTCTTCCACGATGCCGTCGAAGCTCCAGTGCTCCATCGCCGACGACGAGCCGTACAGCAGCAGGTGCGACAGCTTGTGCGCATCGACCGGCCCGTCGGGTGTCGTCTGCTGGTCCTTGAACAGCAGCTTCTGCGCGATGCCCAGGCGCAGCAGCTCGCGGCCGTTGCTGGAATCGTTGAAGCGGGTGGTGACGCCGGCCGTGAGCTGGTTCGAATCGTTGATGCGATCCTGCCCGGTGAACTGGTTCTCGCTGTAGATCGAGACCTCGTTGAAATCCTTGGGGGCCGTGTCGTAGAGCGGCAGCTTGTTCTGGTCGTGGTACGGCGTGAGCACGTACAGGAAGCGCGGCTCCAGCGTCTGCACGAGGTCGCGCCCGAACAGCTCGGCCTGGCGTTCGAAGCTGAACGAGCTGTCGGCGCTGAAGGTGGGGATCCAGCGCGTGGCGTGCAGGCGCCTGCCGTCGGCCTGGGTGTCGGTGTCGTACGTGACGCCATGCACCGTCATGCGCGGCTCGAAGCGGCCCCAGTCGGACGCGAAGTTGCGCGAGACCGAGCCGACGAGGTGTGCACGGTTGCCCCCCACGCGGGCGTCGTGATCCAGGTGCGGCAGGCGGTTCGCGACGAGGTAGTCGCGGCAGACCGCCGGGTCGACTCCGGTGGACGACGGCAGGCCGACGGCGCTGCGGTAGTCGGCGCAGTTGACCGAGTCGATGTAGCCGTCTTCCTGCTTCAGCCCCGACAGGTCGAAGCGGTTTCCTTCGGCTTCGAAATCGAGTCGCACCTGGTCCTTGAACGTCACGTTGCCGCGCAGGCCCAGCTGCGGGCTGCGCTGGTAGGGCACGCTGATGCGCGAGGCGTCATCGGTCTCGCCGAGATCCTGCAGCGTCTGGAAGCGCTGCACGCGGCCATAGGCGTCGATCTCGCCGGCGTCGCCGAACGGCAGGAAGCGCCGGGTGCCGGACAGGTCGGTGGGCAGCATGCGCTGCGTCAGGGCCGGCATCTGGTTGGGGAAGTCCTTCCAGTAGGTCTGGTCGGAGACGCGCTGGACGCGTGCGCTGTAGGTCAGCCAGTCGGCGCGCGTGCCCTCGTGCGCCCACTCGACCGCCGAGCGCGGGTCGCCGTACACCTCGTCGTTGGGCAGCACGTAGGTGGTGAGCTGGCCGAGGTCGTTGGGCTCGAGGTAGCGCAGCTCGCCGGTGAGCTCGACGCCGCGCTTGGTGGCGTAGCCGGGCGAGAGCGTGGCGTCCAGGTTGGGCGAGATGTTCCAGTAGTACGGCACCGACAGCGTGAAGCCGCTGCGGTTGCTCAGGTCGCCGGTGGGCGGCAGCCAGCCGGACTTGCGCTCGGCCGTCACGGGGAAGGTGAGCGAGGGCGCGTACAGGATCGGCACCCCCAGGAAATGCAGCACCGCATGGGTGGCGCGGCCCTCGTTCTCGGAGGAGTCGATGTCGATCTGGCTGCCCGAGATGATCCAGTCGGGCTCGTCGGGGCCGTCGCGCGTGCAGCTCGTGTAGTTGGCGTTGTACGCCGTCGAGTGGTTGCGGTCGCGCAGCTCGATGCGCTCCGCGTGGCCGCCGGCCTTGCGGGCGCCGAGCTCGTACTCCGTGCCGGCCAGCGTGCCGGCGTTGCGCGTCAGCTCGAGGTCGACGCGGTCGGCGCTGAACCAGTCGAGCCCGCGGGCGATGCGCACATGCCCCTGGCCGTGGGCGGTGTCGCTCAGGCGGTCGTAGGTGAGCAGGTCGGCGAACAGGGTGGTGTCCAGGCGCTTGACCTCGACCTTGCCGCTGGCCTGCGTCACGCCGCCGATGCGGCTGACGACGTCGTCGGCGGTGAGCGTGACCACGGGCGGGGCGACGTCGTTGCCGGGCGCCTCCCTGGGCGGCTCGGGCGGCGGGGTCGCGCGCACGCGCGGGAGCGCCTGTGCCTGCACGCCCGACGCGAACGCGCACAGCGCGGCCGCGACGGCCAGCGGCGCCAGGGCGGAAGGGGGACGGCGATGGCGACGCGACGGGAAAGAACGCAACACGCGATCGAGCTGGAAGACGGGGTTGGGCGGGCGCCTTGCGCGCGCGCGAAGCGTGGGGCCCGCGCGGTGGACAGCGAATCGACGCGTCGACACCGCCCTGCGGAACCCGAGCCGCGTGCGACGCAGGGGGATTATTAGAATGTCGATTATCCACGACAGTGCTGCCGCCTTGTGTCGGCGCCTCGTGCCGCGTTGCCCGGGAGTCACGAGCCTCCCGCGCCGGGCGCCGCTCCCTTTCTCGTGCTGGACTCCCTTGCCCCGATGACCGATTCCCTCTCCGGCGCCGATTTCGCGCCCATCGCCTGGGCCGACGCCGCCCGCGAACAGGCCTTCGGCCGCTGGTTCGACGCGATGGCCCCGCGCCACCGCCTCGACCGCGGCACCCTGCATCTCGCGTCGGCCGACGCCAGTTCGCGCCGCTATTTCCGCGTCACCGGCGCCGACGGCGCCACCTTCATCGTGATGGACTCGCCGGCCGCAGAAGACAGCGTGGCCGCCTTCGTGCACATCGGCGGCCTCATCCTGGGTGCCGGCCTGCACGCGCCGCGCGTCCTCGAGCAGGACGTCCACCAGGGCTTCCTGCTGCTGGACGACCTCGGCAGCACCCAGTACCTGGAGGCGCTGCGCGCGGTGGACCACCCTGCCGCCGACCTGCTGATGCGCGACGCCATCGGTGCGCTGATCCAGTGGCAGCTGCACGGCGACTGCAGCACGCTGCCGCCCTACGACGACGCCCTGCTGCGCCGCGAGATCCAGCTGTTTCCCGACTGGTGCGTCACGCGCGAGTTCGGCGTCGCCTGGACACCGAAGGAGCACGAGATCTGGAAGACCGTCAGCCAGCGCCTGATCGACAGCGCGCTCGCCCAGCCCCAGGTGGCCGTGCACCGCGACTGGATGCCGCGCAACCTGATGGTGTGCGACCGCAACCCCGGCGTGCTCGACTTCCAGGACGCCGTGCGCGGCCCCATCACCTACGACCTGGCCTCGCTGCTGCGCGACGCGTTCCTGTCCTGGGACGAGGAGCACGAGCTCGACTGGGCGGTGCGCTACTGGCAGCAGGCGCGCCACGCCGGCCTGCCGGTGGACGCGGATTTCGGCGAGTTCTGGCGCCAGGCGGAATGGATGGGCCTGCAGCGCCACCTGAAGATCCTGGGCATCTTCTGTCGCCTCAAGCACCGCGACGACAAGCCGCACTACAGCGAAGACCTGCCACGCTTCTTCAACTACGCCACGAAGGTGGCCAACCGCTACGGCCCGCTGCGCCCGCTGCTGAACCTGCTGGAGCCGCTGACCGGCGCCGGGGTGCAGGCGGGCTACACCTTCTAAACCTGCGCGCCCCGCCCCTGGGACGGCGGACTGCCGAGGGGTCTGGCCTTTCCACACCCCGCGCGAGTATGGCGATCGAAGAGGCGGCGGCCGCTCGGCAAGCGCTGCGGCGCGGTGCCGATGAGACGCATACGACAACGGGCGCCCTGGCGCCCGTCGTTCATCTTGCGGCGTGCGCGGAAGCGCCGTTCAGAAGCTTTCCCAGTCGTCGCTGGCGCCCGGCGCCTGCGGTGCGGCCGCGGCGATGATCGTGGCCGCCGCCGGTACGGCCGTCTTCGGTGCGGCCGGCTTCGCGGGCGCAGGCCTGGCCGCCGCAGCCGGCTTGGGCACGGCGTGGGCGGCCTGTGCCTTGGCGCGCGTGATGGCGGCGTCCGCGGCGGTGCCGTGGACCGGGGCGGCGAAGGCGGCCAGGCCGCCGGCCGCGCGCAGGCCCGGCTCGTCCTCGCCCAGCCGGAACGTGGACACGACCTGCGCCAGCTTGGTGGCCTGTTCCTTGAGCGATTCGGCCGCTGCCGCGCTCTGCTCCACCAGCGCGGCGTTCTGCTGGGTCATCTGGTCGACCTCGCCGACCGCTCCCTTGACCTCGACGATGCCCTGGCTCTGCTCGGTGGACGCGGCGCTGATCTCGCCGATGATGTCGGTGACCCGCTTCACGCTGGCGACGATCTCGGTCATCGTCGTGCCGGCGTCGTTGACCAGGCGCGAGCCCGATTCCACGCGGTCGACCGAAGCGCCGATCAGCGCCTTGATCTCCTTGGCCGCCTCGGCCGAGCGCTGCGCAAGGCTGCGCACCTCGCCCGCGACCACCGCGAAGCCGCGGCCCTGCTCGCCCGCGCGCGCCGCCTCGACGGCCGCGTTCAGCGCGAGGATGTTGGTCTGGAACGCGATGCCGTCGATGACGCCGATGATGTCGGCGATCTTCTTGGAGCTGCTGTTGATCTCGTCCATCGTGGAGACGACCTGCGACACCACCGCGCCGCCGCGCGCGGCGACGGCCGCGGCCGAGGTGGCGAGCTGGTTGGCGGTGTGCGCGGAATCGGTGGACTGGCGCACGGTGACGGTGAGCGCGTCCATCGAGCTGGCCGTGCGCTGCAGGTGGCTGGCGGCGAGCTCGGTGCGCTGCGACAGGTCGGTGTTGCCGCTGGCCACTTCGGAGCTGGCCACCTCGATGCTCTCGGACGATTCGCGCACCTGGCCGACCAGGCGGCGCAGCGCGGCCTGCATGTCGGCGAGGGCGCGGATCAGGCGCGCCGGCTCGTCCCGGCCCTCGGCCACGATGCGGCTGCCCAGGTCGCCGCTGGCGATGCGCGTGGCCACCGCCACGGCCTGGTCGAGCGGGCCGCAGATCGAGCGCAGCGTGATCCACATCAGCGGCAGGAAGATGGCCAGCGTGATGCCCACCAGCGCGATGCGCGCGATGGAGGCGATGAGCGAGCCGCGCGCGATCTCGGCGCGGATGCCGGCCATCCCCGTCTGCTGGGACTTGAGGATGGCGGTGAGGTTGGCCTGCGCCGCGTCGAGCTTGTCGTTGGCCTGGCCCGCATAGGCGAGCGCGGCGGCGGCGTCCATCTTGGCGTCGGTGAGCTGCTGGGCGATCGGGTCGATGACCTCGACGACGTCGGACAGCAGCTTCTTCTGCTTGCCCACCAGCTCGGCCAGCGCGGCGTCGCCGGGGTGGGCCCTGGCCAGCGCGTCGCCGCCGGTGTTCAGCGCACCGATCGCCGATTTCCAGGCGTCGTGCACGGGCGCCACGCCGCTCGGATTGGACACCGCGGTGGCGATCATCTCGGCCTGGTAGCGCCGGACGCTGGCCATCGACTCGCGCAGCGCGCCGACCTGCTGCGCCGTCGCGTCCGCCTGGTCGAACAGCACGGTGACGGTGGAGATGCCGGACTGGGCCGACAGCCAGCCCCAGCCGGCCTGCACCATCAGCGAGATCGCCACGAGCGACATCACCAGGTAGAAGCGGGAACGGACGGAGATGTTGCGCATCGAGAACATGGGCGCCTCGCGAATGAGGGTGGGGGCGGATCGCTGCCGACGGACGCGGCGCGCTGCGGCACTGAACAGCTACTTCGGCAGATTGTGGAGATCGACAACGCCCGACAAGGGCGAAATAGCCGCGGTTAAGCGGCCAAATTCACGCCGGCGGGCCACAAGGCGCCGCAATCCCCGCGTCCGGCGCCTTCAGATTGATCCTTTCGCCGGCGCGCGGGCGCATTCCGGTCGAACGGGGGCTTAGCACGAAGCGCGAAATCCCTGCGCCAGCGGGCGCAACCGGCTAGCGCTAACCTCGGCCGCCATGACCACCTTGTTCGATCCCCTGAAGCTCGGCGACATCGCCCTTGCCAACCGCCTCGTCATGTCGCCGCTGACGCGCGACCGCGCCGGCCCCGGCCGCGTGCCGCACGCGCTGAACGCGACCTACTACGAGCAGCGCGCCGACCCCGTCGCCGGCGCCGGCCTGATCATCTCGGAGGGCACGCAGGTGAGCCCCCTGGGCCAGGGCTACCTCGACACCCCGGGCATCTACAGCCCCGAGCAGGTCGCCGGCTGGAAGCTCGCGACGGATGCCGTGCACCGCCGGGGCGGCCGGATCGTCGCGCAGATCTGGCACGTCGGCCGCATCTCGCACACCTCGCTGCTGCCCGCGGGCGAGCAGCCGGTATCGTCGACGGCCAGGCCGGCCAACTGCAAGACCTTCACGCCGGCCGGCTTCGAGCAGGTGTCCACCCCGCGTGCATTGACGACGGCCGAGGTCGGCCAGGTGGTCGATGAGTTCCGCCAGGCCGCGCGCAACGCGATCGACGCCGGCTTCGACGGCGTCGAGGTGCACGGCGCCAACGGCTACCTCGTCGAGCAGTTCCTGCGCGACTCGTGCAACGACCGCAGCGACCGCTACGGCGGCTCGATCGAGAACCGCGCACGCTTCCTCGTCGAGGTGATGACGGCCGTGTGCGCGGAGATCGGCCCGGGACGCGTCGGCCTGCGGCTGTCGCCCGTCACGCCGGCCAACGACATCGGCCAGGACTCGAACCCGTTCGCGCTGTTCAGCCACGTCGTCCAGGAGCTCGACAAGCTGGGCTTCGCGTTCATCGAGGTCGTGGAAGGCGCCACCGGCGGCCCGCGCGACTTCGCGGCGTTCGATTTCGACGCGCTGCGCAAGCTGTGGCGCGGCGCCTGGATCGTCAACAACGGCTTCACGCGCGACACGGCGCTGCAGGCCGTGGCGAGCGGCCGCGCAGACGCCGTGTCGTTCGGCAAGCCGTTCATCTCCAATCCCGACCTCGCGCGTCGCCTGCGCGAGGACAAGCCGCTGGCCGAGTGGAACCAGGCCACGTTCTACGGCGGCGGCGCCGAAGGCTACACGGACTATCCGGCGCTGGTGGGCTGATCCGGCAGGGACGCGTCAGCGGCGGCTGCCGGCCGCCTCGCCCGAAGACTCCGTGTCGCCTGGCGACGCCATGTCGGGCACCGGCGGCGCCTTGCCCCAAGGCCCCTGCGGCAGCAGCGCGATGCGCGCCCGTCCGGCGACGGCCGGGTTCAGCTTTTCGGCGATGGGAATGTCGATGGCCGACTGGTCGTCGATGGTCGCCATGGCCGCGTACGGGATCTGCTTGTTGAAGAACAGCATCTTGCCCAGCAGCCATTTCACGTGCAGGTTGCCGATGTAGACCACCTGCCCGCGTGCGACATCGAATTCGAGCGGCACGCCCGTGACAGGCGTGGTGTTCCGGTCGTGCCAGGACGCGTTCCAGGACGTGATCCGGTGATGGCCGGGCGGCAGTTCCACGACGTAGACGTGGCCATACTTGTCGTGGAAGTGGTTCTTGATCGGCAGCTCCATCTTGCCGGCGGCCGACTCCACCTTCACGGCCTGCGGCGTGCCGCCGTCGATGATGAAGCGCGCCGATGCGCCGGTGGCCGTGCGGTCGTGCGAGACCGACACGATGACGATGGCCTTTTCGGCGGCCTGTTCGGCCGTGGTCGCGCGGTCGACGACCGTGGCGTTCGAGACGCAGGCGCCAAGGGCGGTGCAGGCCAGGCCGGCGGCGAGCCAACCGGGAAGGCGGCGATGCATGGGGCGATCGGGTTGCTGACGACGGCGCATCATGCCAGTTCGCACGGCCTCACCACACCCGCTTGGCCGTGCGCGCCCGGAACAATTCCACGACCCCCGTCGCGCGCGGCCCCGGGATCAGGTCGAACGCCTGGCCCGCGGCGATCGTCCCCGGCACGCGCACGGACAGCCAGAAGCCGCACCAGCGCGACTGCGCCACCATCCTGGCCGCATGCGGGAAGCCCAGCGTCTCGTTGAAGCGGGCGTCGGGCAGGCGCGGCACGCTCACCACCAGCGTGCAGTCCGGAAAGCGCAGCAGGTCGCCCTCCCACAGCCGCGCCTCGTCGACGCCGTCCAGCAGCAGGTGCTCGTCGAACGCCCCGGGCGGGATCGCCGCGTCGGGCGCGGCCACGCCGGCCTGCGCGCGCATCGTGCGCCAGACGGGCAGGTGCAGCGTCGGGTACGCGTACAGCGCGTGCGACAACGCGAGCTCCCCGGCCAGCGCCGGATCCTCCCCCACCGGGTGGCCCTCGGCGCGGCGCGCGAAGCCCGCCAGGCCCACGCCCACCGGCCCGTCAGCCGGCTCGAGCCGCAGCGCGCCCGGATCGGCGGCCTGGCGGGGAACGTTCACGGAGACCACGGACATCGTCATGGCGCCATTGTCGGCGCTGCGCACGGCACGAGCGCCTCCCGCCGCCCATCGACCGCGGGCGGCCGCTCATGCGCGGCACGAGAACCCTCATGCAAGGCCTGCCTCCTATACTGACGCGCCCCGCATCCGACCCCCGGCCCTGACCGCTCGATGACCTCCGCCCCGCTGACCGGCACGCTCGCCGCGACCCCGCTGTCGCCGGCGCCGCTGCCGTCGCTGCGGCTGGTGGACGTGGCCTGCCGGCGCGGCGACCGCATCCTGTTCACGGGCCTGCACGAGACGCTGGATCGGGGCGAACTGCTGTGGCTGCGCGGGGGCAACGGCCGCGGCAAGACGAGCCTGCTGCGGCTGGTGGCCGGGCTTTCGCCGCCCGAGCACGGCCAGATCCTGTGGGACGGCGTGCCGACGCGGGGCAACGAGCACTTCGACCGCGTCCTCGTCTACATCGCCCACGCCAACGCGCTCAAGGACGACCTGACCGC
>JBJMWE010000057.1:0-8914 GCA_045810285.1 Vitreoscilla sp. | reverse complement strand
CAGCGGCCGGTGCCGGTGCCGGTGCGGGCGCGGCGGCCCCGGCGGTGGCGGCGGTGTCGATCCGGGCGATCAGCTGCTCGGCACCGACAGTGGCGCCGTCGCCCTGCACGATCTCGGTCAGCACGCCGGCGGACGGCGCGGGCACCTCCAGGACGACCTTGTCGGTCTCGACCTCGATCAGGATCTCGTCGACGGCGACGGCGTCGCCGACCTTCTTCTTCCATTGCAGCAGGGTTGCTTCACTCACCGATTCCGACAGCTGCGGAACCTTCACTTCAACGATGGCCATGACTATTCTCTTTGTGTGTACGTGGGCGCGACCGGGCCGTGAAGCATGCGTTCCCTCCGGAACGCGATGCCGCGACCGGCATGCGGATTACTTGGTCAGGATGAAGCCCTTGAGCTTCGTGAAGGCCTGCTCCAGCAGCGCGATCTGCTGCTCCTGGTGCAGGTGGGCGTAGCCCACGGCCGGTGAAGCCGATGCGGCACGGCCGGCGTAGCCCAGCTTCTGGCCCTCGAGCATGTTCTCGTGGATGTAGTGCTGCACGAAGAACCAGGCACCCTGGTTCTGCGGCTCGTCCTGGCACCACACGATGTCCGAGAGGTTCGGGTACTTCCTGACCTCGGCCGCGAACGCCTTGTGCGGGAACGGGTAGAGCTGTTCCACGCGGATGATCGCGACGTCGGTGGCCTTGCGCTCCGCGCGCTTCTTGACCAGGTCGTAGTACACCTTGCCCGAGCAGGCGACCACGCGCTTGACCTTGGCCGCGTCGATGGACGCGTCGAGCTCGGGGATCACCGTGCGGAATTCGCCCTTGGTGAACTCCGACATCGGCGACGTGGCGTCCTTGTTCCGCAGCAGCGACTTCGGGGTCATGATGACCAGCGGCTTGCGGAACGCGCGCACCATCTGGCGACGCAGCAGGTGGAAGATCTGGCTGGCCGTGGTGGGCTGCACGATCTGCATGTTGGTGTCGGCGGCCAGCTGCATGAAGCGCTCCAGGCGTGCGGAGCTGTGCTCCGGGCCCTGCCCTTCGTAGCCGTGCGGCAGCATCATCACCAGGCCGTTGGCGCGGCCCCACTTCACCTCGCCCGACGCGATGAACTGGTCGATCACGACCTGCGCGCCGTTGACGAAGTCGCCGAACTGGGCTTCCCAGATCACCAGCGTGTTCGGGTCCGACGAGGCGTAGCCGAATTCGAACGCCAGCACCGCCTCTTCCGACAGGATGGAGTCGATGACGACGAACGGCGCCTGCTTGTCGGTGACGTTCTCCAGCGGGATGTAGGTGCCGGTGTCGAACTTCTCGCGGTTCTGGTCGTGCAGCACCGCGTGGCGGTGCGTGAACGTGCCGCGGCCCGAATCCTCGCCCGACAGGCGGATCGGGTAGCCCGAGGCCACCAGCGAGGCGAACGCCATGTGCTCGCCCATGCCCCAGTCGACGTTGATGTCGCCGCGGCCCATCGCCGCGCGGTCGGCCAGCACCTTCTCGACGAGCGGGTGCACCTTGAAGTTGGCCGGCACCGTCGTGATGCGCTCGGCCAGGCGCTTGAACTCGCTGACGGGGATGGCGGTGTCGGCGGCGTCCGTCCACTTCTTGCCGAGGAACGGCGACCAGTCGACGGCGTACTTGCCCTTGAAGTTGGTCAGCACCGGGTCGCGGGTGTGGCGGCCGGCGTCCATCGCGGCGCGGAACTCCTTGACCATGTCGTCCGGGCCCGTGTCGCCCAGCACGCCCTGCGCCACCAGCTTGTCGCCGTACAGCTTGCGGGTGCCGGGGTGCACGCCGATCTTCTTGTACATCAGCGGCTGCGTCAGGCTGGGCGTGTCCTGCTCGTTGTGGCCCAGCTTGCGGAAGCAGACGATGTCGACCACCACGTCCTTGTTGAACTGCTGGCGGTAGTCGAGCGCGAGCTGCGTGCACAGCACGACCGCTTCCGGATCGTCGCCGTTCACGTGCAGCACGGGCGCCTCGATCATCTTGACGACGTCGGTGCAGTACAGCGTGGAGCGCATGTCGCGCGGGTCGGAGGTGGTGAAGCCGATCTGGTTGTTGATGACCAGGTGCACCGTGCCGCCGGTGTAGTAGCCGCGCGTCTGCGCCAGCGCCAGCGTCTCCATCACGACGCCCTGCCCCGCGAAGGCGGCGTCGCCGTGGACGATGACCGGCAGCACCTGCGCGCCGGTGGCGTCGCCGCGGCGATCCATGCGCGCGCGCACCGAGCCTTCGGCCACGGGGTTGACGATCTCCAGGTGCGACGGGTTGAACGCCAGCGACAAGTGGACCGGGCCGCCCGGCGTGGTGATGTCGCTGGAAAAGCCCTGGTGGTACTTCACGTCGCCCGAGGGGAGGTCTTCCGGCGCGGTGTGGTCGAACTCGGCGAACAGGTCCTTGGGCATCTTGCCCAGCGTGTTGACCAGCACGTTCAGGCGGCCGCGGTGGGCCATGCCGATCACGACTTCCTGCACGCCCTTGGTGCCGGCGCGCTGCACCAGTTCGTCCATCGAGACGATGAAGCTCTCGCCGCCTTCCAGCGAGAAGCGCTTCTGGCCGACGAACTTCGTGTGCAGGTAGCGCTCGAGGCCTTCGGCCGCGGTCAGGCGGTCGAGGATGTGCTTCTTCTCCGGGGCATTGAAGGTGGGCTTGCTGCGGATCGCCTCGATGCGTTCCTGCCACCAGCGCTTCTCGCCGGGATCGGTGATGTGCATGAACTCGGCGCCGACGGTGCCGCAGTACGTCTCGCGCAGCGCCTGCACGATCTGGCGCAGCGTCATGCTCTCGTTGGCCGAGAAATAGGTGTTCGTCGCCGAGAACGTGATGTCCATGTCGGCTTCGGTCAGGTCGTAGAACGCCGGATCGAGCTCGGGGATGCGCGGACGCTCGGTGCGCTTGAGCGGGTCGAGGTCGGCCCAGCGCGAGCCCAGGAAGCGGTAGGCCGCGATCAGCGACTGGACGTGGACCTGCTTGCGCGCGATGGCCAGGTCGGTGGAGCTCGCCTTGACGGCGAAGGCGTTGGCCTTGGCGCGCTGCGCGAAGGACTCGATCACCGGCGCGTGGGGCACGTCGCGGGAGTCGGAGCCGTCCGCGGCGGGGACGTGCTGGAGCGCGTCGAAGTAGGCGCGCCACGTGTCCGGCACGGAGCCGGGGTTCTCGAGGTAGGCCTCGTACATCTCCTCCACGTACGGCGCGTTTCCGCCGAACAGGTAGGAGTTGGACCTGCTTTGTTCCATCATTTCTTCGCTCACTTTCGCCCCGGTTTCCGGAGCTACGATGGGTTGGACAACCTTCCGCGGCCCGGCTCTACCGGTAGGCGGATTGCAAACGCCTTGCTGCGGATCGGATGCCAGCAAGGGGACACAGAAGGACTATTGGGGTACTTCAGACCACGAATGTAGCACTTACCCTGATCCTCTGCCGTTGCACTGCTGCCCGGAAAACATGGACTTTCTCCGCGGATCCGCCAGTGAAACGCCCTGTCACAGTCCAGGGCATGTCCCGCCAGGTCATCCGGCTCCATCCCGCCGCCCCCGCCAAACCGGCAGAAACCACGCCCTGCAACGGCTGCGGCGTGTGCTGCGTGGCGGAGCCCTGCCCGGTCGGCGTGCTGGTCAGCGGCCGCCGCTCGGGTGCCTGCGCCGCCTTGGCCTGGTCCGGGCAAGCCGGGCTGTACCGCTGCGGACTCGTCGCGGACCCCCGCGCCGTCCTGCCCCGCCTGCCCGCCGCGCTGGCCCCGGCCGTGAGCCGCCTCGCCCGCCGCTGGATCTCGGCCGCGAGCGGATGCGACAGCAGCCTGGTGGTCGAGTCCCCGGGCCAGGCCGAGAACAACATCTCGATCGACAACCACCCTGCCTGACCGACCCGCCGCACGCGTGGCCCGCGCGGACTGGACACGCCCCGCGCGCAGGATCACCATTCAGCTCGAGGACAGGCGCCGGGCCGGCGCCTGCTCGTCCGGAGGCGGACCAGGCCATGGCCTTCACCAACATCTGGGAACCCGGCGGGGTCTGCACGCGTTTCACCGGCTTCGTCACGGCCGCGGAATACGTGCGCTCCGCCGAGGAGATCTGCGCCGACGCGCGTTTCGACAGCCTGCGGTTCGTCATCAAGGACCTGCTGGCCATCGACGACCATGCGATCGAATACGAGGCCTGCGACGCGATCGCCGCCATCCGCTACGGCGCGCACTTCACGAACCCGAACATCTACATCGTGCTGCTGACCACCGACGAGCGCCTGGTGCCGTTCGCCCACCCGAAGTCCGACTCGCTCCTGCACGGCCTGTACGTGACCCACGCCTTCGCCACGGACGGCGCGGCGCGCCGCTGGCTGGCCGTGCAGCCGGCGCTGTCGCGGCCGAACGGCAGCCTCAGGCTCTGAACGCGGGACGGCCGGAACAGGCCGTCGCAACGCGGTCTTTTCGCGTCATCGGGCCAGCGCCCGATCGCTTCCACTGACCAGCAGTCCGAGGCTCGCCGCCGACAGCGCCGCCGCTTCGCCAATCCCTGCGATCGACGGAGCACGACATGACCGAACAACGACCTGCCCGGCGCCTGCACGCCGCACGGCCCGCACGCCGCCTGGCGACACTCGGCGGGCTGCTGGCCGCGCTGGGCCTTTCCGCCTGCGGCGGAGACACGACGCTGCAGGACATGGCCGCCCCGGCCGCGCTGGTCGACGTGCAGCCCGAAACCGCCGGCGCCAACTGCGGCAGCGGTGGCAGCCGCGTCGAGTCGGGCCTGGACGCCAACCGGAATGGCACGCTCGACAGCGCAGAGATCGCCAGCACGCAGTACGTCTGCAACGGCGCCGGTGGCAGCAGCGGCGCCGCGGGCGCGACAGGTGCCACGGGCGCGACGGGAACCGCCGGATTCGCCACGCTGGTGCTGGTGACCGACGCCGGCGTCCATTGCGCGGCCGGCGGGAAGGCGGTCAGCGTGGGCCGGGACGCCAACGTCAACGCGGCGCTCGACGCGAGCGAGGTCGCGTCGACCGACTATGTCTGCAACGGCAGCGCCGGCGCGACCGGTGCTGGCGGGGCCGCGGGCAGCACGGGCGCCGCGGGCGCGAACGGCCTCGACAGCCTGCTTTCCACCGTGGCCGAGCCGTCGGGCGCCAACTGCCAATGGGGCGGCATGAAGACCACGTCCGGCCTGGACGCCAACCGCAACCATGTCCTGGACGCCTCCGAGATCGCCAGCACCACCTACGTGTGCAACGGCGCGCCCGCCGCGTCGGCCAACGTCGTCGACGTCACCGGCACCACCGTGCAGGCGCAGGCCAACACCAGCTACCTGGCCGACAGCGCCTCGCCGGTGACGGTCACGCTGCCGACCAACCCGAGCGTGGGCGACGTCGTCATCGTGTCGGGCGTCGGCATGGGCGGATGGCGCATCGCGCAGAACGCGGGCCAGCGCATCTACACCGGCTACCAGGACGCGGCGTGGTCCGGCCTGGCCTTGCAGCCCTTCCAGGGCAACGGCGTCGCCGTGTCCGGCAACGGCCAGGTCCTCGTGCTGGGCGGCTTCTTCACCGACCTCCAGGTGTCCGTCGACGGCGGCGCGACCTGGACCGACGAAGCCGGCTCGGGCAGCAACATCTGGGACCTGATCGGCATCTCCTACGACGGCTCGCACATCCTGGCCACGGGCAACGGCAACGGCGTGACGCTGTCGACCGACGGCGGCAGCACCTGGCAGGCCACGGCGCTGGGCTCGGCCTACTGGTCGGCCTTCGCGATCTCGGGCGACGGGTCGCACATGGCCGCCGTGCCGTACGGCGGGGACGTCCGGGAGTCGACCGACGGCGGCCTGACCTGGGTCGACGCCAGCGCCGCGGGCAATCGCCTGTGGAACGGCATCGCGATCTCGGACGACGGCATGAAGCAGGTCGCCTCCGAACAGGGCGGCGCGCTGTGGCTGTCCACCGACGGCGGCCTGACCTGGGCCCAGTCGTCGGCGCCGACCGGCCAGAACTGGGGCTCGGTGCACTCGTCGGCCGACGGCGTCCACCTGTTCGCGGCGACTTACGGCGGCTACCTGTACACCTCGGCCGATTCCGGGCCGGCCACCTGAGCGGCGGCCAGTACGACACGGTCACGCTGCAATACACCTCGGGCGGCGTGTTCGCCGTCATCGCGGAACAGGGCACGCCGACCGCCCACTGAGGCTTCGCGAGCGCGCCGGCGCGCGCCCGCTCAGGCGAGCGCGAGGCGCTTGCGCGCGGCCGCGTATTCGTCGGACAGGCGCTGCACCAGCACGGCGGTCGGCACGATGCCCTTGACGGCGCCCACGCCCTGCCCCGCGCCCCAGATGTCCTTCCAGGCCTTGGCCGCGCCCGCGCCGGCGAAATTCATCTTGCTGGCGTCGCTGGTGGGCAGGTTGTCGGGATCGAGGCCGGCCTGCGTGATCGAGCCGCGCAGGTAGTTGCCCAGCACGCCGGTGAACAGGTTCGAGTAGACGATGTCGTCACTGGTGGAGGAGACGATCATCTTCTTGTAGTCGTCGGACGCGCGCGCCTCGTCGGTGGCGATGAAGGCCGAGCCGATGTAGCCGAAGTCGGCGCCCATGGCCTGCGCGGCCAGCACGCCGTCGCCGGTGGCGATCGCGCCGGACAGCGCCAGCGGGCCGTCGAACCACTCGCGGATCTCGTGGATCAGCGCGATCGGGTTCTTCACGCCCGCATGGCCGCCGGCGCCCGTGGCCACGGCGACCAGGCCGTCGGCGCCCTTCTCGATGGCCTTGCGCGCGAACGTGTTGTTGATGATGTCGTGCAGCACGATGCCGCCCCACGCGTGCACGGCGTCGTTGACGTCGGTGCGCGCGCCCAGCGACGTGATGACGATGGGCACCTTGTACTTCGCGCACACCTGCATGTCGTGCTCGAGGCGGTCGTTGCTCTTGTGCACGATCTGGTTGATCGCGAACGGCGCGGACGGCGCCTCCGGATGCGCGCGGTCGTGGGCGGCCAGCGTCTCGGTGATCTCGGCGAGCCACTCGTCGAGCAATTCCGCCGGACGCGCGTTGAGCGACGGCATCGAGCCGACGATGCCGGCCTTGCACTGCTCGATCACCAGCCTGGGGTTGCTGATGATGAACAGCGGCGAGCCGATGACGGGCAGGCGCAGGTTGCTGAGCGCGGCGGGGAGCGGACGGCGGGTCATGGACATGTTCAGAACGCTTCCAGGGGCATGGCGAGGGTGCCTTCGGCGCCGTCGACGATCGAGTCGCGGACGCCTGGGGCCTTGCTCAGGATGTGGTCGCCGTAGAAGCGCGCGGTGGCGATCTTGGCGGTCATGAAGGCGGCATCGTCGCCGGCGGCGGCGCGCTCGGCGGCCACCAGCAGCGCACGGCCCATCTGCCAGCCGCCCACCAGGTTGCCGGCCAGCATCAGGTACGGCACCGAGCCGGCGAACGCGGCGTTGGGACTGCCCTTGGCGTTGCTCGCGATGAAGGCGACGGCGTCGACGAAGGCCTCGCGCGCGGCCTTCAGGCGCTTGCCGAAGGCCTGGGCGTCCTTGTCGGACGAGGCGGCCAGCGCCTGCTCCGTCGATTCGATGCGCGCGGCGATCGCCCGGGCGGCGGTGCCGCCGTCGCGCGCCGTCTTGCGCCCGACGAAGTCGTTGGCCTGGATCGCGGTGGTGCCCTCGTAGATCGTCAGGATCTTGGAATCGCGCATGTACTGCGCAGCGCCCGTCTCCTCGATGAAGCCCATGCCGCCGTGCACCTGCACGCCCAGGCTCGCCACCTCGATGCTCATCTCGGTGGAATACGCCTTGACCAGCGGCACCATGAATTCGTAGAACGCCTGGTTCTCGGCGCGCACGGCGGCGTCCGGGTGCTCGTGGGCGGCGTCGAACGCGCTCGCGGCCACCAGCGCCATCGCGCGGCAGGCCTGGGTGTAGGCCCGCATCGTCAGCAGCATGCGACGCACGTCGGGGTGGTGGATGATGGGCGCGGCCGTGGTCATCGAACCGTCGACGGGGCGCGACTGCACGCGGTCGCGGGCGTATTCGACCGCCTTCTGGTACGCGCGCTCGGCCACCGCGATGCCCTGGACGCCCACGCCGAAACGCGCGGCGTTCATCATGATGAACATGTACTCGAGGCCGCGGTTCTCCTGGCCCACGAGATAGCCGACGGCGCCGCCGTGGTCACCGAACTGCAGCACGCAGGTGGGGCTCGCCTTGATGCCCATCTTGTGCTCGATGCTCACGCAGTGCGCATCGTTGCGCGCCCCCAGCGAGCCGTCGGCGTTGACCATGAACTTGGGCACGATGAACAGCGAGATGCCCTTGACGCCCTCGGGTGCGCCCGAGACGCGCGCCAGCACGAGATGGACGATGTTCTCGGCCATGTCGTGTTCGCCCCAGGTGATGAAGATCTTGGTGCCGAACACCTTGTAGCTGCCGTCGGCCTGGGGCTCGGCACGCGTGCGCACCAGCGCCAGGTCCGAGCCGGCCTGCGGCTCGGTCAGGTTCATCGAGCCCGTCCACTTGCCCGACAGCATGTTGGGCAGGTACCGCGCCTTCTGCTCGTCCGAGCCGGCCGTCAGCAGCGCCTCGATCGCGCCGTCGGTCAGCAGCGGGCACAGCGCGAAGCTGACGTTGGCCGAGTTGATCATCTCGCCGCAGGCCGCGCCGATCAGCTTGGGCAGGCCCTGGCCGCCGAAGTCGGTCGGGTGCTGCAGGCCCTGCCAGCCGCCCTCGCCGAACTGCCTGAACGCCTCCTTGAACCCCGGCGTGGCGATGACCTGGCCGTCCTTGAAGAACGACGGGTTGCGGTCGCCCTCGACGTTCAACGGCGCCACCACGTCCTCGTTGAACCGGGCGCACTCCTCGAGCACCGCCTGCGCCGTGTCGAAGCCGGCGTCCTCGAACGCCGGCAGCTTCGACAGCTCGTCGATGCCGGCCAGCT
>JBJMWE010000056.1:0-8214 GCA_045810285.1 Vitreoscilla sp. | reverse complement strand
GGCCGACCCCACCTTCGACATCCAGGGGGTGGACGCCGCGCACAAGGCCACCGTGATGAGCGCCATCGCATTCGGCATCCCCATGCAGTTCGACAAGGCGCACGTGGAAGGGATCGTGGGCCTGCAGGCCGCCGACATCAAGCACGCCGAGTCGCTTGGCTACCGCATCAAGCTGCTGGGCATCTCCCTGCGCCGCCCCGATGCCGGCGGCATCGAGCTGCGCGTGCACCCGACGCTGGTGCCGGCCAAGCGCCTGATCGCCAACGTCGAGGGCGCGATGAACGCCGTCGTGGTGCAGGCCGATGCCGTGGGCACCACGCTGTACTACGGCAAGGGCGCGGGTGCGGAACCCACGGCCTCGGCCGTCGTGGCCGACCTCGTCGACATCACGCGCCTGCACACCGCCGACCCCGACCACCGCGTGCCGCACCTGGCATTCCGTGCCGAAGCGCTGTCCGATACGCCCATCCTGGGCATCGCCGACGTCGTCACCTCGTTCTACCTGCGCCTGTGCGTGGCCGACGAGGCGGGCGTGCTGTCGCGGATCACGACGACGCTGGCCGAGCACGACATCTCCATCGACGCCGTGCTGCAGCGCCCCAGCCCCGAGCAGAAGCCGGGGCAGCAGGATCTCATCATCCTCACGCACAACACCGTGGAGGGGAAGATGCGAGCGGCCATCGCGAAGATGCAGTCGCTGCCGACCGTGCTGGCGCCGATCGTCTCGCTGCGCAAGGAAGACCTCGCCTAGTCGAACGGAGATGCTACAAAGGTGTATGCAACTTTATGAGGATTCAAATGCCGCTGTCCCCTGACAAACGTGACGATCTCAAGGCGCTCTATAACGGCCTCGCCGACCGGGTGTTAGAACCAGGCGACCCCGTGTACGTTGCGCAGGTGAACGCTCATGGTGCTTCCGGGGGCGGCGCAGTTGAGGAAATCGCCACTGAGATTGATTGGCAAGACGGGGGAGGAGTGTGCTTGTTCACCGGGCAGCGGGGGACGGGCAAGAGTACAGAATTAAAGCGTCTAAAGAAACTTCTTGAAAAGCAGGGTGCAGTCGTTTTTTACTCGGACCTTTCCGAATATGTTTTGCTGACAAAAGAAATTGAAATCAGTGACTTCTTGGTCTCTGTCGCCGGGGCTATGTCGGAACAGATCGAAGCTCGCTACGGTCAATCTCCCGGCGACAGGAGTTACTGGGAGAGATTTAGCAAATTCTTGCAAACGAGAGTTGAGTTTACTGACTTTAATGCGAAATTGCCAGGCGTAGACATAAAGGCCTCTCTCAAAGCGGATCCAGACTTTAAAAGGCGCGTCCAAGAAGCGTCAAGGGGCCACATTGCGCAACTTGTAGTCGATGCTCATGCGTTTATGGCGGAAGCAGTTGATTTTGTGCGTGAGCGCACAGCAAAATCGGATTGCAAGGTTGTTCTTCTAGTCGACTCGATCGAGCGGATCCGAGGAGTTGGAAGCGACGCGATGGTCGTCTATGAAAGTGTTAGAAATCTCTTCTTCGGGCATGCTGAAAGCCTGAGGATTCCAAAGCTGCATATCGTTTACACGGTGCCTCCCTATCTTTCGGTGCTTGCTGCAGGCGCGGGAAGCCTTATGGGTGGTGCCGTCTGCAGGCGACTGGTGAGTACGCATATTTTCAAGGATCGCAGTCGCGATCCAGACGAGGCAGGCCTGGCCATACTAAGGAATGTAATCGAGGCCCGATATAAATCTTGGCGACAAATCTTCTCGCCTGCGGCATTGGATAGGCTTGCTTCAAATTCAGGCGGAGACCTTCGGGAATTTTTCAGACTAATAAGATTTTGCCTCCCTGCCGTGAGGGATGATTCTCAGTTGCCGCTCTCAGCTGTCGCAGTGGTGCATGCGGAAAACTCAGCGCGTAATGAAATGCTTCCGATCCCTGCGGATAATTTAATATGGCTGAAGAGGATTTCCAAAACTCACAATACTTGTTTAGCTACGGATGCCGACTTGCCGACCTTGGCGCATTTCCTGGACAATCGACTGGTGCTAAATTACAGAAATGGCACAGATTGGTACGATGTACATCCACTCTTGCGTGAGGTAGTAGATGCCTTCGCCGTTGAAGCCAGCGCTTGATGCCTCTGCCGAAATCTCCGCTGTTAAGCTGCTAAGGCATCTTGAGTGGGCGAGCGATGGATTTTCGTTGGTTTTCTTGTTTTCCGATTTGAGTCGATCTCGGGCAATGTCAAATTGGCTCAAAGAACGTCTCGAACTAGACGATCGGCCGCTTCAGATCCAGGAGCCACCCCGTACTTTTGAGACACTGCCCGATGCCTTTGTGGACTATTTCATCGAGAGTCTAAAAGGGTTTTCTAGCGGGCGTGGAGCGGTCTGGCTATCGTTGAACGAACACCCGGGAAACAAAGCCTGGGACTTTGCGCGTCTTCAGTTCTTGGCGAGACTGAACGAGCGCCGTTTCCTCTTGGAACGTGATTTGGCGCGGCCGCTAATCATTGTTTTGCCATCCGGTTTTCGGCCCAAGGCTAGCACCGTTGCACCCGATATATGGCATGTGCGCGCACTAAGTGATGAGTTGCAAGCGGCGCCCGGAGCAGCTTCACGGTACGAGTTTAGTGTTCAATATCAAAATACGGGGTATCGGTCGGCGCGATTGGTATTTCCGAACTTTGATGAATGGAGGCGCGTGGTAGCCAGCGGAGGCGCTAATCTGCCGCTCTCGCTTGCCTGGAAGGCAATGGATGAGTTGGAGGATGCCGGGAAATACTCTGAAGCGTTGCAAGTTGCTGACGAGGCGGTTCAATTGGCCCGTGCGCGGGTTGATGGAGATGCGGCTAACCTTATTCCAATTCGCGACTTGGCTATCTCTCTTGACCATGCGGGACGGGTTTGTAATAGTGCCGGAAACATAGCCCGGTCTGCCGAGCTTCACCTGGAGAGCCTACATATTTGGCGCGCTATACTTAAGGCTTCTGGCGACGAATCATATGCTCGGCGAGACTTTTCAGTCGCCCTGAATCATATGGCTATGGTTGCGGTGGACCAAGCGCAATGGAATCGTGCACAGCAATTGAATGATGAAGCGATTGAAGTACGGCGCAAGATCATTGAAGAGTCGCGCTCTGCTCGAGCGGTTGGGGACTTGGCGTCCGCTCTGCGCCTGCGTGGATTTATTTTTGAGAATAAGTCGGAGCTTGACTCTTCGTCAGAAGCCTACAAGGAAAGTTTGGCGCTGTTTCGGCAATTGGTCGATGAAGATCCAAATGACCTCCGAGTTCTATCTAACTCTGCTTCTGCGCTCGATGGTCTTGGCCGAGTTCATTTCCTCAAGGGCGATCTCGACGAGGCGGAGAGAATGGGCCGGGAAAGCGTCGCGCTCCGACGCCGACTTGCTGTACTAGACAACGATTCGCCCCCCGCTCTGCGGTTACTGTCTATCTCACTGGATGCGCTCGGCAACGTTGTCCAAGAGCGGGGCGATTTGTTGCGTGCCAAAGATTTGTACTTTGAGAGCCTTGCGATCACGCGTCAGTTGATCGGCCGGATTGGCGAGACACCGGAATCCTTGAGAGACTTGTCGGTCTCCCTGATTAACGTAGCGCGGGTCGAGAGCGAGCTCGAGAACTGGGATGATGCGAATAATCTCTTCAATCAATGTTTAAAAATTCGCCGGCGCCTTGTACTTTTGCGCGGCAACATTGGATCTCAAAGAGACCTTGCCTTTGTTTTAGACGCGATGGGCATGAGCTTAGAGCAGAAGGGTGATCTAGATGGCGCGGATGTGTGCTACAACGAAGCCTTGGCAATCATCCGAGGCTTAGCCGCCCAAGGCGACGCAGACCCAGATATCTTGAGAAGTCTTTCCATCGCAATTGATAGTGCGGCGCGAGTTGCCCGAGAGCGCGGAGAATTTGCTGTCGCTGAAGAACTGTTTCGGGAAAGCCTACACCTATCGCGGGAATTGCTGGAGAAAAAGGGCCGCAGCCTGTCGACCTTGTCTGATTTGGCCAATTCAATGGACAACGTTGCGTATGTTCTTGGGAAGCTGGATCGACCCGCAGAAGCGCGGGATCTCTTTCTTGAGAGTGTAGACATCGGATTCGATCTCATCAATAGATATGATCGCACCGCAGATCTTTTGGAGAGATTATCTATATCGTTGGAGGGGCTAGGGGCAGCTCAGCGCGCCATGAAAGACTTGCAATCGGCTCGGGCTTCGTTCGAAAAAATTGTAGTAATTCGTCGAGAGCTGGCAGAAAGATTCGGAGCCACGCCGACCACTCTCATCGATATTGCGGCGGCGCTGCTCTTGGTCGCAAGCGTTACAGAATATAACGACCTCTTGATAGATGAGGCTGAGCAAGTTTTGATCCGGTTGCTGCAGGCTGACTCTCAAAATACACCCGCACAGGCGATGATGGAAACGTTAAAACATATGAGAAAAAAGAAGCCAAGAAGGCGGGCGAAGAAATGAAATATCTAAGCACGCGAGGCGACAACACGCCGCGTTCCTTCAGCGGGATCCTGCTCGAAGGCCTGGCGCCCGATGGCGGCCTGTACCTGCCCGAGCACTATCCGCAGGTCGACGACGCCACGCTCGCGCGCTGGCGCGCGCTGCCGTACGCCGAGCTCGCGTTCGAGATCCTGTCGCTCTACATCGACGACATTCCCGCCGCCGACCTGAAGGCACTGGCCACGAAGACGTACACCGCCGAGGTCTTCGGCACGCCGCAGATCGTGCCCCTGAAGACGCTCGAGCCGGGCGTGCGGCTGCAGGCGCTGTCCAACGGCCCGACACTGGCCTTCAAGGACATGGCAATGCAACTGCTGGGCAACCTGTTCGAGTACGAACTGGGCCGGCGCGGCGAGACGCTCAACATCCTGGGCGCCACGTCCGGCGACACGGGCAGCGCGGCGGAGCACGCGATGCGCGGCAAGAAGGGCGTCAGCGTCTTCATGCTGAGCCCGTACGGACGCATGAGTCCGTTCCAGCAGGCGCAGATGTTCAGCCTGCAGGACGCCAACATCCACAACCTCAGCGTGGACGGCGTGTTCGACGACTGCCAGGACATCGTCAAGGCCGTCTCCAACGACCTGGCGTTCAAGCGCCAATGGCGCATCGGCACGGTCAACTCGATCAACTGGGCGCGGCTGCTGGCGCAGGTCGTCTACTACTTCGCCGGGTACTTCCAGGCGACGACGTCCAATGACCAGAAGGTCGCGTTCACGGTGCCGTCCGGCAACTTCGGCAACGTCTGCGCCGGCCACGTCGCGCGCATGATGGGCCTGCCGATCGCCCGGCTGGTGGTGGCCACCAACGAGAACGACGTGCTCGACGAGTTCTTCCGCACCGGCACGTACCGCGTGCGCGGCAGCGCCGAGACGCACGAGACGTCGAGCCCGTCGATGGACATCTCCAAGGCGTCCAACTTCGAGCGCTTCGTGTTCGACCTGCTGGGCCGCGACGGCGCGCGCACCCGCGAGCTGTTCGGCGCCGGGCTGCAACGTGACGGCGCGTTCACGCTGTCGGACGCCGAGAAGGCGCGCATCGCCGGCTTCGGCTTCGTTTCGGGCCGCAGCACGCACGCCGACCGCCTGGCCACGATCCGCGACACCGACGCGCGCTTCGGCGTCGTGATCGACACCCACACGGCCGACGGCCTGAAGGTGGCGCGCGAGCACCTGCTGCCGGGCGCGACGATGCTGGTGCTGGAGACGGCACTGCCGATCAAGTTCGCCGACACGATCCAGGAGGCGCTGGGCCGCCGCCCCGCGCCGCCGCCGGCCCTCGCCGATCTCGAGTCGCGCCCGCGTCGCTTCACGCGCATGCCCGCGGACGTCGGCGCCGTGAAGGCGTTCATCGCACAGCACGCGCCGGCCCACTGAACGAGAGCGGGCGGTCGGCCATCTCCGCCGCCGCAGGGGTCGGGCCTCTCCTCGAATCGCGCTGCCGCATCTGCGAAGCGGGCTGCGCCGCCCGCGATTCGAGGTCAGGCTTGACCCCGATCTCCACCCGCCACGCCCGGGGTCCGGCCTGTCCTCCCCCGCGACATCCGCATGGCTTCTATCCAGGCCCTGGCGCGATGTCGGAAAGGCCAGACCCCTCGGTGCTTTCCTGTTGCATCATTGACGTCCCATGAACGCACCCGACTCCAAACCCGCAGCCCGCGGCCCGCTGATCAGCGCCGATGACGCCCTGGCGCGCCTGCTGGCCGCCGTCACCCCCAGCGGCCGCACCGAGACCGTCTCCACGCCCGAGGCCTGGGGCCGCGTGCTGGCGCGCGACATCGTGTCGTCCGTCAACGTGCCGCCGGAAGACAACAGCGCGATGGACGGCTATGCGATCCGGCTGGCCGACCTCGCCGAGGGCGCCGGCAGCGTGCTGCCGGTCAGCCAGCGCATCGCCGCTGGACGGCCCGGCGAGCCGCTGCGGCCAGGCACCGCGGCGCGCATCTTCACCGGCGCGCAGGTGCCGGCAGGGGCCGACGCGGTGGTCATGCAGGAACACTGCGAGGCCTTGCCCGGGCCGGGCCTGGGCGCCGTGCGCATCGACGAACTTCCCGCGCCCGGCGCGGCGATCCGCCGCCAGGGCGAGGACGTCCGGCTCGGCCACGTCGTCCTGCGCCAGGGGCACCGGATGGATCCGGCCGCCATCGGCCTGGCCGCGACCGTGGGCATGGCCACGCTGGATGTCGCCGCGCGGCCGCGCGTGGCGCTGTTCTCCACCGGCGACGAACTGGTGATGCCCGGCGAGCCGCTGCCGCCGGGCGCCATCTACAACTCCAACCGCTTCATGCTGGGCGCGCTGCTGCGCGGCCAGGGCTGCCTCGTCACCGACCTCGGCAACGTGCCGGACAAGCTCGACGCCACGCGGGCCATGCTGCGCGAGGCGGCGGCCGGCCACGACCTGATCCTGAGTTCCGGGGGCGTGTCCGTGGGTGAGGAAGACCACCTGAAGCCCGCGCTGGCCGCGGAGGGCCGGCTCGACCTGTGGGCGATCGCGATCAAGCCCGGCAAGCCGCTCGCGTTCGGCGCGGTGCGGCATGTCGATGCCGGCGGCGTGTCGCGGCGCGGGCCGGACTGTCCGCCCGAGACCTGGTTCATCGGCCTGCCGGGCAATCCGGTGTCCAGCCACGTCACGTTCACGCTGTTCGTGCGCCCGGTGCTGGCGCGCCTGCAGGGCGCCGAGGCGGCCTGGCCGATGGGCGCGCCGATGCGCGCGGACTTCGCCTGGCCGCGCCCCGACAAGCGGCGCGAGTTCCTGCGCGTGCGACGCAACGCCGCCGGCGGGCTGGACCTTTACGCGAACCAGGGCTCCGGCGTCCTCACCTCGCTGGCCTGGGCGACGGCCTGGCCGACCTCGCACCCGGCCAGGCGGTGCAGCCCGGCGACATGGTGCGCTTCCTGTCGCTGGCGGAGCTCGCGCCGTGAAGCTGACGCTGAAATACTTCGCCTCGCTGCGCGAGACGCTGGGCGCCGGCGGCCCGATCGAATGGACACCCGAGGCCGCTCCCACGGCCGCGGCCCTGCGCACGTGGCTGCGCGCGCAGTCGCCCGCGCACGCGCAGGCGCTCGCGCCCGGGCGCGCCGTGCGCGTGGCCGTCGACCAGGCGCTGGCCGACGAATCCGCGACGCTGCGCGACGGCGCGGAGGTCGCGTTCTTCCCGCCCGTGACCGGAGGCTGACGTGCCGGCCACGCGCAAGCCCCTGCAGGAAGCGAAGGCGGGCGTGGCGACGGCCCGCGTGCGCGTCCAGGAGGCCGACTTCGACGTCGGCGCCGAGCTCGCCGCGTTGCAGGGCGGGCGCACCGACATCGGCGCCGTCGCCAGCTTCACCGGCCTCGTGCGCGGGCACACGCGCGAGGACGACGTCTCCGCACTGACGCTGGAGCACTACCCGGGCATGACCGAGCGCGCCATCGAGGCGATGATCGTCGAGGCCGAGGCGCGCTTCGGCGTCCAGGCGGCGCTCGTGATCCACCGCGTCGGGCGCCTGCTGCCGGGCGAACGCATCGTGCTGGTGGCCGTCGCGGCCCCGCACCGGCGGGCGGCCTTCCAGGGCTGCGAATTCCTGATGGACTACCTGAAGACGCACGCGCCGTTCTGGAAGAAGGAATCGACGCCCACCGGCGAGCACTGGGTCGACGCGCGCGTGGCGGACGACGAGGCGCTGCGGCGCTGGGGGATCGCCTCCGGCAACGCGCCGGGCGGGCAG
>JBJMWE010000055.1:0-8251 GCA_045810285.1 Vitreoscilla sp. | reverse complement strand
CTCGCTCACGCGCGAGCTCAGCGTGCTGCTGCATGCGCAGAAGCTGCGCGAGTTCGGCGTGTCGGTCACCGACGTTGTCAACGCGCTGCGGGCGCAGAACGCCAATGCGCCGGTGGGCAAGGTGCGCGGGGCGCTGGAAGACCAGAGCATCCGGCTGGTGGGCCGCTTCGAATCGCCGTCCGAATTCAACCAGATGCTGATCAAGCGCAACGGCGACAACCTGATCCGCCTGGGCCAGGTCGCCACCGTGAAGGACGGCTTCGCCGAGATGGCGGGCTACAGCGAGCGCAACGGGCGTCCGAACGTGGGCATCTCGATCACGCGCACGCGCGACTCGAGCACGGTCAGCGTGGCCAAGGAAGTGCGCAAGCTGGTCGAGACGATCAACAAGGAACAGCAGGGCAAGGCCAGGCTGGAGATCACGCAGGACGGCGGCGAGGACGCGCAGAGCAGCCTGGACAACGTCGTCGACGCGCTGTTCTTCGGCGCCGGCCTGACCATCCTGGTGGTCTACGTGTTCCTCAACTCGTGGCGCTCCACGCTGATCACGGGCCTGAGCCTGCCCACCTCGGTCATCACCGCGTTCATCGCCGTGTGGCTGTGCGGCTTCACGCTCAACTTCATGAGCCTGCTGGGGCTGTCGCTGGCCATCGGCGTGCTGATCGACGATGCCATCGTGGTGCGCGAGAACATCGTGCGCCACATGCAGCGCGGCGAGGATCGGCGCACGGCGGCGCTGAACGGCACGGCCGAGATCGGCATGGCGGTGGCGTCCACCACCTTCGCCATCGTGGCGGTGTTCGCGCCGGTGGCGTTCATCCCCGGCATCACCGGCGAATGGTTCCGGCCGTTCGGCCTCACCGTCGTCGCCTCGGTGCTGGTGAGCCTGTTCATCTCCTTCACGCTCGACCCGATGCTGTCGGCCTACTGGGGCGACCCGGTGGACCTGCACGACGCGCCGCGCACGGGCATCGGCGCGGTGCTCAAGCGCTTCAACGACTGGTTCGACCACCAGGCCGAGCGCTACGGCCGGCTCATCGCCTGGGCGCTGCACCACCGCTGGTACATGGGCTGGATCGCCGCGGCCAGCTTCGTCGGCGCCCTGGTGCTGCAGGGCGTGGCGGGCGGCTCCGATTTCCTGCCCAAGTCCGACAGCGGCACGCTGGCCGTCGACATCCGCATGCCGCCCAGCTCCAGCCTGGACTACGCGCGCATGAAGCTCGAGGAAGCCCAGGCCGTGGCGCGCCAGGTGCCCGAGACCGTGGCCACCAACTCGTGGGTCAACCCGGGCCAGGGCCGCGTCTACGTCGACATCGGCAAGAGCACCAAGCGCAAGCGCAGCGCCGCGGAGATCGGCGACGACCTGCGCGCGAAGATGGCGCGCCTGGTGGGCGCCGAGTTCGTGGTGCTGGACGACCTGAACAACGGCGCGCAGAAGCCTGTGCAGATCCGCTTCCACGGCACCGACTCGCGCCAGTTGCTGGCGATCACCAACGACTACATGGACAAGCTGCGCAAGGTCAAGGGCGCGGTCGATGTCGGGCTGTCGGAGCAGGATCCGCAGCAGGAACTGCGCATCGACCTGGACCGTGGCCTCGCCAACTCGATGGGCGTGTCCATCAACGATGCGGCGCAGTCGCTGCGCGTGGCCTTCGCGGGTGTCGAGGCGGGCGACTGGATCGACCCGACCGGCGAGGCGCGCGACGTGGCCGTGCGCCTGGCGCCGGAGGACCGCGTCGACGCGAGCAACATCGAGCGCCTGCCGATCGCCGTCGCCGGCACCGCCCGCATGGTGCCGCTGGAGCAGATCGCCACCGTCACGATGGGCCGCGCGCCGTCCAAGATCCAGCACGCGAACTCCAAGCGCATGATGGTGGTGGCCGCCAACGCGCAGGGCCGCTCGTCCGGCGAGGTGACGGCCGACGCGATGAAGATCGCCCGGGCCATCCAGTTCCCGCCGGGCTTCGGCATCGACCTGGCCGGCGCGGCGCAGAGCCAGCAGGAGGTGTTCAGCAACCTGGGCATCGCGCTGGTGTCGGGCGTGCTGCTGATGTACCTGGTGCTGGTGATGCAGTTCGGCTCGTTCACGGCGCCCGTTCCCGTGATGATCTCGCTGCCGCTGAGCCTGATCGGCGTGGTGATCGCGCTGGTCTCCACGCACGGCACGCTCAATCTCATGAGCATCATCGGCGTGATCATGCTGATGGGCCTGGTGGCCAAGAACGCCATCCTGCTGCTCGACGCCGCGCGCGCCGAGGAGCGCGAAGGCAAGGATCGCGAGGAGGCGCTGATGGACGCCGGCAAGAAGCGGCTGCGTCCGATCATGATGACCACCTTCGCGCTGATCGCCGGCATGCTGCCGGTGGCCATCGGCGTGGGCGAGGGCGGCGAGTTCTATCGCCCCATGGCGGTCACCATCATCGGCGGCACCATCACCTCCACCATGTTGACGCTGCTGGTCATCCCGTGCTTCTACGACTCCATCGAGATGATGCGCGAACGCATGATGCTGCGCCTGTCGCGCCGCGCCGAGCGCTTCACGGCCGCGGGCGCCCTGGGGCTGACGGTGCTGGAGTTCTTCGCATTCCTGCTGGGCCTGCGCTTCGTCTGGCGGGCGGGCCGCCGCGTCCTGGGCCTGCCCACGGGCGGCCTGTGGCGCAGGCCGGAGGACGAGCACGTGCCGCCCACGCGTCCCGCCTTCGTCTGAGGAAGGCTGGCCGATGAGCGACTTCTCGTTCGTGCGGGCGGCCGATCTCCCGGCCGCCGACCTCCACGAAGCCAACCTGGCCGCGTTTGCCGACTACATCGCCGGCCCGATGCACCTGCCGTTCGACCAGTGGCCGTCGCTGATCGCCCGCCAGGGCATCGACCTGGCCCGCAGCCGGGTGGCCGTGCGCGACGGGGCGATCGCGTCCTACGCGTATGTCTGCCCGCGGCCGGAGGTGGGCCGCTGGCGCCTGGCCATCCTGGGCGCGCCGCCCGCCGCGCGCGGCAGCGGCGCCGCGCCCGCGCTGATCGACGACTTCCTGGCGCGCGCGAAGGCCGAGGGCATGGCCCATGCCGAGCTCGAATGCTTCGCCGCGAACGAGCGCGCGCTGCGCCTGTACCGCAGCTGCGGCTTCGAGGTGGTGTGCGCGCTCAACGGCTGGAAGGCGCCGGACGCGCCGGCGACAGCGGGCGAACGTGCGGCGACGGGCGAACGCGCGCCCGCGGGCGAAGACGCGCCCGCAGAGGTGACGTGCGAGGTGCGCCCGGTCACGCGCGAGGCCGCGCTCGCGTGGCTGGACGACGCGGGCCGCCGCATCGGCTGGCTGCCGTTCCAGAACACCAGCCGCTGCCTGCTGGCGCAGACGCGGCCGCTCACCTTCTGGCAGCGCGGAAGCGCCCAGGTGGTGTTCAGCGCGGTGGCCGGAACGCAGACGCTGGTGCACAGCGTGGTCGATCTCGACCCCGCCCTGGCCGACGCGCAGGCGCTGGCGCAGGCCCTGGGCGCCGCGCATCCGGGCACGTTCGCCCCGCCGATCTTCCCCGACGACCTCGGCGGCGCGGGCCTGCGGCGCGCGGGCTGGGCGCCGCACGAGCTCAACCAGGTGCTGATGCGGCGCGTGCTCTAGGCGGCATCGCCGGAGGGAGCGCGAACGGCGGGTTACGCCTGCGGCTAACCCGCCCTACTACCGCGCCAGGACAGCCGTAGGGCGGGTCAGCCGCAGGCGTAACCGCCATTCGCGGCATCGACACGCATTCATCGGCCAGGCACCCCGACAGCCCGCCTCGGGGCCGGCGCTCCTACGATGCTTCGCCCGACGCCAGCGCCTGCAGCTTCCCCACCGTCGCCCAGTTGCGCGCCGTGCCGCGGTCCTTCAGCACCTTGCCAACGGCCTTGGCCACGCGGCTCTCGATGATGCCGTCCGCGCACCACAGCCACGCGGCCTGCGCGCCCACTGCGAAGGCCTCGGGCGACCAGTCCGTCGACTCGAGGGCCTTCAGTTCGGCCAACGTCGACGGCGCCTGCACGAACATCACCAGCAGGCGCGCGTCGTCGTTCGCATGGCGGCGCAGCGGATGCTCGGCGATCGCGGCGTCGAGTTCGCCGGCCGTCTTGACGATGACCTCGCAGTCGACGCCCAGCTTGTCGAGGATGGCCGCGCGCAGCGTCCTGGCCAGCGCGGCGGGCGTGCCGCCCCGGGCATCGAACACGGCGTTGCCGCTGTTCAGCAACGTGCGCACGTTGGCGTGGCCGAGGCCTTCCATCAAGGCGCGCAGGTCGGCCATGGGCACGCGCTTGGCCTTGCCGACATTGATGCCGCGGAGCAGGGCGATGTGACGCTTCATGCGCGCATTGTCCATGCCGCGAAGCGGTCGGTACACTTCGAGCCCCATCGCCAGGAGCCCCCATGATCGTGCGCATCGACATCGACCAGGACGCCGACGCCTTCGGCTATCGCGTCAGCTACGAGGCGGAGGAGATGTACGCCGACGACGGGCTCGAGTCCCTCGTCGAATGCGTGATCGCCGCCGTGGAGGGCATGCCGCCCGAGGCGCTGGCGGCCGAACTCTGGTACGGCGGCGTCGTCTCGGGCACCTACCCGTTGACGGTGATCGGCATGAACGTGGACCAGGTGGCGCAGCATGCGCAGAACACGACGGCGATGATCGACGAGCTGATGCCCGATCGCTGACGGCCGCGTTGGGCGCGCCGATTGCCGCCCGGTCGGGTCGCGACGCCCAGTCGCTCCAACCGACGGAAACGCCCATGAAGCCCCCCTCCATCGCCGCGTGCCTGGCGGCATCCGCGCTCGCCCTGGCCGCGACGGCGCAGGCCACCGAGCAGAAGGCGATCACCAACGCCCATCCCGCCAGCGCCGCGAGCTCGCCCACCGCCAACCGGCTGCTGAAGTTCAACACCCACAAGGTGTCGCAGGTGACCCTGACGCTGCTCCAGGACGCGCCGGTGCAGAACGGCTGGAGCCCGCAGGTGCGGTTCGCCGGCCAGACCGACCTGCACACCTGCGTCTTCCACCTGCCCAAGGTGGGGCAGGTGGTCAAGCACGGCGAGACGGCGGTGGCGACGATCCGTTGCAACACCCCCTGGCAGCTGTATGACAACGGGTTGTCGTTCGAGGCGTTCCAGGGGGACAGCAAGGTCGCCGAGGGCACGTTGCGGCCGTGACGCCGCGCCCGGCGGACCGCCACTGAATGGACGGTTCGACCACTTGGCCAACCTTTGGTTTGGGGGATATCCACCCGCCATGCGGGCGCTCAAGATCGGATGGCTGGAGTTCGCATCGCGACGGCGTCCCGCCGCACGGATCCTGCGTACGCCAGCACAGGGAGTGGCGCGATGTCCGGGACGACGCACGACATGAAGTGGCGACTGATGATAGTCGCGGCGCCGGTCTTTGGCGTCGCGTTCTTCGTGTGGTCGGCGGCGCAGGGCCCGGCCGATGTCGCGCGCACGCCCACGGCGCGCGCCATCCTGGCGCTGGTCGCGGCACTCGGCGCCGGCGTCGCCTGGTGGACGGCACGCCAGCTGCGCGCCACGCCCAGCGTCAGCGTCTCGCACGCCTCGGCGCGCGCCATGACCGAGCCGGGTGGCACGCGCGTCGCGCTGCGGGGGCGCGCAGTCGCCTTGCCCGATGCCGTGCCGCTGATCTCGCCCGATGGTGAGCTGTGCCTGTGGTTCGCGGCCGGCGCCGGCGCGGGCACGCCGGGCAGCGTGCGGCCGTTCCTGCTGGAGGACGCCACGGGCCAGTGCATCGTGTTGCCGGCCGGGGCCGACGTGCGCGGCACCGGGCCCGTGTCGGCGGCCGCGGCGCGCTCGCGCCTGCCGGGCAGCGAGGACGGCGCGGCCGTCGAGCCCGCCGACGAGGGCAGCGGCGAACGCCTGCTGCGCACCGGCGACAGCATCCAGGTGATCGGGCGCTTCGTGCCGGCCTCGTCGCAGGCGCTGCTGCTGCAGGCGCAGGCCGCGGCCCTGGTGGCGCGCAACGAGGCTTCGCAGGCGTCCCTGCGCGGCGGCGACCCGCCGCCTTTTCGTGACCTGCGCAGCGCGGCCCAGGCGGGCGCACCCTTCGTGGCGGCGCCGCCGCTGGCGGGCCGCGGCCTGGCGCTGCCGGTCATCGCCGTGGGCAGCCCGGGCGAGTCCTTCGAGATCCGGCTCGGGGCCGACGAGGACGAGAGTGGCGTCTACGGCGCGCTGGCCATCTTCGACACCGTCGTGCTCGTGGTCTCGTCGTCGCTGGCGGCCTGGGGCGCGCTCGTCCACGCCTGAAAGGCCGGTGGCCGGATCCCACATACGCGCTCGCGGCGCGTTGCAGAGCCCTGGCCCGGCCCGGAAGACCGCGGTGCGTCGCGGCCGGATCGGACGCGTCCTGACGCGCGGCGCGGGCGAGCCGGATCCATTCGCCGGCATGCACGTCCGGCCTGCCGGCGTGGCCGGCGTCAGTGCCGCAGGAACTCCAGCAGGCGCGCGGTGACGGCGGCGGGTTCCTCGTGCTGCAGCCAATGCGTCGCGTCGGGGAAGTGGAACACCTCGCCGGCGTCGCACCAGGCGAGCGAGGCATCGGCCAGCGCGGGTTCCAGGGCCTGGTCGCGGTCGCCCCACAGGATGCGCACGGGCACCGCGATGCGACCGTCGCCGCGCGTCGCGCCGGCGCCGCCGCCCAGGCGAAGGGCGCGGTACCAGTTCAGCATGCCGGTGAGCGCGCCCGGCTGGGCCCACGCGGCGCGGTAGACGTCGAGGTCGGCCGGCGTGAACGTGCCCGGGCGGCTGGTGGCCACGAGCGCGCGCGCCAGGCGGTCGAAGTGGCCGGCGCGCAGCACGGCCTCGGGCAGCCACGGCAGCTGGAAGAACGCCATGTACCAGCTGCGCAGCATCTGCGACGGATGGCGGCGCAGGCGCTCGGCGAAGGCCGCGGGGTGCGGCGCGTCGAGGATCGCGACGCGCTCGACGACGTCGGCGTGGCGCATCGCCAGCGTCCATGCGACGGCGCCGCCCCAGTCGTGCCCGACCACCTGCGCACGCGCGTGGCCGAGCGCGCGCACGATGGCCACGATGTCCGTCGCCAGCACGTGCACGCGGTAGCTGGCGATGCCCGCGGGCTTGCTGCTGAGGCCGATGCCGCGCTGGTCGGGTGCCACGACGCGCCAGCCCGCCGCCGCCAGCGGCCCCATCTGGCGCCGCCAGCCATGCGAGGTCTCGGGAAAGCCGTGCAGCAGCACGAGCAGCGGGCCGTGCGCCGGCCCCGCGGCCAGCGCGTGGAAGCGCTGGCCGTTGGCGGCGATCGACAGCGTCTCGACGGGAAGGTGCGGCGCGTCCATCCGGCTGATTCTCGCCGCTCCCCGGCACGGGCCGCATGCAGCGTGACGATCTGCGCGGCGGCCCGACGCGGCCACGCCACGCCTGGTCGGCCGAGCCACCCGTTGCGACTACGATGCGGTGCGGAAGCGCGCGCCGTCCACGGTCGAGCTTCCGCCAGACACTCGCTGCCGGATCCCCAGCTTGCTCCGCCCCGTCCGCTACGCCCTCCGCTCGACTTTCCTCCGGAAGCGCCCGTCGGTGCCGCCCGTGGGACTGGCGCTGCGAGGCTCGGCGTTCAGCGGCGCCGCCGGCCTGCCGTGGCCGCAGCCGGGCGTGAGCCAGCCGGGCCTGGGCCGCTGCCTGTTGCTGGCGCTGCTGCTGCACATCCTGTTGTTCATCGTCGTGGGCACGGCGCCGGGCGGCGATTCGCCCGCGGGCAAGCGCACCGCCGGCGAGCTCGTCGTCTACCTGCCCGAGTCGCGCGAGTCGCGCGCCGCCGAAGCGCGCACCGCGCAGGCCGCGGCCGCCGAGGGCCTCGCGCTGCCGCAGGAGACGGCGTCGTCCGCGCCGACGCCGGACGACAGCGCCTCCGCGGCCGCCCGCCAGGCGCTGGCCGACGCGGCCGAATCCACGGCGATCGTCGAGCCGTCCACCGTCATCCGCGACAAGCCGGCACCGGCCCCCGCCCCTGCGGCGCATGCGGCGCCCATGCCGGCGCCCGCGCCGTCGCCCAGCCCGACGGCGGCCACGCTGCCGCTGCTGACCGCGCGCAAGGCGCCGGTGTCGGCGGGGCAGGCGTCGTCGACGTTGCCGACGCCGGTGCCCCATCCGGAACCATCGGCCCAGCCGGCGTCGGCGCCGGCCTCGGCGCCACCCGTTGCGCTGCCGGCGCCCTTGCCGGCGTCCGCCACCGCGCCTGTCCCCGCGCCCGCGCCCGAGCCGCCGGCCCCG
>JBJMWE010000054.1:0-43740 GCA_045810285.1 Vitreoscilla sp. | reverse complement strand
GTTCGGAGGATTGTCGATGAACGTGGCGTACGCCAATTGGGCACATGCCATGTCCCGGTAGCCCGTCGCATGCAAGACATCCAGCCCCTGATGATCGTCCGAGCCTCGAGCGAGAGCGTTTCGCGTCGGGTGTGTGCGCGCTCTCGCGACTTGCACGTGACCGCGCCGACGCCCGCGCGTGCGTCGAAATCACCGGCGGCTCAAGACCCATGTCGCGGCGGCACAGCATTCGCCAGGGGACGCCGCGGCGTCCACATAAGTTGACATAACGCACATTATGCGCAGGTCGAGTGTCTTCGGCCCGACGCGCCGGCAGGCCCGGTGGCTGCCGTATGCGTCCCTGGCCACAAAACACGAAGCGACGATGGCCACTCCGGGCCGTCGAGGGCCGCGTGGCTTCCGTCAGGTCATTGAGCCTTCCACCGGCTACGCTCTGGCTTGACGCCGTAACACTGGCCGCGGTCACCTCGACCCCGAACCTATCGCGATGCTCGTCGATGAGCTCCCTCAGGACTTGAATCGGCGGTCGAGCTCCGCCTGGGCGAAAAACGCGCTGGCGACCTTCAGGATCTCGTTGGCCCGGCGCAGTTCCTTGACCTCGCGCTCGAGCTCCTTCATGCGCTGCGCATCCGCAGTCGTCGTGCCCTCGCGCACGCCGGCGTCAATCTCCGAGCGCTTCACCCAGGTCAGCAGCGTCTGAGGCACGCAGCCGATCTTGGGCGCGATCGATTCGACCGCCAGCCACAGCGACGGGTACTCTCCGCGGTGCTCTTGCACCATCCTCACCGCGCGCTCGCGGACCTCAGGCGAGAACTTGTTCGACTTGTTCATGGCTCCATCTTCTCAAAGGTTGGAGCCTCCACAAATCCCGGGCCGATTCACAAGTGCATCAACGACGACATGATCTGGCTCGTCCTCATCAAGCTCGGCGCGCAGCCGCATGAGGAACCCACGTGCGGTGTCGATGTCCTCTTGCCAGCCGTGCAATTGCTCGAGGGCGTACGCCTCGGGATGATCCCAACGGCGATAGAGATAGGGGTCTTCCACGTGCGCTCCAAATGCTTGGCGCGCGCATCGTAGCCTGCACAGTCGCAGGAAGCCGGACACGACCAAGGCGAACTCGACGTCTTCTCTTCGATCGACGAGCCTAATGAGCCACCGGTAGACCCGCGAGGCAAACTCATGGCGGCGATGGACGCGCTGAACAATCGGTACGAACGGGACTCGGTGCGACTGGGGAGCACGGCACTGGCCACAAACGGCGCTGCAGTCGCTATCTGGGCTACGAAGCAGGAACGGCGGTCACCACGCTACACGACAGTGTGGAACGAGATGCCGACCGTTCGCACTTGACCTTGGCCCGCCGGCAGTTAGCAGGCAAAGCTCGGCAATCGAGTCGCCTGGCCGACGGATGGACGTCGAACTGACTCAGTTCGGCGGCAGCAGGAAGACTCGCGGAGAGCCGAGCTTCGCTGCATTCACCTGTATCGCGTCCGAACCGAACTCGCTGTTGGCGGCACTGTCTTTCGACATCCGCAGGAGCGACCGAGCATGACGATTCCGTTCGCTCAACACCCTCACCTCATAAAACCTGTTCGGATCGAGCTCGCGCTCGATGACCGTGATGCTGTAGTCCGTGAGTGTTCGAAGGTGAGCCGCCATTGCCTTCATGCGCTTGGCGGTCCCTTGAAAGTCCAGCTGAGGCGTACCGCCCCCCTCGCTGAATCCATCGCCTTCGGGTGCTGAACGCACCTCCGCGATGATGTCGTACATCAGTCGATCGACGCGACGCATCAGCTTCTCAAAGCCGACGGGAAGGATGACGTAGGCGGCCTGCACCAACTGTCGATCCCTATCGAGTTCTGCCTTCGCCGCCATCGCGGACTCGATGCGACGACGTACCTCGTCTTGACTGAGGTAGATACCACTGATCTGTGTCAACGCCTTAAAGCTCGCCTGAATGCCTTTGATGGACTGCATCAACGCAATCAACACGGGAGCTCTTGCAGCCTGCTTGGCCTTGCGATCTGCGGACTGATTGGTAATCTCGAGAAGATCTCGCTGGAACTTCAACTCGAGTTCCTTCCTGTATTCCTCGAGCTTCTTGTTGCTATCTTCCTGGTGCACGATGAGCTGCTGGCGAATCTCGAGCTCCACGCGCCCCTTTACCACCGTCTCAAGTGTGGAACTATCGATTGCCGCGGCTCTATCAACAATCTTCTGTGCGGCCTCCAGCGTTGCCTTGTGAGTCAGTTGCTCGAGTGCAAACCGATGGGACACCAGCCAGCCCAGAGCAACGCCAGTCGCGGTTCCGAGGGCTGCGCTGATCTTCCAGGCAAGTTCCAGGTGCGAACTTGTGAACGTCGTCAAATCCGGGATCGCAATGGCCGCGATCGATCCCACGGAGACCAAGGTAGCTGCAGCTAGCGCAAGCACCAATATGACAATCCACGCGCGCATACCGGCCTCCCCACCCATATGGATCTGGATCAAGATCAGCAGTTAGATTAGGTTCCCAGCTGCCGACCGTCAAGACCGAGGTGGCCGCTTTCCAGTCGGATACCCCCTAACCATCATCAGCGTTGTGGATGGAGTTCGCCACGCACGGTGCAACGCGGCTCGAGCGCTACTGATTCAGGCCACTGGCCAGTTCGGCAAATCAACCAGATCAGACTTTCCACCGAGCATGCGAGGCAACGTCTCGCGATTGATTTCGTGCGGAACTCCGAAGGCTGGCCAACTCAGGTCTTCCAGCCTCGTGAAGACCTCGGCCGGCATGTCGACATCGAGGGCTTGCAGGTTGTTTTCGAGTTGCTCCGCGGTCCGAGGGCCAATGCCTCGGCTGAAGCGCTTGTCGCGCTTCTCTCTGTGGCTCACTCGTCACCGCACAGCAGATGGATGGGACCCGCGGCTGTCTACAGGCGCTGCGACCGCCGTGGTACGGGCTGCATCGGTGCCAATTTGGGCCTTTGTTGACTTTGACCCTGCTGGACTGGTGATGGCCAATTCTCTGCCCATCGAGCGCTTCGAACGTCTCGTTCTACCGTCGACTCAGTGGCTGCTCGGCGCCGCCGATACGGTGCGCGGAAGACAGTTGTTTGCTGATCAAGAGCAGGGATGCCGGTCCTCGCTCGACCAGTCAACGAATGCATCGGTGCGAGCGGCTTGGGAAACACTGCAGTCGCTTCGAAGTGCGGTCACCCAGGAGCGGATGCGGTCAGCTCCCGCTACTGCTTCAGCGCACGATGCAGGCGAGAGCAACTAGGTTTCACGGCCTGTGGCCGCTTTCAATTCAGAAAAGGCGCTAGAGACACCGGGCAGACCTCCTGCGCCGAGGCGATCTGAAGCGTTCAGCGGTCCCATCTGGCGTTCTGCGCAGGGCTGTTGGCAGCCATCTGAAGACTTGTCCTTGTCATCGTCGACCGAAGTGGTCGTCGCTGCCATCCTGAAGTAGGTAATCCAGCGCGCCTCTAATCGCGCCGGCTGTAACCGCGGCGTTGATCCCCGGATTCGCCGATCGTCGAGTTGCGCTGCGTGTGACCCAGGAACGGATGCTCGCCGCATCACCCGCCATCAGCAACCACTAGATTCGAACGAAGCCGCCGGTGCACCGCAACCCCCTTCAAGGCCGACGTGACTAGGCTTCGCCTGATGGCGCTAACCCCGCCTAGAGCGCGGCTTCCAGGTGCAGAGGCGCTGGTGTCAAGACGGTGCAGCCCAGGTCGTGATGGTGCGGATGCGGCCGACTCGTGTCATGGAGGGTCTGAAAGGCGAGCGAAATCGGGGGCCTAGCCTCAAAACCAGTCAGACAGTGCGGGCGGCCGACTAATCCTTACAGATCAAGGACTTGCAAGCCGGTCAAATTTCTGGGGCGAGGCCAGCGCCTGTTGCCGACTACTGGCTGCCTACCGCGACCGTAGCCGGAAACATCGACGTGCCTATAGCCAGATCAGCATTACCGAGCTGCCAGCGCCATGTCATCGTCGCGGAATCCTTCGGCAAGCCTCCTTTGCTGAACCAAGCCAGTCCTGTCAGGCCTTCCCCGGCCAACGGCTGCGTATATTGGGCGCCCGGGCGTGGCAACCATCTGCCGCCTGGATGCCGCCGCGACTCGCAGCGGAACCCACCCGACCCTTGGCGACTCGACTCTCGCAAGCCTCCGCATCTGCCACAGGCCCCGCGGACGCGCGACGCGCCGGCACGCGTGCACAGATCGGCGAAAGCCAGCACATCGCAGCTAGGGAATGCGGCCGGTGCGCACGCGCATTAAATTGCCGCCTTGAATTGCTGCTTGCCCGGCAGGTCGCTCGCCCGGAGACAGCCATCAGCCCGGAGAACTTCCGATGGATGACACGTCAACGCATTCGGCAACCGCGGCCCAGCCCGTCCGGCGCCCCGCCAGTTGGACCAGCGGGGCTTTCGGGGCGGGCCTCGTCCTGGTCGTCCTGCCCAGCGCGGCCCTGGTGCTGGGCATCCAGCGTTTCGCGGCGCAGCCCGCCGTCGGCCTGCCCATCGTCGCGGTGCTCGGGATCATGATCCTGTTCGGCGCGCTGGCGCTCGTCTCGACGCTCTTCGCGCGCCTCGGGCTCGACGACCGCGCTGAAGCGCTCGGACTGCCGGCCGGGTCCATCCGCGCGTTCATCGCGCTCGCCCTGATCGTCCTGTTCGCGCTGATCTCCGTGATGCTGTTCGAGTCCTATGGCGACAGCGTCCGCATCGACAACCTGAGCGAGGAGCAGAAGGCTGCGCTCGTCAAGGAGCCGACGAACCATGTCACGGCCGTCGTCCCGCAGGCCTGCGCCGCGAGCGCCCCCGCGTGCGCGCCAGGCACGATGGTCTACACGGCCTACTTGACGGTCTCGCGGGGCAGCGAATCCTCGGACCTGTCCAAGCAGTTGCTCATCCTGGTCGGCACGCTGATGACGTCTGTCGTCAGCTTCTACTTCGCAGCGCGGGCCACGGAGGCCACGACGAAGAACGTGATCGCCGCGATCGGGCCGCAGGCCAAGCAGGACTCGACGCAGGCCGCCACGGCCCCGCCCACCCCTGCCGACAACGAGGCCCACGTCGACGGCTGCGGCGCGCCCGTCACCGCGCCGACCGCGGACCAGGACCTGCCGCCCGCCACCGGGGGAGTCGCATCATGATCTACAGCCTCACCTGGCTGGCCTCGGTCCTGGAGTCCGCGGGCCTCAAGGTCGCCCCCGTGCTCGGCTGGGAGTTGCGCGGCCGGGCCGAAATGGGGCCCGTCCTGGGCGTCATGTGCCATCACACCGCCGGACCGCTGAACGGCAACATGCCCAGCCTGCGCACGCTCATCGAGGGCCGCAGCGACTTGCCGGGCCCGTTGTCGCACCTGGGCCTCGGGCGAGACGGCACGTTCTACGTGATCGCGGCGGGCCGCTGCAACCACGCGGGCGCCGGCGTCTGGCAAGGGCTGGAGACTGGCAACGCCAATTTCGTGGGCATCGAGGCCGAGAACACCGGGCTCGCCAACGACAGCCCCTGGCCCGCGGTGCAGCTCGATGCCTACCTGCGCGGCGTGGCCGCCATCCTGCGCCACGTCCAGAGGCCGGCCATGTTCTGCGTCGGCCACAAGGAGTACGCCACGCCGCAGGGCCGCAAGGACGACCCCGACTTCGACATGGACGCCTTCCGGCGCGGCGTGGCCGACATCCTGGCCGGCGTCGTGCCCATGCCGGCGCTCATTCCTGCCGTCGAGCCGCTCGTCCAGGCCGGCCCGGACGGGCCTCGGCCCACGCTGCGTCGCGGCGCGACAGGCGACCTGGTCAAGATCGTGCAGGCCACCTGCGCGGTGACGCCGGATGGCGTGTTCTCGGGCATGACCGAAGCGGCGGTGCGCGCGTTCCAGCGCAGCCACGACCTGGTTCCCGACGGCATCGTCGGCGGCAAGACCTGGGCCGTGATCCGCAGCCTCGCGGCGCCGCAGGCTGCCACGCCCGCCGCTTGAACACGCCACGGCGTCGCGAGACTCGAATTGAAATCTGCGCGCCTGCTCTGGGAACTGGATCCGGAATGGGGCCACGCGCCCTGGCGGGCCACGCCGCAGCGGCCCGAGCGGGTGCTGCACGTCCACCTGGCCACCGGCGAGGAACCCCAGGCCTCGCTGTGCGACGCCCTCGCCTCGCTCGCCGAACCCGGCGGACACGAACGCATCGACTGGACGGCGCTGGCGACGCCCGCGGAGCGGCATCGCGCGGTCGTCGACGCCGCGGGCCGCCTGCGCCCCACCCTGATCTTCATGCAGCTGCAACGCCCCGGCGTGCTGTCGCCGCAGACGATCCAGGACGCGCGGCGGGCCAGCGGTCGCGACGACTGCGTCATCGCCACCTGGTGCGGTGACGTCGGCGGCGTCAACGGCCCCGATTCCACGCCCGGCGACGCCTATGCCTTCGATCTCGGCCGCCATTGCGACCTGATGCTCTACACCTCGTCGAGCCAGGTGCGGGCGCATCGCTCGCGCGGCATGGCTTGCGCAGCCTACCTGCAGATCGGCTACGACGAGGCGCGCTACTTCGAGGGCGACGAGTCGCAATACGGCACGCGCCACGACGTGGTCTTTCTCGGCAGCAAGTACCAGGCGTCGCATTTCGCCGGCATGAAGTCCGCGGAGACGGGCCTGCGCAGCGAGGTGGTCGGGATGCTGCGTCAACGATTCGGCGATCGCTTCGGCCTGTTCGGCAATGGGTGGGGCGACGGCGTAGCCAGCCTGCCCCCCGCGCAGAGCGGCGAGGCCTACCGGCATTCCCACCTGGGTATCAGCGTGTCGCTCACGAGCCAGCTCGAACGCTATTCGTCCGATCGCCTGTTCCGCGCACTGGCGTGCGGCGCGCCGGTGCTCGTGAAGGACTTCTCCGACGCAGCGTCGCTCGGCCTGCGCGACGGCGTCAATTGCCTGGTGTGGACGCATCCGCAGGAGGCTGTCGACAGCGTCGAACGCTGGGTGGCGCCCGAGCGGCGCCAAGCCTTGCGCGTCATCGGCCGTCGCGGGGCGGCCCTCGCCTGCGAGCACCACGCATGGACGACGCGGCTGCTCGAGCTGAGCCCGCTGCTGGCTGCAGCCCGCGGGCAATCTCCGAAGGTCACGCGTCCATGGTGAGCACCGTGGACGACCTGCTGCGGCGACTCATGCCGTACCACTGCCTGTTCGATCCGCAAACCGAGCTGAGCGACATCCTGCGCCTGTTCGAGCAGGCCGGCGCAGGCTCCTTCCTGGAGATCGGCACCCACCAGGGCTTCACCAGCGCCGCGGTGGCGCTGGCCTTCGAGCAGGCGCGGGTGACGACCGTCGACCTGCCCGACTCGCTTCGAACCGCGTGGAATCCGCTTCCGCGCGCGCAGGTCGGGGCGGCGCATCGCGCGGTCGGCGTCGAATCGCGCGTGACGCAGTTGTTCCTGGACTCCGCCGAGTTGTGGACGCTCGCGGCGCGAGGCGAACGATTCGACGTCGTCTTCATCGATGGCGACCACTCGCCGGACGCCGTCTTCCGCGACCTGATGCTCTCGGCGGATCTTCTGCGCGCGCCCGACAGCCTGCTGATCGCGCACGACTTCACGGCGCCCTGCGAGGTCAACCGTCCGCCGTGGACGCTGGGCGTGCAGCAGGCGGTGGCGCGCTTCCTGGCCGAGCGCCCTTTCGTGCTCACCCGGCACGCCGGACTGCTCGCGTCGCTCCGGCGTGACCCGCAGGCCGCCACCCGCGTCAGGCCATCTTGACGAGTTCGTGCGTGGCCAGCATCACCTGGGTGGGCAGCGTCACGGTCTCGCCCTGGCGGCCGGCCAGCGTCCAGACGTCGAACACGGTGCCGTTGCGAGTGACCACGGTGTCCGAGGCGTTGCGCCAGCCGGCGTCGTCGAGGAACGCGGTCGCGATGGCGTAGCCGTACCAGCCGCGGCCCGACAGCGCGAACAACCGGCCCGAGGTGAGGAACTCGAGATCCACGGGCGAGGCGTCGTTGGCCACGACCTGCGTGAACTGCAGGCCCTCCAGCGCCGGCGGAAACGATGCGATCGGGCGTGGGTCGTTGACGTGCGTCGACTCGCCGGCCGTCATCCGCACCACGCGGTAGCCCATGGTCTCGCGAAAGCCGACGCCGGCCAGCGGCAAGGCGGCGGGCAGCGGCAGCGGCGCCATGCGCTCGGCGAGCGCCGCACGCAGCGCGCTGCGCAGCGCTCGCGGGAGCGGCCCGCCAAGATGCTCGCGCAACTGGCGCTCGACGGGACGCGCGCGCGCTCGCACCGCGGCCTCGAGCTGGCGGCCGCGATGCGACGCGTATTGCGATTCGGGCGGCCAGTGCGTGCGCGCGCCCTCGCCCGCGGGCCCGAGGAACGACGGCGCGACGAACTTGTAGGGGCCGCGCAGGCGATGCTGTTCGGTGTAGTTGCGGACACGGCTCGCATGCAGATGCACGGCGCGGATCGAGCGGCTCGGATTGAGCACCTTCAGGCCCGCGCACGCCGCCTCGTGCGCGATCCGGTTGTCGCATCCGGGCATCCCCAGCTCGAACGCCGCGGCGATCGGCGGCAGCGGTGTTTCGAAGATCCAGGCATCCTGGCTGTTGGGCGCCTCGTACAGCTGCAACCGACCTTGCCCATCGTCCTCGCACCGCGACAGGCACAGCATGGTGCCGGCCAGGGACTCGCCTTCCAGCTGCGCGAGCGTCTCGTCGAAGAAGATGTCGGCGTTGGCGACGATGACCACGTGCCCCGCGTACTCGCGATTGGCGATGTCGAATAGCGCCGCGTAGGTGAGCCTGCGGCCATGAGAGACGAGGCGCACCTTCGGATCGAAGAACGGCGCGCCACGCGCGCGCAGACGGTCGGCTGGCGTGTCGTCCTCGATCACCAGGCAGATCTGCTCGATGCTCTCGTTGGCGCTGTTGCGCCGCAGGCATTCGACGAATTCGCCGGCGCGTTCGGCGCTGGCCTCCTGATAGAAACCGGTCAGCAGGATCATGAAATATGCTCCTTCTCGGCGGCCCGACATGCGGTGTCCGGCAGCGGTCCGCGGCGCCCGTCGGCCAGCGAACTATAGGATCGGCGACGCCGGTTCGTCATCCCCCACAGCCTCGCGAAGGGTTCCGCCGAGCGACTCGCGCAAGAGCGTCCGACCATGAGCTAGGTGGCCGGAGAGCTTGCCCCGCCAGCGCCTGCATGCCATATTTCAACGCAGCGAGGCGTCGGCGCAATGCACGCCGTCCGGCTCGCTCGAGTCTTCGGAACGCGTTGTCCGAAGCTCGCGTTGCAGCAAGCAACACCGGAGAACGACCTGATTGAGCCAACTCGCGCTGGTGGGTGTGCAGTGGCAAGCGACGACGGGACCCGGCATGTGCCGTTCGCCGCATTCACCGTGCGCTATCGAGTTGCCAAAAGGCGCTGCATGACGGGCCGCACTGCGGCTCGGCATCGCGTCGCCTCGATCATGGAATCCGAACGTCCGCGCGAGCCTCGGGCCGCGTGAGCCGACGCATCCGGGCATCCTGGGCTGCTGCCAGGGTCTTCGCCGCCGGCTCGTATTTTTCTTCTTGACACCGGCGATCCGGCGACCTCTCTCGAACGTGCGTCGACACGTCGCGAGGACCGCAGCGCGTCGCGCCATCCTCGACGAGAGACCGATGCAAGATCCTCTTCAATCCGAGCCGCCTCCGCCGCCTTGCGGGATCGACGCCCGCTCCGAGCGGTGCCGCGACGACGCCGATCGCCGCATCGGTTTCGTCGTGTTGTCGGACGTGCGCTTCCTGCGCGAGGGCCTGGCCGAAGTGCTGGCGCGCGACGAAACCCTCGCGCTCGACGGCGTCGCGGCGAGCATCGACGAGGCGTTGAAGGGGTTGCAGTCGACGACCCAGGTGCTCCTCATCGACGCGGCCTTGCCCGATGGCCTGGCGACGGTGGCCCGACTGCGCCGGCAGATCCCGGGCCTGCGCATCGCCGCCCTGGCCTTGAAGGAGACCCAGGCCGAGGTCATCGCCTGGGCCGAGGCCGGCGTGACCGGCTACGTCACGCGCGACACCGCGCTCGCGGACGTCGCCGGGCTGCTCAAGGGAATCCTGCGCGGCGAGCAGTCCTGCGCACCCGGCGTCGCCGCGGCCTTGCTGCAACGCATCGCCGAGGCTCCGCGCGCCGGCGTGCGGCAGCCGGCCGCCGTCGAGGTCGCCACGGCGCTGACGGCGCGCGAGGACCAGGTGGTACGGCTGATCTGCGAAGGCCTCGGCAACAAGGCGATCGCGCGTCGCCTCAACATCGGCCTGGCGACCACCAAGTCGCACGTCCACAACATCCTTCGCAAGACCGGCGCGGTCGACCGCGCGCAGGTCGGCTGCTGGGCCCGCCTGCACGCGCGCGACGCCGCGCTGGGCTCGCCGCGAAGCTGACGCGTCGACGGGCGGCCCGCTGGGTGGAGCCGGCGCCTCCACCCTGGATGCTCCCGCGGAAGGATTGCGCCGCGCCCCGGACGCGCGCATGGTGGACAGCCCCCCCGACTTCGACACCGTACGACCGTGACGCGCCTCCGTGCCGTGACCGTGGCGACCCCGGCGCTGCTGCGCGACCTGATCGTGCAGCTCGCCCATCGCAGCGCCCCCATCGACGTGGTGGCCGAATACGGCGACGTGCGCGGCCTGGAGCGCCGTCTCCGGCTCGTGCGCCCCGATGTTGTCGTGATCGGCCTGCCCTCGAGCCAGAGCGCCCGCATCGCGCGCCGTGCGCTGGCACTGCTGCCTGCGGCCCGCGTGATCGTCGTGTCTGACGACGGCCATGCGTTCGTGGGATTCCGGTTGCAGTTTCGCAGCGTGCCGTTCACCGATGCCTCCACCGATTGCCTGGCGGGGTTCATGCGCGGCGGCCGGGAGGGTTGACGCCCTCTGGCGCAACGCGGCTCCGGCGATCTAGACCCGCGTCTCCATCCATTTCCCACCCGGCGGTGGATGGCTCGTCGGCACGCGCGATTTGATGATGGCTGGGCAAGCAACGGCCGACGTGGCAGGACGCCACCTCGGCGCCGTGCCACGTCAAGCCCGGACACGAGGAGATCCCCATGGACGCGAACCACAGGCAAGCCCGGCCCGGCATGTGCCGTGCGCGGCCGCGCCTCCGGAGTCGCCATGGCTGATTTCCGTGCAGTGAGCGCGATCAGCGAGTCGCTGGTCACGTTGTTGCAGAGTCGCTACGCCGAATCGGCGTCGATCTTCAACAACGAGCTCGAGTTCAAGGTCTACCTCGCCAAGGACTTCGCGCAGCCCATGACGGCCGGCGTCTCGGTCTTCCTGTACCGGATCTACGCCAACGGCACGCTCCGGTCGCCGAGCGCCCGTCCGACGCTGCAGGGCGAGCAATACCGCAACCAGCTGCCGCTCGACCTGCACTTCCTGCTGACGGCCTGGGCCCAGGACGCCTCGCTGCAGCACCTCATCGCCTGCTGGATGATGCGCATGATGGAGGACACGCCCACGCTGCCTCCCGGGCTCCTCAACGAGAAGTTCGACAACCTGTTCCGGCCGGACGAGGGCGTCACGCTGAGCCTGGCCGAGCTGTCCACCGAGGAACTCCTGCGCATGTGGGAGGTCATCGTCGACAACTCGTACCAGATCTCCGTGCCGTACGTGGCGCGCGCCGTGCGCATCGACTCGTCCCTGCTCGTGACCTCCGCGCCGGGCATCCGCCGCCGCTCCTTCGACATGGCCGTGCCCGGCGAGGTGGCGCAATGACCGCCCTCACCCACGCGCCGGGCTGGCGCACGCTGGAACGCGACACGATCGTCACGCCCCTGGGCATCCGCTTCTGGGATCCGGCCACCGACATGCCGGTCGGCGACGGACTGACCGTGACGGCCGTCGCCGAACGAACGTCGCGGCCGGTGGCGTCGGCGCGGCGCACGCGCGGCGGCGTCCATGCGTTCCACCACCTGCCCGGCCTGCAGGCCTTCGAATACCCGTCGTCGGACGCCCCCGCGAGCCTGCCCGCGGGCGGCCGGGTACTGGTCAACGTCGACGACGCCACGCGGCGGTTCATGCCCGTGGCGTTCTACGTGAACGTCCCGTTCGACGGCATCTACCCGAACGACCTGCCGGTGGCTCCCGGCTCGGCGCGGCCACCCGGCTTCTACCTGTTCTCCGCACCCGCGCGCCCCGCCGTACCCGCCGTCGCCGTCGTGCGCGCACAGCTGGCCGAGCAGCTGACTTCGGGCCAGCAGGTGCCGGCCGCCAACGCGGTGGTCGAGATCGACGTGCACGGCGGCGACACCTGGACTGCGCTGGCGGACGCCGCCGGCTCGGTCGCGCTGCTGTTCCCGTATCCGACCTTCACGCTGCCGCCGGCGGGCACATCGCTGCAATTGCTCAGCGCCGCGCGTCAGTCCTGGCCGGTGACGATCCGCGTGCGCTACCAGCCGTCGGCGCTCGAATACCCGGGTGGGGTGTCGCCGCCCGACCTCAGGAGCGTGCTCGCGCAGGCGCCGGCCGCTTTGTGGAACCAGGCCCCCGCGTCGGCGGGCGTCGCGCTCGCGAGCCTGCCGGCGACGCTGGTCTTCGACCAGGAACTGGTGCTGCGCACGCAAGACGAATCGGTACTGCTGGTCAGCGCAGGCTCGCTGGCCTGACCGCCCCTAACGGAGAAAACGCATGGCTGAATATCTGTCGCCCGGGGTATTTGTCGAGGAAGTCCCCAGCCCGCGCTCGATCGAAGGCGTGAGCACGACAGTCACCGGATTCATCGGGCCGACCCGGTTCGGGCCGACGCTCGGCGATCCGGAACTGCTCACCAGCTACCTCGATTTCGCACGGATCTTCTGCGGCGTCGACGCGCTGGACTTCACTCTCGACGCGGAGGGCGGCGGCGGCACGCAGGCCAACTACATCGCGCATGCCGTGCGGGCCTTCTTCGACAACGGCGGCAGCAAGCTGTACGTCACGCGCGTCTACCGGCCGGATCCGAATTCGCCGACTGCTGGCCTGGCCACGTATCCGGCGCCCGGATCGATGCCCGCGCTGCTCACGGCGCGTTCGCCCGGCACCGCGGGCAACATGAAGGTGGTGTTCGCGGTGCGGTCGTCGCCAAACGTGCTGGTCGCCGCGCCGGCACCCAACCAGAACACCGTCGCGCGCGCGAGCGGGCTCGGGGCCAACGACCTGGTCTTCCTGAAGTCCACGTCGGCGCAGGTCGTGTCCGGCCTCTACGACGTCGTGGCCACGCCCGACGGCTCGCTCGCCTTCCAGCCCCAGGCCGGCCTGGTGGGCCAGGCGGATCAAGCCGTGCCGCTCAGCGCGCTCGACGCACAGGCGGTGCGAGCGTACCGCCTCCTCGTCGGCGTGCAGGCGCTGCGGTTCGGCCAGTTCGAGACGGTCGAGAGCTGGGCCGACCTGTCCCCCAACCCGCTCGCCCGCAATGCCCTGACGTCGATCTTCACGAGCAACCCCGCCTCGCGCGAAGCGCAGCTCACCGTGCCCTTTGCGATCACGCCGCCGGGCGACACGTTCACCGGGTCGGATCTGCTGGTCACGCTGTTCGGTGAGGCGTTCGTCACCGACATGCTCGCCTGGAGCCTGGCCACGGATGCCGAGCTCAAGGGCGGCTCGTTGATCATCGCGCGGCCGACCAGCGCCAGCCTGCAGGTGTCCTACACGCTCCAGGGCGGCAGCGACGGCCTGCTCCCGCAACCGCTGGACTACCAGGGCTCGCCGGCCTCGCGCGATCCCGAGACGCAGGCCTCCGTGCCGGCGTCCGGCCTCGAGACCTTCGCCGACATCCCCGAGATATCCATCATCGCCGCGCCGGGCTCGACGTTCGACTACAACAACAATCCCGGCCGGGCCGACGAGATCGTGCAGCTGCTCATCGAGCACTGCGAGATCCGCATGAAGTACCGCTTCGCGCTGCTCGACTCGCCCAACGACTTCATCGTCTCCGAAGTCCAGACCTTCCGCGGCAAGTTCGACTCGTCCTACGCGGCGCTGTACTACCCCTGGCTCAAGATCATGGATCCGCTGGATCCGGACGGCCGGCGGGAGGTCGCCGTGCCGCCCTCGGGCTTCATCGCGGGCATCTGCGCGCGCTCGGACGTGGCCAACGGCGTCTCGAAGGCGCCGGCCAACGAGATCCCGCTGGGCGCCATCGACCTCGAGATGCTGCTCAACACGGCGCAGCAGGACGTGCTCAACCCGATCGGCGTCAACTGCCTGCGGCCACGGCCGCTGCGCGGGATCCGCGTCTGGGGCGCCCGCACGATCAGCTCCGATCCGGACTGGAAGTACCTGAACGTGCGCCGCTACTTTGCCTACGTCGAGCACTCCATCGACAACGGTACCCAGTGGGCGGTGTTCGAGAAGAACGACGAGATCACCTGGGCGGGCGTGGCGCGCACGATCCACGACTTCCTCTTCAATGAATGGAAGAACGACGCGTTGATGGGCACCAAGCCCGAGCAGGCGTTCTTCGTGCGTTGCGACCGGTCGACGATGACACAGAACGACCTGGACAACGGCCGGCTGATCTGCCTGGTGGGCATCGCGGTGATCAAGCCGGCGGAATTCGTGATCTTCCGCATCGGACAGTTCACGGCCGACGCCACCAGCTGAACCCGCGGTTCGGCAGACCTCGCACAGCACGCAGCAAAGGGAATTGCACATGGCCACCCAGCGCACCAACGGAGCGCCTTACGGCGCCTTTAACTTCCAGGTGTCGACCGACCTCATCGGCGGCGGCAGCGCCACGTCGGTCCAGGCCGGCTTCCAGGAGATCAGCGGTCTCGGCATGGAGGTCACCGAGGCGGAGTACCGCACGGGCAAGGACAAGGTCAACCACGTCCGCAAGATCAGCGGCCTGTACAAGTCCTCCGACGTCACGTTCAAGCGCGGCATCTGCGCCTTCGTCGACATCTTCGGCTGGATCAACAACACGCGCATCGGCCAGGAGGTCGCGGACACCAACGGCCAGGGGCGCACGGTCACGATCAACCTGATGGACGAGACCGGCAACTCCGCGGTGATGACCTGGACGCTGACCGGCGCCAAGCCCAAGAGCTACAAGGGCGTCACGCTGAACGCCAAGACGGGCACCGACGTCGCGATCGAGGAGCTGGTGCTCTCGGTCGAGAACATCGACGTGTCCTGAAGCCGCCATGTCCGTCGCCAGCGCCGTCCGCCTCCCGGGAGTCGACTTCCGGCCTGCGCCCTCAGCGCCGGCCGCGGTCCTGCCGCCGCTCGACGTCGCGGGCTTCGTGGGCTTCGCGACGCGCGGGCCGCTCAGCCTGGCGGTGCCGCTGGACGACCTCAAGGGCTTCGACGCGGTCTTCGGCGGGGCGCTGGAGCTCGCGCGCAGTGCCGACGGCAAGCCGGTGACCGCGAACCTGCGCGATGCCGTGGCCGGCTTCTTCGGCGCCGGCGGCCAGCGCTGCCATGTCGTCCGGGTCGACGGCCCCCAGGCCACCGCCGCCAGGTTCGAGCTGCCGGGCCTGCTCGCGATCGACGCCGACGGCGGCATCGCCCCCGCCACGGTGGACGCCTCGTCGCCCGGAGCCTGGGGCAACGCGCTGCGGCTGGGCACCCTCCTGTCGGCCGTGCCCCTGCCTCCAGGACGCTTCACCCCCGCCGCGGACGGACTGACGCTGGACTGGATCAGCCTCGGCGCGCCAGGCGCCATCCAGCCCGGCGAACTGCTGCGCCTGAGCTTCGCGGGCCTGCCGTCGCAAGCCTGGCTGTTCGGCGTCGCCGGCCTCGCCCAGGGCGCCGCCGACGTGCCGCGGACGACGCTGCTCGCCTCGAAGATCCTCGCGGTGCGCTACGCGATGACCGACGCGCCGGCGCCGGCCATCACGCGAGTCTGGCGCGGCTCGGACTCGGCCGGCGCGCCCCTGGACGTGACGGCCGCTTTCGTGCCTGCCGACAGCGGCATCGCGCTGGTGTTCGGCGGCACGGATGCGCCTACGCTCGTGCGCGGCGACACGCTGCTGCTGCAACTGGCCGACACGTCGCTGCAGGCCGTCACGATCGCCGAGGTGAGGATGCGGTCGGCGGGTGGTTCGCCAGCGGCCGCAGGCGTATCGGTCTCCTCGACCGAGCTGGTCTGCCTGCGACAGGCGCCGAGCGCACCGGCGCGCCTGCCGGCCGGCGCGACGTTGCAGCGCGTCGACCGCCTGCAACTGAACATGCGCGTCAAGCTCGGCGACACGATCGTGCGCGAGATCGGCGCGCTCGGATTCGACGCCGGCCATCCGCGGTTCTGGTCCGACATCGCCGTCGCCGAATCCGGCCCGCTGCCGGGTGCCGGCAGTGCGGCGCCGTCGGCCCCGGCCGGCCAGGCATTCGACCCCGGCGAGGCGACGACGCTGTTCACCGACTTGTTCGGCTCTGCCCGCGTGGACGTCGATTGGACCGACGCGCGCCTGCCCACCGTGCTGTCCAGCCTGCTGGCAGCCGGCCCCGCGCCGACCCCCGGCTACATGCCCGTTGGCATGGCCCAGACCGGCGACGACGCGGACCTGGTCGAGGCCTCGGCTCCGGGCACCGACGACCTGGGCACGTTCTCGGCATCGCTGTTCCTGGATCCTTACCTCGTCGATGCGCAGGCCGGCGGCGACGCCGCCACGCCGGGCACGCTCCTGGCCGCCGCCAGCGATCGCTACTTCCTGCAGAACGTCCGCCTCACGGGCATCCATGGCCTGATGTTCGTCGACGAGGTCGCGTCGATCGCGGTGCCCGACGCGATGCAGCCGGGCTGGACGGCCGGCCTTGCGGAGCCGCCCACGACCGCGACCGTCGGCGTCGCGCCGCTGCCCGCAGCACCGGCCACGTTCGCCACCTGCGACATGCCGCCATTGCTGGTCTCGGTCCAGCCGGACAGCGGCGCGCTGGCGGGCGGCGCGCTCGTCTCGCTGGGCGGCACCGAGCTCGAGGACGTGACCACCGTGACCTTCGGCAGCCAGAAGGCGGCGATCCAGTCGGTGTCAGCAACCGCCATCGTCTGCATCGTGCCGCCAGGCCTGGCCGCCGGCAACGTCGCCGTCACGGCAAGCAACTTCGCGGGCACGTCCTCCGCGCCCGACGCGTTCGTCTACGTCGCATCGCCGACCGTGCCGCCGCTGCCCACCACCGTGGATGCGGCCGACTACGCGATCGATCCCCTGCTCGCCGTGCACGCCGCCCTGATCCGGCTGTGCGAGGCGCGTTCCGACGCCGTGGCCATCCTGGCGCTGCCGCTGCCGTTCGAGCAGCAGGATTGCATGGCGTGGCTGCAGCAGCTGCGCCAGCGCCTGGGACTGCCGCGGCGCGGTTCGCAATTCAGCGATGCACGCGAGATCGCCGACCTGAGCTACGCGGCCGTCTACCACCCCTGGCTGCTCGTGCCCGATGCGAACGGGCCTGCCGGCAGGCTGCGCGCCGTGCCGCCGGAAGGCGCGGTCTGCGGGGCCATCGCGGCGCGTGAGCGCGCGACCCAGGTCTGGTACGCGCCGGCCAACGTCGCGCTCGCGGCCGTGCTCGACCTGCAGCCGGCCTTCGGGCCGGACGACGAGGCGGCGCTGTTCACGCTGGCCTTCAACCTGGTCCGGCGGGAAGCCGACAACTTCCGCATCATGAGCGCCAACACGCTGTCCGACCAGCAGGCGCTGCGCGAGCTGTCCGTGCGCCGCCTCATGATCCAGCTGCGCAAGGCATTGCTCCAGCGCGGCGAGGAACTGCTGTTCGCCAACAACGGCGTCCGCCTGGCGCAGCGCGTGCGGGTGTGGCTGGAGGACCTGCTGGGCTACATGTTCGCCCGCAATGCGTTCGCCGGATCCACGCCGCAGGCGTCGTACCGCATCGCCGTGGACGCCAGCGTCAACACGCCGGCCGACGCCGATGCGGGCCGGATCATCGCCCAGGTGCTGGTGGCGCCGTCGCAGCCGATGGAGTTCATCAGCGTCTCGCTCAATCGAACCGGCCAGGATTCGCTCCAGGCATCGGAGTCCTGACGCATGGCCAACGACAACGACATCGGCGCGTATCCGTTCACGAGCTTCAACTTCCTGATCTCGCTGACCATCGACGACCCAGGCCCGATCGGTGCCAAAAGCCCGATGTGCAACGGCGAATTCAGCGAGTGCGACGGGCTGGAAATGACGATGGAGCACAAGACGGTGCGCGAGGGCGGCAACAACGGCCAGCAGATCCACCTCGCCGGCCCCGTGAGCTTCGGCAACCTGTCGCTCAAGCGCGGCATGACGCGAAGCCTCGACTTGTGGAACTGGTTCGGCGCGGCCGCCGGCAGCGCCGGCGCCTCCACGGTTCGCCGCGGCGCGCTCGCGGGCGCCGAGATCATCATGCGCGACGCCGCGGGCAACGACACCATCCGCTTTCGCGTCTTCGACTGCCTGCCGATCAAGATCAAGGCCGCAGCGCTGAACGCGCGCGACGGCGTGGTCGCGATCGAGGAGATGCAGATCGCCTACAGCCATTTCACGGTCGAAGCGGCCTGAGGACACACGCGATGACCGCCCAAAGCACCGGGAGCTCGCTGGCCAAGGCCAAGCTGTTCGAGATCAAGCTCCAGAAGGGCAAGGCCGTGAAGGTCAACGGCAAGAACGACGTGTCCGTGCAGTTCAATCCGCAGTCGCTCAAGCTGACGTATTCGAACGACAACAAGACCAGCGACAAACCCGTCGGCTCGACGCCGCAGTTCGTCGGCGCGGGCACGTCCAAGCTCGCGCTCGACCTGCTGTTCGACACCAGCCAGGCCGGCACCGACGTGCGCTACTGGAGCGCCAGGATCGGCTACTTCATCAAGCCCGGCGCGAAGGATGCCGCGAACTCCAAGCGCACGCCCCCGGCGCTGAGCTTCGAGTGGGGCGCGTTCAAGTTCCAGGGCGTGCTCGATTCGCTGCAGGAGACGCTGGACTACTTCTCCGAGGACGGCGTGCCGCTGCGTGCCAACCTGTCCATCGGCATCTCGGGCATCGAGGACGTGGTGCCGTACGCCGCGCCCGGCGCCGGGACGCCCGGCGGACAGCCCGGCCAGACGCCGTTGTCGCCCGCGCGCGCCGGCGACAGCGTGGCCAAGATGGCCGGCGCCGGCGGCAACAGCAGCAACTGGAAGTCCATCGCCGCGGCCAACAACATCGACGACCCGATGCACCTGTCCGCGGGCGCCCTCCTCGACCTGAGCGCCGGTGCCGACGGCTCGGCGGGCGTGGGCGTCGGACTGGGCGCGAGCGCCGGCCTGGGCATCGGCGCGAGCGCTGGCGCCTCGGCCTCCGCGGGCTTTAGCGCTGGCCTGGGCGCGGGTGTCGGCTTTTCTGCCGGCGTGTCGGCAGGGGCGGGAATCAGCCTGGGCGCGTCGGCGTCGGCGTCGGCAGGCGGCGGCGTCGGCGTCGGTGGCGGCATCACCGGGGGCATCGGCGGCGGCATCGATGCGGGCGCCGGCATCGGCGTCTCCGCGAGCGTCGGCGCCAGCGCGGGCCTTGGCCTGAGCCTGGGCGCGGGCACGAGCGCCAGCCTGTCCGCGACGGCAGGCCTGGTGCCGCGCACCAACATCGCCGGCAGCGCCGGCGGCAGCTTCGGCATCGCGGCCCGCACGGGTCGCTGAGGAGGAACACACATGCCCATCCTGATCGACGAATTCGAGATCCTGCCGGCGCCGCCGCCCGTCGCCGAGCCGGTCGAACCGTCGTCGCCATCGGCGCCGCCGCTCGCGCCGGAAGACATCGAGCGCGTGGACGAACGATTCCGGCTGCGCATCGCACGGGTCTGGGCCGACTGAGGACGACGCGATGGCCGGCAATCCCCAGGACCCCTCCTTCGATTCCGCGCGCCCCACGCTGCGGGTCGACGGCCAGGTGCAGCAACAGCTCGCCGAGCAGGACCTGCTTTCGCTGATGGTCGAGGAGTCCACGCTCGGGCTGTTCCGCTGCGAGGCGCGGTTCCGCAACTGGGGGCCGAAGAACGGCGCGGTGGACTACACGTATTTCGACCGCCAGCTGCTCGATTTCGGCAAGGCCTTCTCGGTCGAATTCGGCGCGCCGGGCTCGAACGGGCCCGTGTTCGCCGGCCGCATAACGGGGCTGGAGGCGCGCTATCCGGCGTCGCAGTCGCCCGACATCGTGGTGCTGGCCGAAGACCGGCTGCAGGACCTGCGCATGGAGCGGCACACCCGCTCGTTCGAGAACGTGACCGACGAGGACGTCATCCGCCAGATCGCCTCGCGCAACGGACTCTCGGTGCAACTGGACATCGACGGGCCCAGCTACCGGGCGCTCGTCCAGCTGAACCAGAGCGACCTCGCCTTCCTGCGCGAGCGCGCGGCAAGCATCGACGCCGAGCTGTGGATCGACAACCGCACCTTGTACGCGCAGGCGCGGGCGCGCCGCAACGCGGGTGCCGTCAAGCTCACCTACGGACGCGAGTTGCTCGAGTTCTCCGTGCTCGCCGACCTCGCGCACCAGCGCAGCTCGGTCAGCGTCAGCGGATGGAGCGTTGCCGACAAGGCCGCGATCGAGGTCGAGGCCACCGAGTCGGCGATCGCGTCGGAGCTGGCCGGCGGCCGCAGCGGCAGCGCGATGCTGGGCTTCGCGCTCGCGCCGCGCAAGGAAGGTATCACCGAGTCGGTGCCGCTGACTCAGCAGGAAGCCCGCAGCATCGCCGAGGCGCGCTACCGGTCGCGCGCGCGCGGGTTCGTGCGCGGCACCGGGCTCGTCGACGGCAACGTCAAGGTGCGCGTGGGCGCCAGCGTCTCGCTCGACGGCCTGGGCCCGTGGTTCAACGGCACCTACTACGTCACCCGTGCGCGCCACAGCTTCACGCTGCGCGACGGGTTCCGCTCGACCTTCGACGCCGAGCGCGCGGGAATCGGATCATGAACGCGCTGACGGATCGCCATGCCGCCTTCGAAGCCGCGCAGGATCGCCGGCGCCTGTTCGGCGCGTATCCCGCGCTGGTGACCGACATCAAGGATCCGGACGGCCAGGGCCGCGTGAAGGTCATGCTGCCGTGGTCGCCCGACCCGGCCGACGGCAGCTACCAGGTGTGGGCGCGGATGTCCACGATGATGGCCGGCAGGAACCGCGGCTCGTGGTACATCCCCGATCCGGACGACGAGGTGCTGCTGGTGTTCGAGGGCGGCGACCCGCGCCGCCCGTTCGTCGTCGGCATGCTGTGGAACGGCAAGGACCAGCCGCCCGAGACGATGGACGGCGCAGGCAACAACTACCGCAAGACGATCTGCTCGCGCAAAGGCGTCAAGATCGTGATCGACGACACCGACGGCAGCGAGAGCATCACGCTGCTCACGCCCGCCGGCCAGACCGTCAAGCTCCTGGACAGCCCCGCCAGCGTGGAGATCCAGGACAGCAACGGCAACGACATCCGGACCGACGCCTCCGGGGTGACCGTGCGCGCGTCGGCCGACGTCAACGTGCAGGCGTCGGGCACCCTGACCGTGAGCGCGATCAGCGTCACCATCAACAGCGCGCAGTCCACCTTCAGCGGCGTGGTCAATGCCAACGCCTTCATCACGCCCTCGATCGTCGGCGCGAGCTACACGCCCGGCGCGGGCAACATCTGGTAGGGAGCGGCCATGCACCGGGAGTCGTTCGACTGGCTCAAGCCGTCGCCGCTGTGGGAAGCGGGACTGGCCAGCGCGCGCCAGCCCGACTTCTTCCAGCCGCAGCTGCTGCAGTTCAACGACGACAACTTCATCGGCGCATTCCGCAAGGCGCTGGCCGCCAACGACCCGGACAAGCTGCGGGCCGCGTTGGTGCCGGCCGGCGCGCAGGGATCGGCTCCGAAGCTGTTCCAGCCGGCGCACGGCTGGTTCTACCTCGTCACGGCCACGCTGTCGTGCCGCGTCCCCGGCCTGCCCGAACGCACGGTGCGGTTCGCCGACCATGAGAGCGCGTTCTTCGTGCTGCGCAAGTTCGTCGCGGGGGTCGAATACGCCTGGGTCGTCGACGGGACGGACAAGCGCTGGCAACCCATGACCGGCCGCACCCGCACCGTCGCGCCGATGGAGGAGCGGCTGCCGCTGTTCCGCGTCGTCGGCGCCGACGGCCGGGCCGTCTTCGTCGGCTACGTTCCCGTGGCCAGCCAGGATGCGTACCTGGTCAAGGCACAGGACCTCAACGCGGCGATGGATGCCGACGAGCGCGGACGCTTTCCAAACGGCATCGACCTGCGCATCGAGGACCTGCAGGCCCGGTTCAGGACGCCGCTGACGCGTCCGGTCGTCAGCCAGCCGCCGACCTCCGCGCTCGAGCAGGCCCGCGACGCCTCGCCGTCGCAATCGCTCACGGTGTCCGTCTACCTGCTGCTGGACCTGTGGCAGTTCTTCGAGGAATGGCTGCCCGACGTCGCCGCCGCGCTGCTCGCGCAGACGGCCGGCGCCTTCAGCGGCGACGGCGCGGCCGCCAAATCGTCGCTCATGGCGCTGCTGGCCACGCCGCTGGCGTCCAACGGATTCAACCTCGCGCACGTGCTGGGCAAGGTGGCGGCGCAGCGCAACGCGCTCGAGGCGGCCGGTGGCGCCGACCCGGCCGCGCTGGGCCTGGGCGACTGCGATTTCGCGCCGCTCTACTCGCTTCTGGCTCAGCCCGTCGCGGTGCTGACGGGCACGGCCGACGCGCTGGAAGCCGCGGTGCTCGCGGCGCTGCCGCCCGACACCTCCACGGTCATGCTGCCGGTGAGCACGGCCGCCGGCGAATCGTACGCATTGCGGTGCGTGTACGAACGGCCGCAATGCACGCCGGCGCTGCAGGTGCTCAGCCAGCCCTCGATGCCGTTCCAGCTTGCGCCGTTCTTCGATGCCGATGCGCCCGCGCGACCCGTGCGCATCGTGCTGCCGACCGACGTCAGCCTGGCCGGACTGCGCAAGTTCAACCGCGGCGTGACCTTCCTCATCTCGGGCTCGCTGCAAAAGAAGATCGCCATGGTCACCGGGGCCGAGAAGCAGCTGCTGAAGGACCCCGCCTCGCTCAACCCGGAAGGCCTCGAACTGGGCTGGATGTGCTCGTTCTCCATCCAGATCATCTTCATCGTCGCTTTCTTCCTGCTGCTGATGTTCGTGATCATCCTGAACTTCGTGTTCTGGTGGATCGCCTTCTTCAAGATCTGCATCCCGATCCCGAAAGGCCTGGCCCCGAAATGACCACACCGAACGCCGCGCAGCCCGACCGGCTGGGCCAGGGCCTGAGCTTTCCGCCACGCGTGGGTGCCGACGGGCGGCTCGCCTGGTCGGCCGGCGAGGACAACGTGCGCGAGATGATCCGCGTCATCCTGATGACCGAACCGGGCGAACGGATGATGCGCGAGGACTTCGGCGGCGGCCTGCGGCGCTTCCTCTTCGAGCCCAACACCGTCGTCACGCGCCAGGCCATCCAGAACACGGTCACGCAAAGCATCGCGCGCTGGGAACCGCGCGTGGCGGTGGACGAGGTCAGCGTCGATCCGGACGGTGCCGATCCGCGCCAGGTCAACATCAGCGTGCAGTTCCGCCTTGTCGCGACGCAGGGCACGGGCAGCATCGACTTCACGTTGCAGCTGCAGGGGTGAGGCCATGCCGTTGACCGTGCCCGTCCTGGACGACCGCGACTTCGATCAGCTGCTGGCCGACGCCACCGCGCGCATCCCGTCGTTCACGCCGGAGTGGAACAACTACGGCCTCGACAGCGACCCCGGGATCACGCTGGTGCAACTGTTCGCGTTCGTCGCGGACACCCTGCTCTATCGCGTCAACCGCTATCCCGAGGCCATGCGGCTGAAGTTCCTCCAGCTGCTGGGCGCGCCGCTGCGGCCGGCGGCGGCGGCCAGCGGCATCGTCGCGATCAGCAACGACCGCGGGCCGGTCGCGCCGCTGCTGCTGGAGGCGGGCGTGCAGGTCGGCGCGGGCAAGGTCGACTTCGTCACCACCGGGCCTGTGAACGTCCTGCCCGTGCAGGCCAAGGTGGTCTACAAGCGCAAGGTCGACTCGAGCGACCCCGACTACGCGTCCTTGCTCACGCAGTACGAGGCGATCCAGCTCGCGGACGAAGCCGCCTCCGCGACAGGCACGTCGATGGGTGCGTCGGCCTCGAGCGTCCAGCTCGTGTTCTACGAGACCGCCGACATGGTACTGCCGACCGCGGCCAACCCGCAGCCCGTGCTCGACCTGGCGAGCGACACGATGGACGGCGCCGTGTACGTGGCCCTGCTGGCGCCGCCGGGGGTCGCCGTCGCCGATGTCGCCACCGCGATCGCCGGGCAGACCCTGGCGCTGGGCATCGCACCGGCCGTGACCGGCAGCGTGCCGCCGCTCGCGCCGCTGCAGCTGTCCACGCGCACGCCGGCCTCCACGACGTTGGTGTACGAGATGCCCGCCAACCCCGGCGTCGACGTCGCCGAGGCCCGCTACATCGCGCTCGCGCCGCTGGCATCGCCCGACGTGCTCAACACCCTCGGCGTGGTGCATCTGCCGCTGCCGGCGCTCGCGGACCTGGGCAACTGGACCTTCGACGATCCGATGAGCGAAGGCACCGAGGACTTCCCGCCCCGCATCGACGACAGCAGCATCGCCGCGCGCATCGTCACCTGGATCCGGGTGCGCCTGCCGGCCTCGACCAGCGGCGCGTCCACCACGGTCTCGCCGTCGGCCCGCCTCAGCTGGCTCGGCGTCAACGCGATGCAGGTCAAACAGGCGGTCGCGGTGGTCAACGAGTTCTTCGGCACCGGCACCGGCGAGCCCGACCAGGTGTTCTCGCTGGCCAACTCCCCGGTGCTGCCCGGAACGCTGCGCGTCGGCGTGCAGGACGCACGGGCGTCGCTGCCCAGCGTCGCGATCTGGGGGCCGGTCGAGGACCTGCTGTCGGCACAGGCCTCCGATCTGGTCTACCGGCTCGATCCCGAGGCGGCCACCATCACCTTCGGCGACGGCATCCACGGCGCGCGGCCCGCCGCGGCCAAACGGCTGATCGCGAGCTATCAGTACGGCGGCGGACGCCAGGGCAACGTCGGCATCGGCGCGATCAGCAGCTCGCGCGACGCGCGCCTGCAAGGCGGCTTCAGCGTCGCCAACCCGCTCGCCACCTCGGGGGGCGACTTCGGCCAGAGCGTCAGCGATGCCGAGCGCGAGATCCCCAGCCTGATCCGCCACAAGGATCGGCTGGTGACCGCACAGGACTTCGCCGATGTCGTGATGCAGACCCCCGGCGTCGACATCAACCGCGTCGACGTGCTGCCCTTGTTCCAGCCCGGCCCGCCGCCGCAGGACGGCGTGGCCGGCGTCGTGACGCTGATGGTGCTGTCGCTGACCGACCCCGTGCGCCCGCTCTGGCCGACGCCCGACCGGCTCTTCCTGGGCACCATCTGCAGCTTCCTGGACGTGAGGCGCCTGGTGACGACCGAGATCCACGTGCGCGGCCCCGAGTACGTGCCCGTATACGTGTCGGTGGGCATCGCGGTGCAGGCGGGCTACTTCCCGGACCTGGTGCGGCAGGCGGTGACGACGGGCGTGAACAACTTCCTGTCCTCGCTGCGCGGCTATGGACCGGGGGGCGCCGGCTGGCCGCTGCGCAAGCGCCTGCTGGACAAGGATCTGGAAGCCGCCGTCACGCGGATCGAGGGTGTCGAGTACGTCGACTCCCTGCTGCTGGGCGACAGCGGGGCCAACCCGATCACCTCGCAGGATTTCACCGGCCTGCAGTTGCCGCGGCTGGACGGCCTGTCGGTGGTCGAGGGGAGCGCGCAGCCGCTCGCCAGCCTGGTCGGCGCGGTCGTGCAACCCGCGCAACCCGGCGTGAGCATCGTGCCCGTGCCGGTCACGAAGAGCACGTGCTGAACAGGGAGCACCGCGATCGTGGACACCAACGGAACCCGCTTTCAACTGCTCCAGGGCCAGGCCGACTGGCTGGCCTGCGAGGACGCCGGCGTGCCGGGCCTGTGGCAGGACGTGGCATGGAACGACGCCACGCAGAGCGTCACGCTGCTGCCCCTGCTGCGCACGCTGCCGCCGCCCCGCGCGGGCGCGCCGCTCGATCCGTCCAGCCGTCGCGGCGCGGCGGTCGACCGCTACGGCCACTGGTACTGGATCGGCGCCGACGGCGCGAGCATCTGGCTGCTGCCTCGCGGCGAGCGCGTGGTGCGGCAGCTGTGGTCGCAGGCATCGGCGCCGGACACGCCGGCGAACGCCGGCTTCCACGCCATCGATCCGCCCGCCGCGGCGCCCATCGCGCTCGCGGGCCTGGTCGTGACGCGGCACCACTACCTCGTCGCGGGCTGCGCCAGCGCGCAGGGCCTGCTGATCTTCGACCTCGAGTCGGGCGCCCGGCCCACGCTGCTGACCATGCCGGCCGGCGACGCGTTCACCCCGTTCGACATGGCACCGGCGCAGGACGGCGGCTGCTGGGTGCTCGATCGCGTCAATCGCCGCTACTGGGGTTTCGACCGCGACTTCCGCGCGCTCGCGCATGTCCCGGCCGCGAGCCCGTCGCCCGTGGTCTTCGCGCCCGTGGACGGCAGCGAGCCGGTGCGCGTGGCGATGCCGACGCCCGCGGGCTATCCGGTCGCCGCGGCCGACCCCGTGGCCATCGAGGCGCTGCCGGACGGCTCCGTGCTGGTGCTCGACGCCGGCGCCCCGGTCGCGACGGTGCTGCACTACCGCGGTGGCGCGCTGCTCGGGCCGGCGCAGCCGTTGTCCGGCACGGCCAAGGTCGTCGATCCCGTGACGGGCGAGTTGCTGTCGACGGTTCTGGAGATCGACGCCCACGACATCGCCTGGCAGCCCGACACCCAGACGCTCCTGGCCGTCGACGGCTTCGGGCGCCAGTGCCTGGCCTTCTCGGCGACGCTCGCGCCGTCGCTCGTCCTGGGCCTGCGCACCGACTACCTGCCGCTGCACCAGCACGGCGGCCGGGCGCTGGTCGCGTGGCGCGACGGCGCGCACACCAGCGTCTCGTACGACGTGGTGGGCAACGCCGCGGCCGGCGATCCGGCCGTGCGCTGGGCACGGCTGCAGGTGGTCGCCCGCGCGGACTATGCCCGCACGGCCACCCTGCTCAGCCCGATCTTCGACGGCAAGGAGCGCGACTGCGTCTGGGACGCCCTGTATCTGGACGCCTGCATCCCGCCCGGCGCCACGGTGCTGATCGGCAGCGCGGTGGACAACGACCGGGCGCTGCTGGAGGGCCCCGACGTATCGTTCAGCGACGAGCCCCCGCTGGTCCTGCGCCGCCAGGCCAGCGAGATCCCCTACTACGACGCCTACAGCGGCCAGGCCGCCCAGCCCGACCGGCTCGGAACCTGGGAACTGCTGCTGCAGCGCGCCCGCGGACGCTTCCTGCGGCTGCGGATCCAGTTCGCCGGCAACGGCCGCACCTCGCCCCAGGTCAAGGCGCTGCGCGCGTACTACCCGCGCTTTTCCTACTCGCGGCGCTACCTGCCCGCGGTCTACCAGCAGGACGCGGTGTCGGCGTCGTTCCTCGAGCGGCTGCTGGCCACGCCCAAGGAATTCTTCAGCGAGCTCGAAGGCCGCATCGGCCGGGCCGGCATGCTGGTCGATGCCCGCGGCACCGACCCGGACAACCTCGGCTGGCTCGCCGGCTGGCTGGGCCTGGGCTTCGATCCCTTGTGGGAAAGCATCAACCAGCGGCTGGGCACGCTGGTCGGCAATCCGGGGCCGGTGCCCGACCGCCGGCGCCTGTTCATCCGGTTCGCGCCACGCCTGTTCGCGCGGCGCGGCACCGCCGACGGCATCCGCTTCGCACTGCACCTGCTGCTCGAGCCCGGGCTGGAGGCGCTGCTCGAACGCTTCCGGCTCGCCACGTTGGTGACCGATGCCGCGCTGGCCGCGGAGCTGGCCGGCCTGGGACTGCCTGCCCTGTCGCCGACGATGGACGACACGGCCATCGAAGCCTTGCTGACGCAGTACCTGCTGTCGCCGCGGCGCCCGTCCAAGATCCGGCTGGTCGAGCGCTTCATGACGCGAAACGGCCGCGCGCTGGTCGCCGGCGACGCCTCCGAGGGAAGCGGTTGCGTCGGCACCGCGACGGCCGACGCGCATCGCTTCGCGGTGCTGGTGCCCGAGACCCTGTCGGCCGACATCAAGACGATGGTGTCGCGCATCGTTCAACTCGAGAAGCCCGCGCACACCGATTTCGAGGTGCGGCGCTACTGGGACTACTTCCGCGTCGGCGAGGCCCGCCTGGGTGTCGACACGATGCTCGGCGAGGACAGCCGCTTCGCGCCCGTCGTCCTCGGACGCGACACCCTGAACGGTGGCCGCCTGCCCTTTCCGCCGTCCATGGCCGGACGGGACCGCTGGGTGCTCGATCGCGACCCGCTCGGCGCCGTGCCGGGCCAGATGAACCGGGGGACCGCATGAGCAATTGCACGCAAGCCCTGCTGGAGAACGCACCGCTCGACCCGAGGAAGCTGCCGAACTACGTCTTCGGCATGGTTCTCGGGCCGACGGACTTCCGCCAGGTGCTGGAGAACTTCGAGGCCAAGCACCGCCATTCCAACGCCCTGCTGCACGGGTCGGGCACGGTTTGCGGGCTGGGCGTCTGGGTCAAGCCGCTCCCGGGCGGGCTCGACGTCGAGATCGGCGTGTCCGCCGGATTCGCGATCAGTGCGCGAGGACGCTGGATCCGGGTGGAGCGCGATCAGTGCGCGCCCCTGAACCAGTGGCTGCAGGCGCAGGCGGGCCTGCCGTACGCGACGCCCGGCCCCGGCGTGCACCGGATCTACGTCACGCTCTGCTACTCGCAGTGCCTGACCGATCTCGTGCCGATTGCCGGACAGCAGTGCGGCCCCGACGCCGACAACCAGGCGCCGTCGCGCATCCTCCAGACCTTCAACCTGCAGTTCTCGTGGACGCCGCCGGCCCAGCCGGTCGAGGATCGGGCGCGGCTGTTCGGGGCGCTGATGCGCCGCGTGGTCGTGGTGGACGAGTCCGCGTCCGCCCCCGCGGACGACGACGGCCAACGCCTGCTCGATGCGGTGCGCGGCCTCGCGCTCGACCCGCTGCCGCTCGACGGCTCGCTGCCCGACGCGTCGGCCTTCCTGCTGTCGGCCGCCGATGCCGACGCGGTGATCCGCCAGGCCTTGAACCTGTGGGTCACCGTCGTCTGCCCCGCCGTGCGGCCGCCACCGGAGGCCAGTCCGCTGCTCGCGCCCGGCACCGACGACCGCCTCCTGCTGGGCGCCGTCGAATTCACCGTCGCCGCGAACGGCCAGCTGAGCCTGGCGTTCGACTCGCTGGGACAGCTGCTGCCGGACGCGGTCGTCATCGACGATTCCGCGCGTCCGCTGCTCCTGCCCACGCGCCTGCTCCAGGAATCGCTGTCCGGCGGCCTGGCCGGCCCGAGCGAGCGCACCGGCACCCTCACCTTCACGCCCGGGGCCGCGTGGCCTCAGTTCGGCACGCTGGCGCAGGCGCTGCCCGACGATCTGCCCGCCGGGTCGACGATCGCCCTCGAGATCGAGGACTCGACGCCGCCGCTGATCGACGTGTCCGCCGCCAACGTGGTCCTGACCGTCCATCGGCCGGCCGCGGGCTCGCTGCCCGCCACGCCGATGGTGGCCGCGACCTATCTGTCGGCCGCGCCCGCGCTGACCTCGCTGACCGTGCGCTGGCGCGCGCGCTGAGACCGCCATGGCCACCTCGACTCCGCTGCGCCACCTTTCCGAGCTGATCCTGGATTCCGGCATCCAGAACACCAACTATTTCAACGGCCGCGTGCTCGGCGCAGGCGACCTGCAGACCGACCAGTCCGCCAACCGCCTGCAGCACGAGCAGCTGGGCAAGGCCATCGGTGCGGGCGTCGTGCGCGGGCTGCAGGTACGGATCGCCAGCGATGGCAGCGACGGGCAGCCCCCGGTGCTCGCCGTCGGCAAGGGCCTGGCGCTCAACGAGCTCGGCGAAGCCGTCGACCTGCCGATCGACGTGCAGGTGGCGCTGGCGCGCCGGACACAGGCGCCGGTCGCCGATGCCGGCCTGTTCGCCGACTGCGCGCCGCCTTCGACCAGCGTCGTGCCGGTGCTCGCCGGCCTGTACATCCTGACGCTGCAGCCGGGTTCGGGCTACAGCGGCAGCGCGCCGATGGTCGGCTTCGACGACGCCTGCCAAGCCGCGAGCTGCGGCGCGCGCTACGCGGTCGAAGGCGCCGAGTTCCGCCTGCTGCAGCTGGACATCGCCACCCTGGCCGGCGTGAGCGCGGCCACGCGCGCCGCGATCACGGCGCTGCTGGCCAGCACCGACGCCGCGAGCCGGTCGCGGCTGCGCAACTGGGTGGCGCACCTGTGCTTCGGCACCGAGGAGCTGGCCGCGCTGGACGCCGACCCGTTCGGGGCCGACCCGGCGCTCAACGCTGGCGCGACAGGCGCGTTCGAGCGCCGCTACGGCGCCATCGACGCCCTGCGGTCGGCCGGCACGCTGTCGACGAGCGAGGTGCCACTGGCGCTGCTGCAATGGACCGTGCAGGGGGTGCAATACCTGGACATGTGGTCGGTGCGCCGAGAGACCGCGGTGCCCTCGCCCAGCCGCGACTGGCCCTTGCCCGCGGACACGCGGCGCCGCCGCGAGGCCCGCGCGCGCGCGCTGCAGTTCGCCGAGCACGTCGACGCGCTTCTGCAGTCCGGCCTGAGCGACGCGGCGATCGCGGGCGTGCAGGCGGCGCAGTGGCTGCGCTACCTGCCGCCGGCGGCATTGATCCCGGTTACCGACGGCCTCAAGCGCGGCTTCGACTGGCGCGTGTTCCTGACCGGCGTCACCTACGGCCAGGCGTGGTTCATCGAGGGCGCGAAGCTGCAGTCGCTGGTCGATCGCGCGGTGTCGTATCCGCCCATCGACCCGATGGCCGGCGAGCTCGTGCGTGTGTACCTCGTGCGCGAGAACATCCAGGCCATCGACGATGCGACGGCCATCGCGCCGACCCAATACGTGGTGCTGGTCAACGGGCAACTGGGGTTCGAGGGCCGGGCGCGATTCGACCTGAATCGCTGGGACTACGCCAACTTCACCTAGGCGCCATTCAAGGAGCGACTCACCATGGCGATCAACTTCCCCACCGTCAGCCCCGGCGACGTGATCACCGCCGAGCAGTGGAACCAGGTCACGGCGGCGATCGTCGACCTGTACAGCCAGATCGGCGCCGTGAGCAACACGCAGGTGGCGATCACCGGCTTCATGCCACCCGGGCCCGTCAAGGTCGGCGACCAGGTCACGATCCAGGGCCGCAACTTCCAGTATTCGATCGGGGCGCAGTCGGTCTTCTTCGGCGGGGCCCCGATCAACTCGTTCCTGCTCGGCTCCAGCGACACGCAGCTGGTGGTCAACGTGCCGGATCCCGGCAACCTGCCTGACCAGGGGCAGCCCGTCACCGTGACGGTCTACAACCGCTCGGGCAGCGACTCGCGGCAGATCACGGTGGTGCCGGCGCCCATCCCGGTCGTCGGGTCGACACCGGTCAGCGCCGTGCCGTTCACCGGCACACCGAACGCGGGCGCTACCACGAAGTTCTCGTTCGTCGTGACGTCCAACATGAGCGTGGCGCGCACGCTCAGCGTCACGGCCACGGTGTCGCCCTCCGCATGGCAGGGCCTCGTGCAGATGCTGACGCCCGGCAACCAGCCGCTCGGCCAGATATCGCTCGCGCCCAACGCGTCGACGCCGGTGGTGGTGGCGCTTGCCATTCCGGCCGGCACCGCCAACGGCACGCCGTTCAGCCTGACGGTCAACGTCACCGACGTTGGCACCGGAAACGTCGTGGGCAGTTCCGCCACCTCCAGCTATTCGGTCGCGCAGGCCAGCCAGGTCGATCCGAACATCCAGTTCGGCAAGTTCACAGCCATCGGCGGGCAGTTGGGCGCCCTCCACGGCAGCACGGTCACGCTGGCCGCCAACACCTTCACCGTGCTGCAGATCGAGGTGTCGTTCAAGGCGGCCGCCAAGTACTCGGTCACCGCACCCCTGACGTCCGCCGCCGGATGGCAGACCACGATGCTGGACCCGCCCGCGGGCACCCCGCTCGACTTCACCGCCGGGGCACCGCCGACCTCGACCATCCGGGTGCGGATCGACGCCCAGGCCGCGCCCACCTCGGGCGGGCAGATGCAGGTCGTCGCCCAGACCATGAACCAGCCGCTGTCCACGGCACTCGGCTTCACGCTCGCCGCCGGCTGACGCCGCTGCCGTCGAGATTCCATTCAGGCAACCAGGGGAACGACATGAGGACTGAACGACCTTCCACGCACGAACCGGCGTCCGCGTCGACCGGCGCATGCGGCGGGCTCCGCCGATGGACGCCAAGCATCCTGGCGAGCCTGCTGCTTGCCGCCAACTCCCTCGCATCGGCCAACAACAATTCGTTCTGCGTGCCGCCACCGTACTCGGTGTTCAACCTGGCCGGCCCACCCAACTGGCTCACTGCCACCAATCCGGACAGCTCCGTCAACATCTGGGACGGCCTGCACGGCAACGACTGGTTCAACGATCCGCGCTGGACGGGCGCGTTGTCGCTCGGCTACGGCCAGGGCAGCGCGAACGACCTGACCGTGCGGGCGGTCGTCGACGGCAGTCCGCCGGTGCTCTACCTCTCGTACAACGTCCGCGCGATGCCCGCGGTGAGCAGCAGCAGCACGCCCGGCGTCCTGTACGTCGGCCTGTTCCCGGAAGACCAGGCCACCGGCGGCCCGACCCAGACCGGCACCGTGCTGCAGATCACGCTCGACGCCACGACCACCTGCACCGGGGCCTGCCCGCCGGACCAGTCGCTCGGGCTGGGCAACTCGTCCAATGCCTACGCACCGCCCGTCAATTCATCGAGCCCCTACGCTGCCGTGGTGGCCTACACCGAATCGAGCGCCAACACCTGGGCCCAGTCGAGCCCGCCCTGGCTGGCGTCTGTGATCGCCAACGCGCGCGTGTCCAAGCTGCCGACCAACCCGTTCACCTGGAACGTGGCGCTGCGCATTCCCATCGATGTCACGGGGGCCACGGGCCCCAACCTGCTTCCCGGCGGCGCCAGCAAGTTCCTGTACTGGCATGACGTCGAAGTCCTGGCCAACACGGTGATCCCGTACACCTGGCCGCGCGCGACCGCGACCTACGAATACAACACGAACGTCGCCGCGACGAGCGGCCCGCCCGACCCCTTCGCGACGGCGACCAGTCCCTGGGGCGAACTGCAGGTCCAGTCGATCAATCCGGTCTGCACGCCGCACGGCGTGAGCTTCTCCAACTACCTGCAGATCGGCAGCAACAACATCCCGACGGCCACCGACCCGTTCCCGGCCTCGGACGAACTGCGCGCCGACGGCGCCAACGTCTTCTTCGCCCGGCCCGACAACCACTACGGCAGCCCCATCCCGAAAGGCAGCCTGAAGGCGACGTTCCGGATCGCGGACTGGGGCTCGGTCTACGACGCAACGGCGCCGTGGACGACGCTGCCCAACCTGCAGGATGTCCCGACGCAGTCGAATATCGCCACGGGCGCGACCATCGATCTCGAGCCGCCGCTGGCGGCCACGGGGCTCGACCTCACGAATCCGGTGGTGGGCAGCCCGGCGTGGAAACTCAGCTGCGACTTCATCGGGCAACGCAACGACCGGATCCACAACACCTGCCCGCCGGCAGCGACCAAGGCGGCCGACAACTGCATGCTCGTGACGCTGGGCGGCGCCATCGACTCCGACAACAACAGCATCCGCCGCAACATGAGCGTCGTGCACGCGTCGTCGTTCGAGCGCAAGGCGCAGATCAACATCGTCGGCCTGCCGCCCCTCGGAACCGCACCGCGCGACATGTATGTCTTCGTGGAGCGTCAGAACATGCCCGCCTTCCCGGCTTTCGGCCAGGGCATGAGCACGCTGCCCGCGACAGCGCCCACGCTGCCGGTCGTCCCCGACCCGGTCAAGGACGGCAACGGCGGAGACAACGGTCCGGGGATCCGGGCCAAGGGCGCGGCCGGGGCCGCGAGCGGTCCGGACCGCGCCACGTCGCTGGACGCCTCCGTGCAGCTCATCAACGAGATGCCCAGCATGATCGTGCACGTCTACCACTCGACGGGGCGCACGCAGAAGTACAACGGCGTGACCTATCCCGTCTCGGAGCCGCAGGATTCTTTCGGCTACCTGGTCCAGCACACGGGGCAGTTCTTCGGCTGGGAATCGGCCATCGAGGCGGCGCCAGGCAGCACCCTCACCCAGCTCGCGCCCGACCTGTTCAAGATGGGCGTGCCCGAGAACTCCCGAGCCTTCATCAACACGCGCATCTCCACCGTCGACTGGACGACGTGGTGGATCTGGCTGCTGTTGATCCTGATCCTGCTGATCCTGTGGCTGATCCTGCGCCTGCTGCGGCGGGTGTTCGGCAGCTGATCGCGGGGCGTGCGCGGTGTCGACGATCTGGGGCGACGGCAACCCCGACCGCAATCGGGTCGGCAAACTGCGCACGCGCGGTGCACCCGAAGGCGGGCGCGGCGCGCTGGTCGCGACGCTGGCAAGCCTGGACTTGCGCCCGTCCGGCATGCCGCGCAACGCACTGCTGCTGGTACGCCGCATGCGCGTGGCGCTGCCCCGCGATGACCGCGCGGGCGCGCACCTCGAGCACGAGACGCGCGCCCATGTCGACGCGTTGTACCGGCAGGCATCACGCCAGGACTACGCAGGGCTCGACGCCTCCGCGCAGGCCTTGTACTTCGCCGACGAGGCCGAGCTGCTGGCCTGCCTGCTGAACGACGTCGTCGCGGGACGGGCCAGCGGACTCTGGTGGTGGCGCAGGCTGCTCGGTTCGGCGACGCCGCCGACGTCCGCGGCGCTGCCGGCCATCTTGCACGCCCGGGCGATGTGGGTGCCGTCCGCGCTCGCGCGTCTCGCGCGGGCGGGCCGCGCGACGCCGGTCGTGGCCGCCTTGAGCCCCGACGCGGCCTGGCGGCTGATGCGCGCGGTGACCGACGTCCACGACTTGCCGCTGATCGCCGCCGCATTGGAGCGGACGTCCGCGATCGGCGCGGCCGCCACGCCGCCATCCCGACACGCGCGGGCGCGCGGACGAGCGGCCGCCACGGCGACGATCGCCGGCCGATCCCCGGGCCGCTTCGAAACGACGCCCCCTGCTCGCCCGGACGGCGCCGGTGTTGCACGGTCATCGGCCGTCGCGACGCCGCCCTGGCAGGGCCTGCTGCCCGCGCACGCCGTCGCCGGTTCGCTGGACGTCGCCCAGGCCTGCCTCCTCGCGACGGCCCTGGTCGTCCACCACCGCCCGGAGGTCGCGCGCGGCACCCGCTACGCGCGGCAGCTCGCGCAATGGTGGACGTCATCGGTCGATCCGGGATCGCATCGACCGGCACGCGACCCCGCGGGGCCCATGCTTCAGGGACCGCCCGCGCGGCACGAGGCGGACGCCAACGCGCCGCGCACGATCGTCGCGCCGCCCACGCCACGGCGCGACGACGGGACGATGCAGCCGACGAGCGGGCAGCAGGCTCTCGCGGCGGCGACCGCCGGGGCCGGTGCGCCGTCGTTCCCGGCGCCGGCGACGCGCGTGCCAATCGCATCGGGACTGGCACGGCCGAACGTGCCCGCAGGCGACGGCGACGACGACAACGCGTGCTCCGCCCACCCGCTCGAGCCGCGCATCGGCGCAATCGCCCCCGACCTCGTCGCCAGCACTCCGCACGGCGCCGTGCGGCATCGAGAAGTACCGGCGACCTACGGCGCGCTGATCGACGCCCCCCGACCCGCTTTGCCGGCGGACGACGCCATCGAGCCGGCGACGTCCGAGACCCGCACGATGTTCGAGGGCGGCGTCGACACCCGCTTCGGCGGCGTCCTGTTCCTCATCAACCTGATGCTCGCGCTCGACCTGCCGGAGTGCCTCGAGCGCGACTGGCGCGTCGCCAGCGGGCTGGGGCCGTGGGCCTTGCTGCGCGCCATCGCTCGCGCACTGCTGGCCGGCGAACCGGGCGCGGCCGGCGACGCGGTCTGGCAGCTGCTGTACACGCTGGCCGGCGACGCCGGCACGGGCGCGCGGCTGCGGCGAGACGGGCCCTGGCGACTGCCTGCGGCATGGCGCCCGGCGACGTGCACGCGCCCGACGTGGTCCGTGCACGGCCCGTGGCTGCGGCTATGGAGCCCCGACGGCATCGTCCTCAGCGAGGTGCGGCGCGACGGCCGGCCGGCGCAGGCGCTGGCCGATGCGGAAGCCATCCGCCACGGCATCGCGAGGCGACCGGCGCGCGCGTTCGCGCGAGACGTGCCGCGCGACGATCCCGCCGGCCCGCTCGCCCTGCCCCATGCGCCGGCGCTGCGCCGGCTGCTGGGGCTGATGCTGCCCGCGCTGCGATGGCGCCTCGCGCGTGCCCTGGGCCGTGAAGGCGCACGGCCGGGCCTGGTTCGCGCCTTGCTCGCCCGGCCCGCATGCCTGTACGCGACCTCCACCCACGTGGACGTCGTGCTGCCGATGGACGCCGTTTCGCTCCCGGTGCGCATCGCGGGCCTGGACCGCAGTCCCGGATGGCTGCCAGCCTTCGGACGCGTCGTGCAGTTCCATTTCGAATGACCGCCATGCCGCGCCAGCGCCCCACCGCCTTCGACGACGTCCCGCGAACCGCCGCCGGCCATTTCCGGCTGAACTTCAGCGCGGCGATCTACGGGCTGATGCACATGCTGCACGGCCTCGACGGCCAGGGATCTTCGGCGCTGGAGGACATCCTGAAGTCGCACCGGTTCCTGCGCGGCTACCTCGAGCAGATCGTGCCGCGCGTCCCGGCCGAGCTGGGCTGGAGCGAGGTGCTCGCGTGGTGGCAGCGCGAGATCACGGCCTGGGAAGACGCCTGCACGCCGCTGCCGCCGTTGGCGCGGCTCGCCCGGGCCAGCGTGCTGTCCTTCGCGGGCCGGATGGCGCTGATGACGGTGGCGCTGGCGGACGAGGACGCCCGGTTCGGCCCGTTGTTCGCGGCCTTGCAGGCCCCGCTCGCTTCGCGGCGCGCCTCGATGACGCTGGTCGGCGAAGTGCTGCGCGCGCGCGGTGCCCCCGGCCAGGTCGATCCATGGCTCGAGTGCCAGGCCTTGCTGGCCAGCGGCCTGCTGCAGGTCGAGAACCCGGCGGCCGCACGCCCGGATTGGACGTTCGCCATCCCGCAGCCGGTGTGGGGCGCCCTGCGCGGACAGCGGCTGGAACTGCCCGGTTGCACCTTCCACGCCGCCGACGGGTTCCCCACACTCGGCGAGCTGCTGTTCGATGCGGCGACGGCCGCACGCATCGCCCAGGTGCCGGCGCTGCTGGAAAGCGGACAGGTGCAGGTGCTGGCCGTGCGCGGCATGCCCGGCAGCGACCAGCTGCAGATCGCCGGCGCGATCGCACGCGCGCTGGGTCGCACGCTCGCGGTGCTGCCGGCCGCCGCGCCCGGTGGCGGCGCGGCCGACTCCTCGCGGCTGCTGGGCCCGTTGTGCGTGATGGGGCCGTGCATCCCGGTGCACATGCTCGACCTCGCGCCCGGCGCCACGGCGGAGCTGCCGACGCTGCCGGCGTACGACGGCCCCGTGCTGGTCGTCCTCGGCATGGAGGGCGGCATCGCGTCGCAGGCCGCCAGGCCCACGCTGACGATCGACCTGGCGCTGCCCACGCCCGAACTGCGGCGGCTCCACTGGCAGCGCGCGCTGGGGCCGCGCACCGGCGCCGACCTCGAGCGGCTCAGCGCGCGCTTTGCCCTGCCCGCCGGCCACCTGCGCGAACTGGCAGCCGCGGCCATCGGGCACGCTGGACTCGAGCGCCGCGAGACCATCGAGGTCGCCGACGTGCGCCTGGCCTGCCGCGAACTCAATCGTCACCAGCTCGACGCGCACGCGACACGCCTGGACGGCGCCGGCAGCTGGAGCGACCTCGTCGTCAGCGAGGCGACGACCCTGCGCCTGCGCGACCTCGAGACGCGCTGCCGCCAGCGCGAGCGCCTGCCGGCGCGCCTGAGCGCGGCGTACGGCACCTCGGCGCTGCGCGGCGTGCGCGGCCTGTTCACGGGCGGCAGCGGCACCGGCAAGACGCTCGCCGCCAGGGTCCTCGCGGCGGAACTGGACATGGACCTGTACCGCGTCGACCTCGCCGCGGTCGTCGACAAGTACATCGGCCAGACGGAGAAGAACCTGCACCAGGTGCTCTCGCGCGCCGAGGCGCTCGACGTCATCCTGCTGCTCGACGAAGGCGACTCCCTGCTGGCCAGCCGCACCGAGGTGAAGTCCGCCAACGACCGCTACGCCAACCTCGAGACGAACTACCTGCTGCAGCGCCTGGAGTCCTACCAGGGCATCGTCCTGGTGACCACCAACGCGGCCCAGAACATCGACCGCGCCTTCCAGCGCCGCATGGACGTGGTGGTGCCGTTCGTCCACCCGCAGGCCGACGAGCGGCGCGCGATCTGGTCGCTGCACCTGCCGGCGGACCACGCGGTCGCACCGGCGTTCATCGCGCAGGTGGCGCAGCGCTGCGCCCTTTCCGGCGCACAGATCCGCAACGCGGCGCTCCAGGCGACGCTGCTGGCGGTCGACGACGGATCCGCCACCGTGGGCAACCTGCACGTCGAGGCCGCGATCCACAACGAATACCGCAAGGCCGGCGCCGCCTCCTCGCTCGGCATCGACCTCGCGCCGGCGCCGCCCGTGCGCGGCATGACGGCCTTTCTCGAGGCCATCCGCTCATGAGCGAATCGGCCGCCAAGACCCGCGCCGCGCCGCCCGCGACCGAACGCGTGCCCGCGCCGGCGCCGGTCAGCGCGCCGCGCCAGCAAGGCGCGAGCCAGGCGGGTCCGCTGCAGCGCGCCGCGCCGGCCATGGGCCTGGGCGTGCAGCGCGAGGTCGCCATCGGCAAGCCCGACGACCCGTTCGAACGCGAGGCCGACAAGGTGGCCGATCGCATCAGCGCGGGGCGCGATGTCGAGCCGGACAGCATCTCGCAGGTGACGCCCGGTGCACTCGCGCGCACGGCCGCGACCTCGCCCGCTGCCCCGCCCACGGCCGCCGCGCCGCCGGAACGCAAGACGCCGCCGGTCCCCGTGCAGAAGAAGGGCCACGGCTCCGGGTCCGGGCCGGAGGAGTTGCGCCGCGCGGCCAAGGCGGTGCAGCGGGAAGCGGACGGGGGCGGCTCGTCCACGTCCGCCATGGGCGCCGCGGCCAGCAGCGCGATCGCCGGCAAGGGCTCCGGCAAGCCCCTGCAGGACTCGACCCGGCGCACCCTGGAGGCCGGCCTCGGCACCGACCTGGGCCACGTGCGCGTGCACGACGACAGCGCCGCCCGCGCATCGGCCAGCGCGCTCGACGCACGCGCCTTCACGCACGGCAGCGACATCTGGCTCGGGCCCGGCGCGTCGCAGGACGACACCCACCTGATGGCGCACGAGGCGACCCACGTCGTGCAGCAGAGCACCACGGCGCAGCGCAAGATCCAGCGCGCGGGCGGCCAGTCGGGCGGCGGCGCTGCCAAGAACGCGAAGGGCGGCAAGACCGCCGCGGCCAAGGGCCCGCCCGGCGGCGGCGCCACGATCGACCACAAGGCCAGGACGATATCGATTCCCGAACTGAACGTGCCGTCCTACGCGCGCAAGGCCAATGCCATCAGCGCCAAGGTGCCGGTGCACCTGCCCAAGAAGCCGGAGCGTCCCAACGACCAGCGCGACGTGTTCGCCAAGGGCGTGATGGCATCCAGCAACTACGCGGCCAACGTGATGAAGAACGTGGACACGGGCAAGGGCAAGGGCATCCGCTCGGCCACCACGGGAAAGATGGTGTACGTGCTCGAGCCCGCGCAGTCGGGCATCCACATCCTGGGCGACGCCGACACCCTGCCCGAGCGGCTCGCGCTCCCGCGCTGGGATTCCGACGGCAAGGGCGGCAAGGGGTCGGTCTTCGACGTCGACCACCTGCTCGAGATGCAGTTGGGCGGACAGAACATCTACGGCAACATGGAACTGCTGGACTCGAGTGCGAATCGCAGCTCGGGCTCGCGGATCCACAACGAGATCGTCGCCAAGCTCGGCGAGGCGCTGGGGCCCGAGATCGGCAAGAACCTGCACTGGACCAAGCCGCCCGACCTCGGCGAGGTGCAGTCCCAGTACGACGTGAGCTTCGCGACCGTGAATCCGTCGATCGAGGTCGCGGGGAAGCCGGACCGGTACTGGGGCCGCGGGCAGATGGCCGCGGGCGACCACGTCAAGCCGCTCAAATCGCTGACCGCGCGGCAGATCGTCGCCAAGGGACTGGTCGGCGACGACACCCACCTGGTGATGTATCCCCGCGTCTCCGGCGGCACCGCGCACCGGCTCGACTGGAACACGAAGACCAACAAGGCGAGCGGACTGCCGAAGGGACGCGGCGACTTCCTCTACAACGTCGCGCTCTCGAGCGTGAGCTACACCCCGGGCAGCGGCGGCCAGATCACCGGCATCAAGTACTACGGCGAGGACCTGCTCGAGCGCACCCGGTTCACGTGGGAGCTCAAGGAGATGGACGGAGTGCCCTACACCACCTACGTGGATCGCACGTCGGTGCTCAAGTCCGTCAAGCTCGCCAACCTCCCCGGCGCGTCGCCGGTCGAGTTCGGCGAGGTCGAGCTCGGCGACAACGGCGGCCTGATGGCCCGCGGCGTCCTGCGTCCGAGCCTGCCCCTGCTCAAGGGCCTCGAGCTCGATCTCACGCTGGAGAACGACGAACTTCGACTGAGCAAGACGTTCAGCGGCAGCGAGCTGCAGTTTCCCGGCCCGATCCGGGTGACGACGTCGAGCCTGACGCTGTCCGCCGGCACCGATGGCCTGTCGGTCGACGGCGACGTCGACTTCGAGGTCGACCGCCTGGGCAAGGGCAAGATCGCCGGCATGGGGCACTTTGGCGGCGGCAGGCCGGCCGGCTTCGGGATCCACGGCCACTTCGAGCTGGACAAGAAGGTCTTCGACGGCGAAGCCAGGATCGAGGCCGGCTACGAGCACGGCGACTTCTGGGGCAAGGGTCACCTCAGCATCGGCCCGGGCAAGGTCCGCGGCATCAAGTCCGCCTCGCTCGACGCCAGCTTCGGCGCCGGGCTGTTCGGCGCCAAGGGCGAGATCGTGCCGGACATCCCGGCCGTCGAGAAGGTCAGCCTGGCCGTGGCGTACGGCGAGGAGACCGGCCTGATGTTCGCCGGCGACCTGTCGATCAAGAAGGACACGCCGGGCCTCGAAGGCGGCTCCATCCACGTCGAGGCGATGAAGGCCAAGGGCAGCGACGACTTCAAGGTCAAGGCCAGCGGATCGGCCAAGCCCAGGATCCCGGGCATCAACTCGGAACTGAAGGTGACCTACGACGACGGCATGTTCGACGCGTCGATCACCGCCAGCTATGACAAGGGTCGCCTCAAGGGTTCGGTGCTCGTGGGCGCGACCAACCGGCCCGTGGCCGACGGCGCGCCTTCGGGGCCGCCGCCGCTGCACGGCGACAAGATCACGGTCTACGGCGGCGGCTCGGTGACCGTCGTGATCGCGCCGTGGCTGCAAGGAACCGTGGGCGTGCGGCTGCTGCCCAATGGCGAGATCGAACTGTCCGGCGAGATCGCACTGCCGTCGTCGCTGGACGTCTTTCCGGAAAAGAAGCTCGAGAAGACGCTGCTGAGCATCGGCATCGACATCCCCATCATCGGCGTGGCCGTGGCTGGCCATCGCATCGGCGTCTTCGCCACCATCAGCGGCGGCCTGGGGGTCAACGCGGGCATCGGGCCGGGGCAGCTGGAGAAGCTCAGCCTGAAGGTCACCTACAACCCGGCGCACGAGGAAGACACGCGCGTGCAGGGCGCGGCCAGCCTGCACGTGCCGGCGCACGCCGGACTGCGGCTGTTCGTGCGGGGCGCCATCGGCGCCGGCATTCCCATCGTCAGCGCCGAGGCGGGGCTGGAGATCGGCGCCACGCTGGGGCTCGAAGGCGCGCTCGATACCGGCGTCGAAGTGGACTGGACCCCGACCAAGGGGCTGACACTGGACGCGAACGCCTCGATCCACGTCGAGCCCAAGCTCAAGGTGGACGTCACCGGCTTCGTCACCGTGGACGCCGACCTGCTCCTGACGACGATCAACCTCTACGAGCACAAATGGGACCTCGCCGGCTTCGAGTACGGCTCGGGCCTGCGCTTCGGCGTGGCCTTCCCCCTGCACTACCAGCAGGGCGAGCCGCTGGATCTGTCGCTCGACAAGGTCAAGTTCGACGTGCCCGACATCAATCCGAAGGAGATGCTGTCGGACCTGATGTCCCGCATCATCTGACTCGCCAATCCAAGGACGCAAGGAACCCCCATGGAAGGCCTTCACCAGACGCTGGCCCGCTGCCTCGCCGACACGCCCGCCGCGCCGCCCCTGCCCTCGGACGCGGACGAGGTCACGGCGCAGATCCGGCAAGGCGCTCGGTCGTACCTGCAGGGCGACACCGCCGGCGCGCGCCGATGCTTCGAAGCGGTGCTGGCGCGCGAACCGCGCAACGCGACCGCCCTCAACAACCTGGGCCTCCTGCACTCGCGGTCCGGCGACAACGAGGCCGCCGTCCGCTGCCTGGAACAGGCGCTGGCGGCCGCGCCCGCAAGCAGCAGCGCGCTGGTGAACCTGGCCTCCGCGCTGGCGGCGCTCGGCGATGCCGAGGGTGCCTTGGCAAGGCTCGAAGCGGCTGTCGACCTCGATCCCTCGAACGCGCTGGCGCTGGAGAATCTGGGGAGCCTGCACCTGGGAGCCGGGCGTCTCGCGCTGGCCGAACGCGCGTGGCGGCAGGCCCTGGAACTGGCGGAGGGCGACGGCCGCCTGCAGCTCCAGATGGGCGTGCTCACGGCCGCGCAGGGTCGGCTCGACGAGGCCATCGGATGGCTGGACGCGGCCACGCGACGCGACGCCCACAACGCGACGGCCTGGACGCAGCTGGGCCTGGCGCTGCTGGCGCGGCAGGACCTGGGCTCGGCCGCGATCGCGCTGCGCCGCGCCCTGGCCATCGAGCCCGAGGACACGGCCGTGCGACGGCATCTGGCGACCGTGCTGATCGCGCGCGGCCAGGTCGCGCAGGCGCGCGCGGAGCTCGAGCGCGCGCAACGCTTCGAGCCGCGGGACGCGGACGTGGCGATGGACCTGGCGGTGCTGCTGGTGAGCGAGCGCGGCTACGACGCGGCCCTCGCGCAACTCGACCGCTTGTCTCCTGCACGGGCCGCCGAACCGCGCGCCCGCTACTACCGCGCCCTCGCCCTGGCCGCCCTGGGCCGCACGTCCGAGGCCGCCCAGCTGCTGGCCGCGCTGGCGGCCGGCGACACCCGATACGCCGGCTGGGCCGCCGCGCTCGCACCCGCCGTGCTCGACGGTGCACGCCACGAGGCGAAGGCCGACTGATGCGCATCGTCGTCGGCATCCACCTGCAGACCGAGCCGGATCGCGTCCGCGCGACGCTCGCGCGGCTGCATGCGGACACGGGGCTGGCGTTCGACACCGTGCTGCTGCCCGATGCGCCGGACGCGGCGATGTGCGACTACCTGCGCACAACCGGACTGCCGCGCTGCGAGGCCGTCTCCGCCGGCGGCGCGGCGAGCTTCAACCGCCTGCTGCAGGCCGGCGGAGGCGCCGACGTCCTGGTCTTTCTCGAGGCTGGCGCGCTGACGGGGCCGGGCTGGCTGCAACGCCTGCTCGACGCGCTCGACGCCGATCCGTGCAACGGGCTCGCCGGCCCGTCGACCAACCGCTCGTGGAACATGCAGGCCGCCTTCCCGCAGGCGCGCGAGGCCGAGCTCGCGCGGGTCGCGGCCCTGGCGTCCAGCCGC
>JBJMWE010000053.1:0-22934 GCA_045810285.1 Vitreoscilla sp. | reverse complement strand
GGCGGCGGCCCGGCCAGGGTGGATCCTGCGACTGCGCGCAGGATGACACGCTATTTCCCATCGACGCCGGAAGCAGGCACCGTCCAGCGCCGGCACATGCCGCCATGCTGCATCCTGCGCGACGCGGCATGCCATCATCCTGCGCGAAGCGGCATGCCGCCATCCTGCGCGAGGCGGTATTGCCGTCATCCTGCGCGAAGCGCCATTGCCGTCATCCTGCGCGAGGCGGCATTACCGTCATCCTGCGCGAGCGCCATTGCCGTCGTCATCCTGCGCGAAGCGAAGCGGAGTCGCAGGATCCACGCGCCCCGAGGCGGCGGCCCGGCCAGGGTGGATCCTGCGACTGCGCGCAGGAGGACGCGCTATTTCTTCTTGACGGCGGGCTTCCTCGCGCCCGCCGCCTTGCCCGCCTTGGCCTCTTCCTTGGCGAGCGCCTCCTCGAGCTGCTTGCGCACTTCCGCCTCGATCGAGGCGAGGAACGGCTTGAGCAGGAAGCTGAGCTTGGCCTCGAGGTCGAAGAAGTTGGCCGCCACCGTCATGCGGCCGTCGACGCCCGAGCGCGTGAACTCGAGCACGTCCTCGTCGTCGCCCTCGATCATGGTGCATTCCATGTCGAGCTTGCTCTCGACGTCCTCGGCCCATTTCATCGCGACCTTGCGCGCGCGGGCCAGGCCCAGGGTGTGTTCTCGATGCAGGTGCAGGTCGGCCATCCGGTCTCCTCTGTTTCACCTGATTTTCATGCAGATTCAGCCCGCGGCGGACGGGCTCGACGCCGGTGTTGCGGGCGCGACGACAGGCGCCGGCAAGGGCTCCGGATCGCGGTACGGCGCCATCGCCGCATCACGTTCCGGGCGGGTCAGGGCCGCCATGCGCTTGACCTCGGCATAGAAGCGGTCGAAGTCGCTGCCCTGGGCAACGAACAGGCGCTCGAAGGCGCCCACCTGGTCGTCGTAGGCCGCCTGCGCACCGAGCGCCGCGTTGTTGGCCGTGGCGAACCAGTGGTCGTAGCCCGTGTAGCCGCCCCACTTGTCGCGCTTGAGCGCCTCGTAGTCGGCGCGCATGCCGGCGTAGAGCTCGGCCTTCTGCCGTCGCTTGTCGGCGTCGGGCAGGTCGCTGCGGTACATCGCGTCGAGCTTCGCGCGCCAGGCGCGCACCAGCACGTGGAAGTCGTGGCGACGGGCTTCGGTCAGCGCCTGCTTCTCGCGCACCTCGGGCGACGCGTTGGCCGCCATCCAGCGCTCGCTGCCGATGCGCTCCACCGCCGTGGCGAAGGATTCGTTGAACGTGGTGTCGCCCGGCGCGTAGGCCACCTGGTGCGCCAGCTCATGGAAGATCAGCCGCGCCAGCTCGCCCTCGGGCCACTGCACGAAGGTGTTGAGCAGCGGGTCGCCGCCGATCCAGTTCATCCAGCCCAGCGTGGAATAGGCCGGCACTTCATAGACGTCAACCTCCAGCCCCTCGGCCTTCAGCGGCGCCGCCGCCGCGTTGGCGCTGGCCAGGTCGTAGTAGCCGCGGTAGCCCACGCAGCCCACGATGGGGAAGCACCAGGTCTGCAGCCTGAGCGACAGCTCCGGCGCCGCCACCACGTTCCACACCGCGGCGCTGCGCTTCAGGTCGGCGTACGAGCGGTAGCTGCCGTTGTCGGGTTCATGCAGCTCGGTGACGGCGAACTGGCGCATGCGTTGCGTGAGCTCGAGGCGCTTGCGCAGGGCCTCGGGCGTCGTCGGGTCGGCGATCGCGTCCTTGACCGGCCGCGCGCTCGCCAGCAGGCGCACGTGGCCGCTGGCCGACTGGGCGAGGTAGTCGATCGACGAGCAGCCCGAGGTCGCGCACAGCACGCCCAGCCCCGCCAGCACGACGCCGGCGACGCCCAGTGCGCTCCCCAGGCCCCAGCGCGCGGCGCGACGTCGCGGCCACCAGCGCATGGTCAGGCGGCCGCCTGCGCGCGCTCGACTTCGACCAGGCAGTCGTAGAACGCGGGCGCGCGGCCCAGGTCGGTGAGCTTCTGGTGCGTGAGCTCGTTGACGTTGGTGCCGTCCAGCCCGTACTTGCGCCACCACACGCCCAGCCCGTGCACGACGCCGGCGCGGGCGCGCCCGCTCACGCGCGCGACGCAGCGGTAGTCGCCGCGGTCGTTGAACACGCGCACCGTATCGCCGTCGGCGATGCCGCGCGCCGCGGCGTCGTCGGCGGCGATCTCGAGGATCGGCTCGCGCTCGATGGCGCGCAGGCTCTTGACGTTGACGAACGTGGAGTTGAGGAAGTTGCGCGCCGGCGGCGAGATCATCGCCAGCGGGAAGCGCTTCGCGAGCTCGGGCGCGCTGCGCACGCTCTCGTACGGCGGCACGTGGTCGGGCAGGCCGATGCCGGGCGCGTCGCAGCGGGCCTTGCCGCTGGGCGTGGGGAAGCCGCCGTCGGCGAACGGGGCCTCGGGCAGCGGCAGCTGCGCCCAGCCCACCTCGCGCAGCTGCTCGAACGGCACCGGGCCCTTGAACGCTTCGCGCGCCAGCGTCTCGTCGTCGTCGGAGAAGCACGGCTCGGAAAAGCCCATGCGCTGCGCCAGCGCGCGGAAGATCGCGGCGTTGGAGCGCGACTGCCCGCGCGGCGTGAGCGCGGGCTCGTTGATGACGATGCTGGTGTGGCCGTAGCTGCCGTGCACGTCCCAGTGCTCCAGCTGCGTGGTGGCGGGCAGCACGTAGTCGGCGTGGTCGGCGGTGTCGGTCAGGAAGTGCTCGAGCACCACCGTGAACAGGTCCTCGCGCCGGAAGCCCGCGGCCACGCGGCGCGAATCGGGCGCCACCGCGACAGGGTTGCTGTTGTAGACGATCAGCGCCTCGATGCGCGGCCCGAACGCGCGGCCGTCGGGCAGCGTCTCGCCGGACTGCCGGTGCAGGTCGTCGCCGATGGTGACCATGTTGACGGTGCGCGGGTCGCGTCCGGCCAGCAGCCCGGCGTGGTCGAAGCCCGGGGTGCGGAAGTCCTTGAGCCAGCCCGAGGCCGACAGCAGCATGCCGCCCGCGCGATGGCGCCAGGCGCCGGTCAGGCAGGGCAGCAGCGCCACGAGGCGCGCCGCGTTGCCGCCGCCGCGCACGCGCTGCATGCCGTAGTTCAGGCGGATGCCGGCCGGCTTCGTCGTGCCGTACAGGCGCGCGAAATCGCGGATCTGGTCGACCGTGAGGCCGCACTCCGTCGCGGCGCGCTCGGGCGTCCACTGCAACGCACGGTCGCGCAGGCCGTCCCAACCCTCGACGTGGCGGGCGATGTAATCATGGTCGAGCCAGTCGTTGACGATCAGCTCGTGCATGACGGCCAGTGCGAGCGCGCCGTCGCTGCCGGGCGTCAGCGCGAGGTGGACGTGGCACTTCTCGGCGGTCTCGGTGCGGCGCGGGTCGATGCACACGAGCGTGGCGCCGGCGCGCCTGGCGGCCAGCGCGATCGGCCAGAAGTGCAGGTTGGACGTGATCGAGTTGCTGCCCCAGATGACGATCAGCCGGCTCTCGGCGAAGTGCTCGACGTGCATGCCCACCTTGCCGCCGTAGGTGGCCAGCAGCGCGTCGCCGCCGGCGCTGGAGCAGATCGTGCGATCCAGCCGCGAGGCGCCCAGCTTGTTGAAGAAGCGCGCCGCCATGCCCTCGCCCTGCACCATGCCCATGGTGCCGGCGTAGCTGTACGGCACGATGGCCTGCGGGTCGCGGCGGGCGATCTCGCCCAGGCGCGTGGCGATGTCGTCCAGCGCCTCGTCCCACGACACCTCGACGAACCGGCCCTCCCCCTTGGGCCCGACGCGGCGCAGCGGCCGCAGCACGCGCTCGGCGTGCTCGGTGCGCTCGGCATAGCGCGACACCTTCGTGCACAGCGCGCCGTTGGTGGTCGGGTGGTCGGGGTCGCCGTGCAGCTTGACGACCTTGTCGTCCTGGACGGTGACGCGCATCGCGCAGGTATCGGGGCAGTCGTGCGGGCAGGCGGCCCGGACGGTGCGCGGGGCGTTGGCGGGACGGGTGTTGGCAAGGGCGGCGTCGCTCATCCCGAAATGATCCCATATCAAGGCGCCCCACGGTCGCTCGACGGATGAGCGGCAGCGCCGGAGAGGGCAACCCGACAGCGCGACATGCCTTGTCGACGGGGGCCCAGGGGATGCTCCGCAGGCTTAAGATGCTTCGAAAACCGCCTCCTCCGCTACCCATGAACGTCATCGAATCCCTGCTGGCCGACGCCGCCGCCATCACCGCGCTGCGACGGGAGATCCACGCGCACCCCGAGCTCTGCTTCCAGGAGCAGCGCACCAGCGAGCTGGTGGCCGCCAAGCTCACCGAATGGGGAATCCCGATCCGGCGCGGGCTGGGCAAGACGAGCGTGGTCGGCATCATCGAAGGCAGCCGCGGCAAGGCGGGCGGCGCCATCGGCCTGCGCGCCGACATGGACGCCCTGCCCATGGCCGAGTCCAACACCTTCGCCCACGCCAGCCGCAACCCCGGGCGCATGCACGCCTGCGGCCACGACGGCCACACCGCGATGCTGCTGGCCGCCGCGCAGCACCTGGCCAGGCACCGCGACTTCGACGGCATCGTCTACCTGCTGTTCCAGCCGGCCGAGGAAGGCGGCGGCGGCGCGCGCGAGATGATCAAGGACGGGCTGTTCACCGAGTTCCCGATGGACGCCGTGTTCGGCATGCACAACTGGCCCGGCCTCCAGGCAGGCCAGCTGGCCGTCTGCCCGGGCCCGTGCATGGCCTCGAGCAACGAGTTCTTCATCACCATCCGCGGCCGCGGATCGCACGCCGCCCTGCCGCACCTGGCCATCGACCCGGTGCCCATCGCCTGCCAGATGGTGCAGGCGTTCCAGACCATCATCACGCGCAACAAGAAGCCGACCGACACCGGCGTCATCTCGGTCACGACGATCCACACCGGCGAGGCCACCAACGTCGTGCCCGATTCGGCGCACATCGAAGGCACCGTGCGCACCTTCACGCTGCCCGTGCTCGACCTGATCGAGCAGCGCATGCGCGAGATCGCCCAGCACACCGCCGCCGCGTTCGGCGCCACGGTGGAATTCCGCTTCCACCGCAACTACCCGCCCACGGTGAACCACGCCGCCGAGGCCGAGTTCGTGGCCGGCGTCATGCGCGACACCGTCGGCGCCGCGAACACGCTCGCCTTCGAGCCGTCGATGACCGCCGAGGACTTCAGCTACTTCCTGCTCGAGAAGCCCGGCGCCTACTTCGTCATCGGCAACGGCGACGGCCGCCACCGGCTGGCCTACGGCGGCGACGCGGCTGACACATCCGATTCGCACAATCTGGGCCCGTGCACGCTGCACAACCCGCACTACGATTTCAACGACGACCTGATCCCGCTGGGCGGCACGCTGTGGATCCGCCTCGTGGAACAGTGGTTCGCCCGACACGACTGAACGCCGACCGGCACGCGGCCGGCCGCTCATCCTTTGGACCAGCCTGGGAGACGAGCATGAGGACTCCGCCGGAACCGTTTGCCCACAACTACGCCGAGGCGCGCGCGAAGTTCCTCGCCGCGGCCGCCGGAACGCAGCTGGAATCGCATCCCGAGCCGCTGCGCGGCGTGGAGCTCGAGGCCCTGGCGATGGACGTCGCACGCATCGGCGCCGACGACGCCGATGCGCTGCTGATCGTCTCCAGCGGCTGCCACGGCGTCGAGGGCTACTGCGGCTCCGGCGCGCAGGTGGCGCTGCTGCACGACGAGGCGCTGCGCACGAAGGCCCGGCTGGCGGGCGTGGCGCTGCTGTTCGTGCACGCGCTCAACCCGTGGGGCTTCTCGTTCGGGCGCCGCGTCACGCACGAGGGCGTCGACCTCAACCGCAACTTCATCGACTTCCGCCGCCCGCCGCCGGGCAACCCGGGCTACGACCTGCTGGCCGAGGCCCTCTTGCCCGCGGACTGGCCACCCACCGTGAACGACGAGCGCCAGCTGATGGCCTACGCGGCCTCGCACGGCATGGGCGCGCTGCAGGCCGCGATCTCCGGCGGCCAGTACCGTCATCGCGATGGCCTGTTCTATGGCGGGACGAGCCCCACCTGGAGCCAGCAGACGCTGCGCATGGTGCTGCGCCAGCATGCGACGCGCTGCCGGCTGCTGGGCTGGATCGACCTGCACAGCGGACTGGGCGAGAGCGGCGTGGGCGAGCGCATCTTCGCGGCGCGCGACGACGATGGCGCCAAGCACCGTGCCAAGGCCTGGTGGGGCAACCGCATCACGTTCACGGACGACGGCTCGTCGACCTCGTCCGACCTGCACGGCAATCTCTGGCACGCGGCGTACGACGAGTGCCCGCAGGCGGCCTACGCGGGCATCACGCTGGAGTTCGGCACGCAGCCGGCCGAGGCCGTGCTGCGCGCGCTGCGATACGACCACTGGTTCGCGCGCCGACGCCAGCCGCACGACGAGCACGCGGAGTTCGCGCGCGCCGCGATGCGCCAGGCCTTCTTCACCGACACGCCGGAATGGAAACACGCCGTGCTGGTGCAGGCGCGCGCCGCCGCGGCGCAGGCCATCGATGGGATGGCCGAATGGCGCTGATGTCCTGAAACGTCCGCATGCTGTCGCGCCGCGGCCCTGCCAGAATGGCTGCCGGAGGGCAACATTCCTGTCATCCAACCACAGGAGAAAAACCATGCAGACTGCCCTGATCATGATCGACGTCCAGGAATCGTTCCCCCAGCGCCCGTACTGGTCGCAATCTGGCGCCGACGTGTTCCTCAAGCAGGCCAACGCACTCGTCGACGGCGCGCAGGCGCGCGGCATCCCCATCGTTCGGGTGTTCCATACCGACGGCCCGCAGACGCCCGGCAACCCGTTCGCGCACGGCAGCCCGTTCGTCCGGCCGCTCGCCGGCCTGGCCGACTTCGAGGCCGCGCTGACCATCGAGAAGCACCGCCACAGCTCGCTGGTGGGCACGCCGCTGGCGACCTGGCTGATCCGCAACGGCATCCGCCGGCTGATCATCGCCGGCATCCGCACGGAGCAATGCTGCGAGACGACCACGCGCCATGCCAGCGACGAGGGCTGGGAGGTCGACTTCTGCGGCGACGCCACGCTCACCTTCGACATGACGACGCCGTCCGGCCGCACGCTCAGCGCCGCCGAGATCCGCGAGCGCACCGAGACCGTGCTGGTCGACCGCTTCGCCACGCTCGTGACGGTGGAGCAGGCGCTGGCCCGCGCCGCCTGACGGACGTGCGCACGCGATGATCGACGTCCTGTTCCTGGTGCTGCCCGAGACCCTGCTGCTGGATCTCGTGGGGCCCGCCGAGGCCCTGCGCCTGGCCAACCAGCAGCTCGCCGCGCGCGGGCGAGCGCCGGCCTTCCGCCTGCGCTACGTCTGCGCGCAGCCCGCGGCCACGACGTCGATCGGCCTGCAACTGTCCGGCCTGGAGCCGTTGCCGCCGGCGCTGCCCGAGGGCGCCTGGGTGGTGCTGCCGGGCCGGCCGGGGCTCAAGGACACGTTGCCCACGCTGCAGCGCAATGGCTGGCTGGCCGCCCGTCACTGGCTGGCGAGCGTCGTCGCGCCCGCGCTCGCGCGCCTGACGCCCGCGGGCGCACACGCGCACCGCCTGCTGACCGTCTGCGTGGGCACCCTGCTGGCCGCCGACGCGGGACTCGTCGGCCGGCGCCAGGTCACCACGCACCACGAGCACCTGGACGCGCTGGCCGCGCTGGCGCCGCAGGCCCAGGTGTGCGCGAATCGCGTGTTCGTCGTCGACGGCCCGTTGTGGTCCAGCGCCGGCATCACGGCCGGCATCGACCTCGCGCTGCATTGCATCGGCAGCGTCTGCGGCGACGCCGTGGCCGCCGCGGTGGCCGAGACGATGGTCGTGTTCCAGCGCCGCGGCGCCGACGACCCGCAACGCTCGCCGCTGCTGGACGGCCGCAACCACCTGCATCCCGCCGTGCACCGCGTGCAGAACGCCGTGTGCGAGCACCCCGGCCACGAGTGGGACGTCCCCGCGCTGGCCGCCGTCGCGCACGTGACGCCGCGCCACCTGGCCCGCCTGTTCAAGGATCACGCCGGCATCTCGCCGCGCGAGTACGTCGAGCACGTGCGCAGCGGCCTGGCGGAGCAGGCGATCGCGCGCGGCCTGCCGACGTCGCAGGCCATCGAGCTCGCCGGCTTCGGCACCGACCGCCAGTTCCGCCGCGCGCGCGCGCGGCGCCGCGCGCAAGACCTCGCCGCCTAGTGAGGTCGGCTGGCCATCCGCCGCGACAGGTCGTCGACGATGGTGATCAGCACGTTGAAGTCGGCCGGCTTGGTGATGTAGAAATCGAAGCCGGCGTCGTCGGCCTTGCGCTTGGCGTCGGGGCCGGACACCGCCGTCAGCGCCACCAGCACGGGCGGCGTCTCGGCGTGCGCATCGCGTAGCGAGCGCGCCGCGCCGTAGCCGTCGAGGATGGGCATGTTGATGTCCAGGAACACGATGTCCGGCTCGAACGACTGCGCCGCCTCCACCGCGTCCCGGCCGTCGTAGGACGTCATCGTCTGGTGGCCCATCGCATCGAAGAGCAGGGCCAGGCTGTCGGCGCTGTCGCGGAGGTCGTCCACGACGAGGATCTTGGACATCGGATCGGTTCCCCGGCGGAGTGACAGGCCGCCTGTTCGTCGACGCGGGCTGCGGTGCGTCCGGGCTCCCGGCGCCACCGCCAGAGGGATGCCGCCACCGGACGCGGTCACCGCGTCATCCCGCGAGGTTACTTGTTTTGGCGGGAGCTTGCGCGAGGAAATGTGCGGCGTGCACCCTGCGCGACAGTAGCCTCACCAGCCCAGCGCGCGCACCTCGGCCTCCGCCTGCGCGGCGTCGAGGAAATGGACGGCCTGCCAGCCGGCCGCGCGGGCGGCCACGATGTTGGGCTCGTGGTCGTCGAGGAACAGCAGGTCCGCGGGCGCACGGCCGAACGCCTGCGCCGCGTGCTCGAAGATCGCCGGATCGGGCTTGATCAGCCGCACGCGCGAGGAGAAGACGCCGGATTCGAACAGCCGCATGAAGTCGTGCGTGCGTTCGAAATGCTGCGCGAACGGCTCGGGCATGTTCGACAGGTAGTGCAGCGGCACGCCGCGCGCGTGCAGCCGGCGCAGCCAGGCCACCGTGTCGGGCAACGGCTCGAGCTCGCCGGGGCAGGCCGCGATCACCGCGGCGACCTCGTCCTCGCCGAGCCCGGTGCGCGCGGCGATGCGACGCGCCAGTTCCTCGGGCTCGACGGTGCCGCGGTCGAATTCGCCCCAGTCGCCCCCGTAGGCCTGGAACACCTGGCCGACCCAGTGCCTGGTGCTCTCGGGGTCGGTGGCGCGGTGCGGCAGCACCTCGGACAGCAACGCGTCGGGGCGCCAGCGGAACAGCACGCGGCCGAAGTCGAAGACGAGGGCGCGGTCGGGCCTGGAATCAGCAGTCATCGGGAAGATCGAATGGTCGGGAAGCGTTGGCTTCCCGTCATTTCACCATCGGTCGAACAACCAGGTCGCCGCCCCGGCCGGCGAGCGCTCGGCCGCTCCGGGGCGAGTCGGGTCGTCATCCCTTCAAGCGGTTCAACAGCCCGGCGGTCGACGCGTCCAGCCCGTCGGTGGCGCCGCTGGCCAGGCGTGGCAGCAGCGCGTTGCACAGCGCCTTGCCGAGCTCCACGCCCCACTGGTCGAAGCTGTTGATGCCCCACAGTGCGCCGCTGCAGAACACGCGGTGCTCGTACAGCGCGATCAGCGCGCCCAGGGTGCGCGGGGTCAGTGCGTCCAGCACCAGCGTCGTGCTGGGGCGATTGCCCGGGAAGCCGCGGTGCTCGGCGATGACCTCGCGCGCGATGGTGCGCGAGGCCGTCGGCGGCGATTCCAGCGCGGCCTCGGCGGCAGCCTTGCCCTGCATCAGTGCCTGCGACTGCGCGAGGCAGTTGGCGAGCAGCTTCACGTGCAGGTCGGCGTAGGCGCCGTCGTGGCCGGCCGCCGGGGTCTTCACCGCGATGAACTCGACCGGCACGACGTCCGTGCCCTGGTGCAGCATCTGGAAGTACGCGTGCTGGCCATTGGTTCCGGGCTCGCCCCAGACGACGGGACTGGTGGCGAACGGCACGGCACGGCCGTCGAGGTCCACGCGCTTGCCGTTGGATTCCATCTCCAGCTGCTGCAGGTAGGCCGGGAAGCGCTTGAGGCCCTGGTGATACGGCGCGACGCTGCGGCTCGTGAAAGCGTGGAAGTTGCGGTACCAGACGTCGAGGAGCGCCATCTGCACCGGCAGGTTGCGCGCGAGCGGGGCCGTGCGGAAGTGCTCGTCCATCGCGTGCGCGCCGGCGAGGAATTCCTTGAAGCCGTCGGCGCCGACGGCCATGGCGATCGACAGGCCGATCGCGCTCCACAGCGAGTAGCGGCCGCCCACCCAGTCCCAGAAGCCGAAGGTGGTGGTGATGCCGAACTTCGCCGCCGCCTCGATGTTGGTGGTGACGCCCACGAAATGCGACGCGACGTCGGTGCCGCCATTGGCCGTGAACCACTCGCGCGCGACGTTGGCGTTGGCCAGCGTCTCCTGCGTCGTGAAGGTCTTGGACGCGACGATCACCAGCGTGGTCTTCGGATCCAGGCGCTTGAGCACCGGCGCGATGTCGTGGCCATCGACGTTGGAGACGAAGTGGAAGCGCAGCGCCGGATGGACGAACTCCTCCAGCGCGATCACGGCCATCTGCGGGCCGAGGTCGGAGCCGCCGATGCCGATGTTGAGCACGTCGGTGAACCGCGTCCCCGCCTGCGCCCGCACCCGTTCCGCGTACGCGAGCAGCGGGTCGAGCACCGCGTGCACGTCGCCGATGGCCGCGTCGGTGACCGCGCTGATGGACGGGGCGTTCAACGGCGCGCGCAGCGCCGTGTGCAGCACTGCGCGGCCTTCGGTGAGGTTGATCGGCTCGCCGGCGAACATCGCGTCGCGCCGCGCTTCGAGCCCGCACTCGTCGGCCAGCGCCGTCAACAGCGCGCGCGTGCCGGCATCCCAGCGGTTCTTCGACAGGTCGGCGAACACGCCCGGCGCCTCGATGGCGAACTGCCGGAACCGGCCGGCGTCGGACGCGAACGCCGCGCGCAGGTCGAATTGCCGGCCGCTCGCGTCGTAGTGCGCCTGCAGCGCCTTCCAGGCCTCCGTCTGGTCGCAGCGCAGCACGCTCATCGCCCGGCCTCGATCAGCGCGTCGAGCTTGACCGAGTCGGCGGCGAAGGCGCGGATGCCTTCGGCAAGCTTCTCGGTGGCCATCGCATCGTCGTTGAGCGCGTAGCGGAACGCGGCCTCGTCGTAGTGCACGCGGTCCAGCGCCAGCGCCTTCGCGGCTTGGGCGTCGAGCACCTTGGGCAGCGGGCCGGTGTCCGACTGCAGCGCGCCCAGCAGCTCGGGGCTGATGGTCAGCAGGTCGGAACCCGCCAGCGCCTGGATCTGGCCGACGTTGCGGAAGCTCGCGCCCATCACCTCGGTGGGGATGCCGAACTTCTTGTAGTAGTTGAAGATGCGGGTGACCGACTGCACGCCCGGGTCGTTGACGCCGGCCTGCGCGGCCTCGTCCCATTTCGCGCCGGCCTGCTTCTTGTACCAGTCGTAGATGCGGCCGACGAACGGCGAGATCAACGTGATGCCGCCGTCGCCGCAGGCCACGGCCTGGCAGAAGCTGAACAGCAGCGTGAGGTTGCAGTGGATGCCCTCGGCCTCGAGCTGGCGCGCGGCGGCGATGCCTTCCCAGGTCGACGCGATCTTGATCAGCACGCGCTCGCGCCCGATGCCGGCGGCCTCGTAGAGCTGGATGATGCCGTGGGCGCGGGCGATCGTGGCCGGCGTGTCGAACGACAGGCGCGCGTCGACCTCGGTGGACACGCGGCCGGGCACGACCTTCAGGATCTCCAGGCCGAAGCGCACCAGCACCTGGTCGACGACGTCGGCCAGCGGTTTGCCCCGGTGGGCGGCCACCGTGTCGGTCAGCAGCGGGGCGTAGTCGGCCTGCTGCACGGCCTTCAGGATCAGCGACGGGTTGGTGGTGGCGTCGCGCGGCGCGTACTGCGCCATCTGCCTGAAGTTGCCGGTGTCGGCCACCACGACGGTGCAGGCCTTGAGTTGGTCGAGCTGGTTCATGTCATCCCCTGGAAAAGTCGGGTGGCGGATTTGACCGCGGGAAGAAACTTCGGCATCATTATTCCTGAAACAAAGTTACACCACCACTACTTCCAGGCAAGCCCCGGCCGCGGCGTCGCAACGGGTTCCCATCCTGCTCCACAAGAAAACACCATGTCATTCGATCTCGTATTCTTCGGCGGCACCGGCGACCTCACCTGGAGAAAGCTGATGCCCGCGCTGTTCCAGGCGTTCCGCCACGGCAAGCTGCCCGAAGGCGGGCGCATCCTGGCCGTCGCGCGCGACGAGCGCACCGACGACGAATACCGCGCGTTCATCAAGGAGCGCTTCGTCGAGGTCGAGCGCTCCAAGCAGCCCAGCGACGAGGAGTTCGCCAAGTTCGCCGAGCTGCTGCACTACCGCCGCATGGACCTGTCCAAGCCGGACGACTACGCCGGCCTGAAGCAATGGATCGACGCCCGCGGCGCCGACACCGCCGTGCTGTACCTGGCGACCAGCCCGCACCTGTTCCCGCAGATCTGCGAGCAGCTGGGCGCAGCGAAGCTCAACGGCCCGCACGTGCGCGTGGTGCTGGAAAAGCCGCTGGGCCACGACCTGGCCAGCGCGCTGGAGATCAACCGCGTCGTGAAGTCGGTGTTCACCGAGAAGCAGGCCTTCCGCATCGACCACTACCTCGGCAAGCCGTCGGTGCAGAACCTGATGGCGCTGCGCTTCGGCAACGCGCTGTTCGAGCCGCTGTGGAACCGCGAGAGCATCGCCAACATCCAGATCACGCTGGCCGAATCGCTGGGCGTGGGCACGCGCGGCGATTTCTACGACCGCACCGGCACGCTGCGCGACATGGTGCAGAACCACGCGTTGCAGCTGCTCACGATGATCGCGATGGAGCCGCCGGCCACCAACGACGCCGACGCCATCCGCGACGAGAAGCTCAAGGTGCTGCGCTCGCTCAAGCCCTTCAACGCCGAGAGCGTGGCGCGCGACGTGGTGCGCGGCCAGTACCGCGCGGGCAACATCGAAGGCCGCGCCGTGCCGGGCTACCTCGACGAAGTGAAGGTGCCCGCGGGCAGCCACACCGAGACCTTCCTGGCGCTGCGCACGGAGGTGCAGAACTGGCGCTGGGCCGGCGTGCCGTTCTACATCCGGACCGGCAAGCGCCTGGCGGCGCGCGACGCGCAGATCGTCATCAACTTCCGCCCCGTGCCGCACCCGATCTTCGGCGGTCCCAACCGCGCCAACCAGCTGATCATCAAGCTGCAGCCCGAGGACGGCCTCGAGCTGCGCCTGCAGGCGGCCAAGGGCGGCCTGGGCACGCCGGGCGGCGTGGAGCAGCTCAGCTCGGTCTCGCTGGATCTCGACTTCGACAAGGCCTTCCCGACCGACCGCGTCGGCGCCTATGAGCGCCTGTTGCTGGACGCCATCGCCGGCCGCCTGAACCTGTTCGTGCGCAGCGACGAACAGGAACAGGCCTGGCGCTGGGTCGGCCCCATCCTGGACGCCTGGTCCAACGACACGGACGGCCCGCGCTCGTACGCGTCCGGCAGCTGGGGCCCGGCGGCGGCCAGCTCGCTGATCGCACGCGACGGCTTCGCCTGGGCGGAAGAAGAGTGATGACGGCCCCGGCTTCGGCGAATACGCCGAACCACCTCCCGAGGGGATGCATGGGGACGTCAGACCGTCCAGTGGACGGGCTGTCGCCTCATGCACGCCTTGCTCCGGAGCGGCCGGGCGTGCCCGTCGAGCGCTTTCGCCCTTCGGTCGGAAGGACCGTTGAATGACCATGCTCGAACGTGTCCGTGCGTCCATCCCCGCCCTGCCGCCCGCCGAACAGCGCGTGGCCAAGCTCGTGCTGAGCGATCCGCGCAGCTTCGCGTCGACGCCGGTGGGCGAGCTGGCGGAGCGCGCACACGTGTCCAAGCCGACGGTCGTGCGCTTCTGCCGCAGCGTGGGCTACGACGGCCTGGCCGACTTCAAGCTCAAGCTGGCCGGCACCGTCAACGAAGGCGTGCCTTTCGTGCACCGCTCGGTGGACGAGGACGACGGCCCGGGCGAGCTGATCGTCAAGGTGATCGACAACGCGGTCAGCGCGATGCTGAAGTACCGCAACAACGCGGCCAGCCACGCGTTCGAGCGCGCGATCGCGGCGCTCACCGAGGCCGGCAGCGCTAAGAAGCGCATCGACTTCTACGGCGTCGGCAACTCCGGCATCGTCGCGCAGGACGCGCAGCACAAGTTCTTCCGCCTGGGCGTCAACACGTCGGCCAGCAGCGACGGCCACGTGCAGGTGATGAGCGCCACGATGCTGGGCGCGGGCGACTGCGCCGTCATCATCAGCAACTCGGGCCGCAGCCGCGACCTGATCGACGTGGCCGACATCGCGCGCAAGAAGGGCGCGACGCTGATCGTCATCACGGCCAGCGCCTCGCCGCTCGCGCAGATGACGCAGGCGCACTCGCAGATCCTGCTCGCGGCCGACCACCCCGAGGACTTCGACCGCTACAGCCCGATGGTGTCGCGCATGCTGCACCTGATGATCATCGACATCCTGACCACGGGCGTCGCCTTGCGCCTCGGCCAGGGCCTGCGGCCCGCGCTGCAGGAGATCAAGCGCAACCTGCGCGCAAGGCGCTACGCGACGCCGGAGTGATTCCGGATGCCGGACCGATGCCGGAAGGGTCCGGCCTCTCCTTGCATTGCGCCGATGCCTCGCCGAACGCCATTGCGGCCTGCCGCAATGCATGGGCCGGCCCCGCTTGCGCTCACGATCGGGGTCAGGCCTGTCCATCGTCCGCGGGCGGCATCGTCTGCAACCGGAGACCGTGCAGCGCGGACTCCGGAAAGGCCAGACCCCTTTGGTGGCCGGGCGCCGGGCCAAAAGGAAACCCGCCGAGGCGGGTTTTTCTTTCTGGGCGCGAGGAGGTTCAGCGCAGGATCGGCACCGTGGGAATGTCCTTCGGCTGCGATTCACCCACGTTGGCCGCCGGCTTGAACTCCGGCGCCTCGACTCCCAGCAGGCCGTCGACGCCGTACAGGTGCGCCAGATCGGCCATGCGCGCGGGCGCGTTGACGATCTCGAGCCGGCGCTTCGCGGCCGCGGCCATGCGCGCGCATTCGAGCAGCACGGCCAGCGCCGACGTATCGAGCTGCGCCACGGAGGCGGCGTCGATGCGCCAGCTGTCGCCGCTGTCCGCGGCGAGCGACTGGCGCAGCGATTCCAGCACCGCCTGCGCGTCCTTCAGCGTCAGGCTGGCCGGCAGCGCGGTCATCGCACCGGACTGCGCCATTACTTGGCCGCCGCCGGCGCCTTGTTCTTCGCGACCAGCGCGTTGATCAGGCCGTCGACGCCACCGGAGGCGATCTGCTGCTGGAAGCTGCTGCGGTACTGGTCGACCAGCCAGACGCCCAGGACGTTGACGTCGAAGATCTTCCACTCGGCCGGCTGCTTCTCGAGCTTGTAGTCGATCTCGATCGGGTCGCCGCCGGTGCCCTTGATGGCGGTGCGCACCGTGACGTCGGAGTCTTCCGCGGCATTGCGGCTGGGCTTGAGCTCGACCGTGGTCTGCGCGTTGACCTTGGTCAGCGCGCCCGCGTAGGTGCGGATCAGCAGCGTCTTGAACTCGGCCTGCAGCTTGGCCTGCTGCTCGGGCGTGGCCGTCTTCCATGCGCGGCCGACCGTGGCGGCCGTCATGCGCTGGAAGTCGACGTGGGGCATGACCTGCGCGTCGACCAGGCCGTGGATGCGGCCCACGTCGCCGGCCTGGATGGCCTTGTCGCTCTTGACCGATTCGATGACGTCACCGGCCACCTGCTTGATCATGGCGTCCGGCGCGGTCTGCGCGAACGCGGCGGTGGCGCCGAGGGTGGCAGCGGCGAAGATCAGCGAAGAAATCGTGCGTTGAAACATTCCTGTCCTTTCGAGCGGGAGATCGCTCCATTCCTTAACGTGGGTCGCCCGGAAGCGGTTCACACGGGCGACATGCAAAGATACGTACAGCTCGACAGCAGGCGATTGTCGCCTCGCGCGGTCAGCCGTGCGGCGCCGAAGCCGGCGGGGGCGGGATGGGCACCGGGCCGACCTGCGGTACCGGCAGGGTAGGCGAGGAGGCCGGCATCGGCGCGGGCTGCACGCCGCTGGCGGGCTGCGACGGCGGCGGCGTGGGCACGGGCTGCGAAGGCGGCGTCGACGGCTTCGCAGCCGTGGCGACGCGCGCATCGCCGTTGCCCGCCGAGGACTGCGGCCCCGACGCCGGGGACGACGCCGCGGGCGCCGCCGGCAACGCCGGCTTGGTGCCGCTCTGGCCGCCATTGCCGGCCGGCGCCGGCGCCGACTTCGAGTCGTCCACGTCGGCATCCTCGTCCGGCAGCTCCGGCGGATTGCCGTCGTAGACCAGGCTGCGGCGGCGCGTGATGTAGGCGTCGCGCATGAAGGTGTAGCGATCGAACGCCAGCTCGTCCAGCATCTGGCTCGCGCCGAGCAGGCCGGCGCGGGTGTCGATCACGCCGACGGCGTCGATCCCCAGTTCCTTCCAGTACTTGCCCGACGCCAGCAGGGACGGCGAGACATAGGTGTCGGCCGGCAGCGCAATGGCATCGCGGATGTCCGACGAGCCGAACAGCGGCAGCACCAGGTACGGGCCCGGGTTGAGGCCCCAGACGCCCAGCGTCTGCCCGAGGTCCTCCGACTTGCGCTCCAGGCCCAGGCTGGTGGCCGGGTCGAACAGACCGGCGATGCCGATGGTGGTGTTGGTGAGCACGCGCAGCGTCATGGTGCCGGCGTCGGACGGCTTGCCCTGCAGCAGCTGGTTCACGGCCGACCAGGCGTCGGAGAAGTTGCCGAAGAAGTTGTGCACGCCGGTGCGGATCGGCGACGGCACCACCTTGGTATAGGCCGTGGCCACGGGCTTGAGGGCGTAGGTGTCCAGCGTGTCGTTGAACGCGAACACCTTGCGGTTGAAGGGTTCGTACGGATCCTTCGGGCCGGCCGTGTGGCGGTCGACGCCCTGCGGCGCCGTCGCGCAGCCGGCGGCAGCCAGGGCGAATGCGGCGACGACGACGCGCAGGAGCGCGCGAACCAGGGCGTGGGCGTTCATTTCTTGGATCCCGAGGCGGCAGCCGCAGGGGCAAGCGACGCGCCGGGGTTCGGCGCGGGCGTGCTGCCGGCCTCGGACGCCTTGTTGAAGATCAGCTGGCCGATCAGGTTCTCCAGGACGACGGCGGACTGCGTCTGCTTAATCAGGTCGCCGTCGGCAAGGTTCTTGTCGTCCGCGCCCGGCTCGATGCCGATGTACTGGTCGCCCAGCAGGCCCGCGGTGAGGATCTTGGCCGACGAATCGACCGGGAATTTCACGCCCTCGTTGATCTTCATGATGACCAGGCCCTGGTAGGTGGTCTTGTCGAGGGTGATCGACGTCACCGAGCCGACGGACACGCCGGCGCTGCGCACCGGGGCGTTCTTCTTCAGGCCGCCGATGTTGTCGAACCGCGCGCGGACGGTGTACGTCTTCGCCGGATTGAAGCTGGTGAGATTGGCCGCCTTCAGCGCGAGGAACGCCAGGGCGAGGATGCCCAGCAAGACGAAAACGCCCACCAGGGTCTCAGTGCTCTTCTTTGCCATGTCGGTTTCCGATTGCTACCTTGACGCCGCTTCAGGACGTCGAAAACATCATTGCCGTGAGGATGAAGTCCGTCGCCAGCACCGCCAGCGAGGAGAACACCACCGTGCGTGTGGTCGCATAGGCCACGCCTTCGGGCGTCGCCTGCGTTTCATAGCCCTGGTACAGGGCGACTCCGGTGCAGATCACGCCGAACACGGCGGACTTGACGATGCCGTTGCCCACGTCGCGCGTGATGTCGACCTTGGACTGCATGATCGACCAGAAGTTGGCCGGGTCCACGCCGATCAGCTGCACCGCGATGAGCCAGGCGCCCATGATGCCCACTGCCGAATACAGGATGGCGAGGATGGGCATCGACACGATGCCGGCCAGGAAGCGCGGCGCCAGGACGCGGCTGCGCGGGTCGACGGCCATGAGCTCCATCGCCGACAGCTGCTCGCCCGCCTTCATCAGGCCGATCTCCGCGGTCAGCGCGGTGCCGGCGCGGCCGGCGAACAGCAGCGCGGTGACCACGGGCCCGAGCTCGCGCACCAGCGACAGGTTGACGACCAGGCCCAGCGATTCCGCCGCGCCGAACGGCACCAGCGCGTAGTACATCTGCAGCGCCAGGACGCAGCCGACGGCGAAGCCGGAGGCCACGATGATCACCAGCGAGCGGTAGCCGATCGCGTAGATCTGCCCGACGACCAGCCCGAAGCGGCGCACGGACTGCGGCGTGTGGCGCAGCAGGTCGGCGAAGAAGAACGCGGCGTGGCCCAGCGCGCCGAACGCGCGGATCGTGGACTGGCCCAGCGAGTTGACGAACTGGATCATTGCGGCAGCCCCAGCGCCTGGGCGAACGGCTCCGCCGGATAGTGGAACTTGATCGGACCGTCGGGCTCGCCGCGAATGAACTGGCGCACCTGCGGATCCGTCGACTGGTTGAGCTCCTCGGGCCTGCCATGCGCCACCACGACACCGCCGGGCATCATCAGGTAGGCGTAGTCGGCGATCGCGAAGCACTCCTGCACGTCGTGCGACACCATCAGCGACGTGGCGCCGGTGGCGTCGTTGAGGCGCCGGATCAGGTTGGCGGTGACGCCCATCGAGATCGGGTCCAGGCCGGCGAAGGGCTCGTCGTACATGATCACCTCGGGGTCGAGCGCGACCGCGCGCGCGAGCGCGATGCGGCGCGCCATGCCGCCCGACACCTCCGAGATGCGCAGCTGCGCCGCGCCGCGCAGGCCCACGGCGTTGAGCTTCATGAGCACGATGTCGCGGATCATGGACTCGCTCAGATCCATGTGCTCGCGCAGCGGGAAGGCGACGTTCTCGTAGACGCTCAGGTCGGTGAACAGCGCGCCGAACTGGAACAGCATGCCCAGGCGGCGCCGGATCGCGTACAGCTGATCGCGGTTGCGGGTGTCGATTTCCTGGCCGTCGAACAGCACGCGGCCCTTCTGCGGCTTGTAGACGCCGCCGATCAGGCGCAGCAGCGTCGTCTTGCCGCAGCCCGATCCGCCCAGGATGGCCGTGACCTTGCCGCGTGCGAATTGCAGCGATACGTCGTTCAGGATCACCCGGCTCGAGTCGTAGCCGAAGGTGACGTGATCGATCTGGATGAAATTGTCGGAGTTCAAGCCGGCGTCCGGCCGCTTGGGCGGCGTTCAGGTGGAGGGGGACGGGTGCGACAGCTTCGTCGCGCCGACCTTTCTGGACCCTGTCTGGGCAGGAAGCCTAAGGGGTTTCCCGCTGCCGCATTGTGTGCGAACTCCGCTGCGCACGTTGTGAACCCCTACGGAAAACCCCTAAAAGCCTGCCTAGGCAATGATCTTCGTCGCATTCGCGCAACGAGGCGGCGCATGGTTACCCGGTTACACGGCAGGAACAGGAACGGGCGCCGCGGCGCCCGTTCCTGCGACCGGGGCGGCGACGTTCAGCGCGGCAGCGTGGTGGCGCCCGTCAGCGCCAGGTCGATCGCGCGCGCGGCCTGGCGGCCCTCGCGGATCGCCCACACCACGAGCGACTGGCCGCGACGCACGTCGCCGGCCGCCCAGACCTTGTCCACGCTCGTCTTGTAGCCCGTCTTGTCGTCGACGCCGGCCTTGGCGTTGCCGCGCGCATCGGCATCGACGCCGAAGGACTGCAGCAGCTGCGACAGCGGGCTCGTGAAGCCCATCGCCAGCAGCACCAGGTCGGCCGGCCACACCTTCTCGCTGCCCGGGACTTCGGCCAGCTTGCCGTCCTTGAACTCGACGTGCACCGTCTTCAGGCCGGTCAGCTTGCCCTTCTCGCCCAGGAATTCCTTGGTGGCGATGGCGAATTCGCGCGCGCAGCCTTCCTCGTGCGAGGACGAGGTGCGCAGCTTGGTCGGCCAGTACGGCCACACGAGCGGCTTGTTCTCCTGCTCGGGCGGCATGGGCATCAGCTCGAACTGCGTGACGCTCTTCGCGCCGTGGCGGTTGCTGGTGCCGACGCAGTCGCTGCCGGTGTCGCCGCCGCCGATGACGATGACGTCCTTGCCCGCCGCCAGGGTCTGCCCCTTGAGCTTGTCGCCGGCGTTGACCTTGTTCTGCTGGGGCAGGAACTCCATCGCGAAGTGCACGCCGTCGAGGTCGCGGCCCGGCACGGGCAGGTCGCGCGAGACTTCCGAGCCGGCCGCCAGCAGCACGGCGTCGAACTCGGACTTCAGTTGCTCCGCGCTCATCGATTCCTTGGCGTGGTTGGTGATCTTCGTGCCCTTGGGCCAGTCGCCCACGACCACGCCCGTGCGGAAGACGACGCCCTCGGCCTCCATCTGCGCGATGCGGCGGTCGATGTGGGTCTTCTCCATCTTGAAGTCGGGGATGCCGTAGCGCAGCAGGCCGCCGGCGCGGTCGTTCTTCTCGAACACCGTCACGTCGTGGCCGGCGCGCGCCAGCTGCTGCGCGGCGGCCAGGCCGGCGGGGCCGGAGCCGACCACCGCCACCTTCTTGCCGGTGCGCACGGCGGCCTTCTGCGGCTGGATCCAGCCCTCGTCCCAGGCGCGGTCGGCGATCGCGTGCTCGATGGACTTGATGCCCACCGCGTCGTCGTTGACGTTGAGCACGCACGCCGCCTCGCACGGCGCCGGGCAGATGCGGCCGGTGAACTCCGGGAAGTTGTTGGTGGAGTGCAGCACCGCCGACGCCTGCTTCCACTGGTTGGCGTAGACGAGGTCGTTGAAGTCGGGGATGACGTTGTTGACGGGGCAGCCGCTGTTGCAGAACGGGGTGCCGCAGTCCATGCAGCGCGCGGCCTGCACCTTGGCTTCGTCCACCTTCAGCCCGATGACGAATTCCTTGTAGTGCTTCAGGCGCTGCGGCACGGGCGCGTAGCCCTCCTCGAGGCGCTCGAACTCCATGAAGCCGGTGACTTTTCCCATGTTCTCTTCCTGATGCTGGTTGCGACGGGCCGCCCGCTCCTCGCGCGGCCTGCACGTTCTCTGGCGGGTTCCTACTTGGCGGGAACCGTCTGCGACTTCGCGTCCTTGCCGCGCGCCTTCTCGATGGTGGCGCCGGCCTCCTGCTTCGCGTGGATCTCGCCGAGCGCACGCTTGTACTCGTTCGGGAACACCTTGACGAAGCGGGCGCGCGAGTCGGCCCAGTGGTCGAGGATCTCGCGGGCGCGCAGGCTGCCCGTCCACTTGTGGTGCGCCTCGATCATCTGGCGCAGCAGCGTCTCGTCGGCCTCGCCCTTGTGCCAGACGGCGCGCTCGACCAACTTGGCCTGCTCGTCGGCCGGCAGGATCTTCTCGAGCGACACCATCGCGGTATTGCAGCGCTCGGCGAACCTGCCGTCCTCGTCGTACACGTAGGCCATGCCGCCCGACATGCCGGCCGCGAAGTTGCGCCCGGTCTTGCCCAGGACGACCACCGTGCCGCCCGTCATGTACTCGCAGCCGTGGTCGCCGGTGCCCTCGACGACTGCCGAGGCGCCCGACAGGCGCACCGCGAAGCGCTCGCCCGCCACGCCGCGGAAGTAGGCCTCGCCGCTGGTGGCGCCGTACAGCGCGGTGTTGCCGGCGATGATGTTCTTGGTGGCGTCGCCGCGGAACTCGATCGACGGACGGATCACCACGCGGCCGCCCGACAGGCCCTTGCCCGTGTAGTCGTTGGAATCGCCGATCAGGTACAGCGTGATGCCCTGCGCCAGGAACGCGCCGAAGCTCTGGCCGCCCGTGCCTTCCATCTGGATGAACAGCGTGTGATCCGGCAGGCCTTCCGGGCGCGTGCGGATCAGCTCGCCCGACAGCATCGCGCCGACCGAGCGGTTCAGGTTGCGCGCGTCCTCCATGAACTGCACCTTCTCGCCGCGCTCGATGGCCGGGCGCGAGCGCTCGATCAGCTTGCGGTCGAGGGCCTTGTCCAGGCCGTGGTCCTGCGTGTCGTTGTGCAGGCGCGAGACATTGGCCGGCATGGCCGGCTGCTGGAACACGCGCGAGAAGTCCAGGCCGCAGGCCTTCCAGTGGGCGATGCCCTTGCGCGTATCGAGCAGGTCGCTGCGGCCGATCAGGTCGTCGAACTTGCGGATGCCCAGCTGCGCCATGATCTGGCGCGCTTCCTCGGCGATGAAGAAGAAGTAGTTGACGACGTGCTCGGGCTTGCCGGCGAACTTCTTGCGCAGCGCGGGATCCTGCGTGGCCACGCCCACCGGGCAGGTGTTGAGGTGGCACTTGCGCATCATGATGCAGCCCTCGACGACCAGCGGCGCGGTCGCGAAGCCGAATTCGTCGGCACCCAGCAGCGCGCCGATCACGACGTCGCGGCCCGTCTTCATCTGGCCGTCGGCCTGCACGCGCACCCGGCCGCGCAGCTGGTTGAGCACCAGCGTCTGCTGCGTCTCGGCCAGGCCCAGCTCCCACGGCGAACCCGCGTGCTTGATCGACGACCACGGCGACGCGCCGGTGCCGCCGTCATGCCCGGCGATGACCAGGTGGTCGGCCTTGCACTTGGTGACGCCCGCGGCGATGGTGCCCACACCCACTTCGGACACCAGCTTGACGCTGATGTCGGCGCGCGGGTTGGCGTTCTTCAGGTCGTGGATCAGCTGCGCCAGGTCCTCGATCGAGTAGATGTCGTGGTGCGGCGGCGGCGAGATGAGGCCCACGCCCGGCACCGAGTAGCGCAGCTTGCCGATGTAGTCGGACACCTTGCCGCCGGGCAGCTGGCCGCCTTCGCCCGGCTTGGCGCCCTGGGCCATCTTGATCTG
>JBJMWE010000052.1:0-8437 GCA_045810285.1 Vitreoscilla sp. | reverse complement strand
TGGCTCGCGAAGGCGTCGAGCTCGCGCGCGCGAGCCACGCTCTCCAGCATGTCGGGCAGGTCGGTGGACGCGCCGATGGCCTGCGCGAAGGTCTCGAGCTTCTGCACGAACTCGGAGAACTCGATCTCGTTGAGCGCGCCGTTGCGGTTGGCCATCTGCACGCCGGCCTGGAACTCGCCGTAGCGCGCGTTCGCGGCGATGGTCTCCCACTCGCCCGTCTCGCTGTTGAGGCCCTCGATGAAGAACGGCTTGGTGCCGACGCGGTTGGCGCCGGGCAGGTGCGGCAGCACGCGCTCGCCGGCGACGGGGCTGTCGACGCTCAAGGTGGCGATGGCGTCGATCAGCGCGTCCAGGCGCACCGTGCGCCGCGCGGGTGCCAGGCGGCTGTCCGCACGTGCCGTGGCGGCAGCGGACAGCGCATCGTCGACGGGCGCCGGCATGTCGCCGCCCAGCGTGGGCTCGCGCCGCAGGTCGTCGTCGACCACCACGCTCAGGCCACCCGGCCGCCTGGCGATGCGGCGCGCCTTCCACACCCCCTGGGCGACGATGCCGACCAGCACGAGCACGGCCAGCGCGATCAGGGCGGTGGTGAGGTTCAGGGACATCGGGGCGACGTCGATCAGGCGGCTTCGGCCATGGACAGCGCGGCTTCCATGTCGACCGCCACGATGCGCGAGACGCCCTGCTCCTGCATCGTCACGCCGATCAGCTGCTCGGCCATCTCCATGGCGATCTTGTTGTGCGAGATGAACAGGAACTGCGTGCCCTTGTGCGACATCTCGGCCACCAGCTTGGCGTAGCGCTCGGTGTTGGCGTCGTCCAGCGGCGCGTCCACTTCGTCGAGCAGGCAGAACGGCGCGGGGTTGAGCATGAAGATGGCGAACACCAGCGCGATGGCGGTCAGCGCCTTCTCCCCGCCGGACAGCAGGTGGATGGTGGAGTTCTTCTTGCCCGGGGGCTGCGCCATCACCTGCACGCCGGCGTCCAGGATCTCGTCGCCCGTCATCACCAGCTTCGCCTGGCCGCCGCCGAACAGGCTGGGGAACATGCGGCCGAACTGCTCGTTGACGAGGTTGAACGTCTTCATCAGCAGGTCGCGCGTCTCGAGGTCGATCTTGTGGATCGCGCCCTCCAGGGTGCGGATGGCGTCGTTCAGGTCCTCCGTCTGGGCGTCGAGGAAGGTCTTGCGCTCGCGCGCGGCCACCAGCTCGTCGAGCGCGGCGAGGTTGACGGCGCCGAGCGCGTTGACCTCGCGACCGATGCGGTCGATCTCCGTCTGCAGGCCGTGCAGCTTGACGCCGCCCTCCTCGATGTTCCTGCCCAGCGCCTCGAGGTCGACCTCGGCGGCAACCAGCTGTTCCATGTATTGCGCGCCGCCCAGCTGCGCCGCCTGCTCCTCGAGCTGCAGCTTGGTGATGGCGTCGCGCAGCGGCTGCAGGCTGCGCTCGAATTCGAGCCGCTGCTCGTCGGCCTTGCGCAGTTGCGCGGACAGCTCGTCGTACTCGGTGCGCACCGTGGCGAGCGCGGCCTCGCGTTCCGAACGCAGCGCCAGCGCGTCCTGCAGGCCGGCCTGTGCGGCCTGGTCGTTGAAGCTGTCGAGCTCCAGCGTGAGCTGCTCGCCGGCCTGGGTGTTGGCCTGCACCTGCTGCGCGGCCGTCTCGATGGCGCGCTGCAGCTCGCCCTGGCGCGCGGCCAGCGCACGGGTGTCGTACTGCGCCTCCTGCGCGCGGCGCTCGAGCGCGCGCAGCTGCTCGCGCGCGTCCGACAGCCTGCGTTCGGCCGTGATGACGGCCTCTTCCAGGTCGGCCTGCCGGCCCTGCGTGTCGGCCAGCTGCAGGTCGAGTTCCTCGAAGCGCGCCTCGCCCGTCATGCGGCGCTCGATCAGGCCTTCGTCCTGCGCGTCGATCTCGGCCAGCTCGTCTTCCAGCTGCGTGCGGCGCGTGGTGGCGGCCTCGGCCTGCGAGGACAGGCGCAGCAATTCCACATGCAGCTCGTGCGCGCGCGTCTGCGCGTCCGACGCCTCGCGGCGCACCGACTGCAGGCGCTGTGCCGCATCGGTGTAGGCGGCCTCCAGGCGGATCAGCGCGGCGCGCGACTCGTCGGTGACGATGGCCTGCGCCTTCGAATCGCGCTCCAGGTGCTCGATTTCCTGCGCGCGCGCCAGCATGCCGGCCTGCTCGGAATCGGGTGCGTAGAACGCGACGGCGAACTGCGAGACGGCATGGCCCTCGCGGGTCATGACGATCTCGCCGTGCGTGAGTTGGCCACGTTGCGCGAGCGCATCGTCCATCGAGGCCGCGGTGTAGACGCCCTCGAGCCAGTCGTTGAGCAGCGCCTGCAGGCCGGCGTCGTTGAGCCTGAGCAGGTCCGACAGCCGCGGCAGCGTGCGGTGCGTGTTGGCGATCGCGCCGGACGGCGTCGAATAGAAGGCCAGCTTGGCGGGCGGCGCGTCGCCGACGAAGGCGCGCACCATGTCCAGACGGCCGACCGACAGCGCGTTCAGGCGCTCGCGCAACGCCGACTCCAGCGCCGTCTCCCAGCCGTCCTCGATGTGCACCTTCGTCCACAGGCCGGCCAGGCCCTCGAGGCCGTGCTTGGCCAGCCACGGCTTGAGCTTGCCCTCGGTCTGCACCTTCTCCTGCAGCGCGCGCAGCGCCTCCAGGCGGGCGGTGAGATCGGCCTGGCGCGCGGCGTCGCGGTTGAGCGTCTCCTGCTGCGCGCGGCGCTGCTCGTCGAGCGCCGGCACGGATTCGCTTGCCTCGTGCAGGCGCGCCTCGAGCTCGTCGCGGGACTCGTCGGCCTGCGCGCTGCGCTGCTTCAGGTCCTCCAGCTTGTCGAAGTCGGGCGTGACGAGCTGCTGGCGCTCGGCGGCCAGGCGCTCGCGGCGGGCGCGCAGCGTGCGTGCCTGCTCCTCGATGCTGCGGCTCTCGGCGGCCAGCACCTGGATCTGCTGCTGGACCTGCGTGACCTCGCCGCGCTGGCCGCTGGCGCGCGTCTGCGCCAGGCGCACCGCTTCCTCGAAGTCGGGCAGGCGCATCGCCTCCTCCTCGGCCTGGGCCGCGAGCAGCTCGGCCTGCTCGCCGGCGCCCGCGATGTTCTCGGCGTTGCGCTCCAGCTCCAGCTTCGCGTCTTCCTGGCGCGTGACCCACTGCGTGTTCTGCGCCTGCAGTTCGGCCAGGCGCGCCTCGGCGCGCTGGCGGCCCTCGACCACGTAGCGGATGCGCTCCTCGAGGCGGCTGACCTCCAGCTGCGCCTGCGCCAGCTCGCCCTGCGAGACATGCAGCCGGTCCGACGACGCGTAGTGCGCGACGCGCACCTCTTCCAGCTGCGCCTCGACGTGGCGCAGGTCGGCCATGCGCGACTCGAGCCCGTTGGTGGCTTCCAGCACGGCCAGCTTGACGCGCTCGGCCTCGGTCGACGCATCGCGGTGCTTCAGGAACCACAGCTGGTGCAGCTTGGTGGTGCCCTGCTCCTGCAGCGTCTTGTACTTCGTGGCGACCTCGGCCTGGCGCTCCAGCTTCTCGAGGTTGGCGTTGAGCTCGCGCAGGATGTCGTCGACGCGCAGCAGGTTGTCGCGCGTGTCCTTGAGGCGGTTCTCGGTCTCGCGGCGGCGCTCCTTGTACTTGGACACGCCCGCGGCCTCCTCGAGGAACAGGCGCAGTTCCTCGGGGCGCGATTCGATGATGCGCGAGATCGTGCCCTGGCCGATGATGGCGTAGGCGCGCGGCCCCAGGCCGGTGCCCAGGAACACGTCCTGCACGTCGCGGCGTCGCACCGGCTGGTTGTTGATGAAGTAGCTGGAGCCGCCATCGCGCGTGAGCACGCGCTTGACGGCGATCTCGGCGAACTGGTTCCACGGGCCGCCGGCGCGCGCGGACTCGTTGTTGAACACGAGCTCGACGCTCGCGCGCGCCGCGGGCTTGCGCGTGCCCGAGCCGTTGAAGATGACGTCCATCATCGACTCGCCGCGCAGCTCGCTGGCCTTGCTCTCGCCCAGCACCCAGCGCACCGCATCCATGATGTTGGACTTGCCGCAACCGTTGGGCCCGACGACGCCGACGCGCTGGCCGGGCAGCTGGAAGTTGGTGGGATCCGCGAAGGACTTGAACCCGGAAAGCTTGATCGAATTGAGCCGCATGAACGGTGCTGCGCCTGCAGTGCACGTCGGGGAGCGGTGTCAGTCCGCGCGCCGGGAGGCGCTCCCGGCGGTCGGCTTTGATGTGCGCTAACGTGTTGATTTATATGGGCTTTCCAAGCGACAACGGGCGTGCTGCGAGCACCCCTGCGGACGCGGGAAAAGGCCCGGGATGATACCATCGCCCCACCCCTGACGAAGACCGGGACAGCGGTCTTCTCCCCCCACGAAAACCACCGTCGCCGCCCCGGGCGCGACGCAGGCACCCATGGCCAAGAAGATCCCCGCCGCCCCCTCCTCCAAGTCCTCGTCCAAGCCGGGCAAGGCCGCCGCGAAGTCCGCCGTCAAGGTCGGCGCACGCGACATGCCGCCCAACCCGCCCACCGCGCCGAGCAAGGAACTGCACGTCTTCGCCAACCCGTCCGCCGGCCGCGACTACGTCATCCAGTTCCAGATCCCCGAGTTCACCTGCCACTGCCCGCTGACCGGACAGCCCGACTTCGCGCACTTCACCATCGACATGATCTGCGACCAGACGTGCATCGAGCTGAAGAGCCTCAAGATGTACATGTGGAGCTACCGCAACGAGGGCGCGTTCCACGAGAAGGTCACCAACACCATCCTGGACGACATCGTCGCGGCCACCGACCCGCGCTTCGTGCGGATCACGGCCAAGTGGTACGTGCGCGGAGGCATCTACACCAACGTGGTCGTCGAGCACCGCCAGAAGGGCTGGACGCCGCAGCCGCGCGTGGACCTGCCCGCCGCCAACCTCGGCACGGCCACCGGCCTGCTCTGAGCGCCGCGATGCCCCGTTTCCCCGAAGACCCGGTCGTCGTCCGCCCGCCATACCAGAAGTTCGACGTGTTCGTGCGCAAGAGCGCCATCGACGGCCACGGCGTCTTCGCGGCCGAGGTGATCCCGCCGCGGCTCAAGATCGGCGAGATCCGCGGCGAGCCCATCACCTGCGCCGAGGGCCGGCGCCGCGCGAAGGCGCTGCAGCGGATCATGATCGTGGAGGTGTCGGCGCGCACGGCGATCGACGCGTCGAAGTCCACCGACCCGATGCGCTTCACCAACCACTCCTGCCAGGCCAATGCCCGGCTGGCGATCATCGCCGGCCGCATCGAGTTCTATTCGCTGCGCGCCATCGAGCCGGGCGAGGAGATCACGGTGAACTACGGCGCGACGCACCACGAGGGGCAGTTGCGCTGCCGCTGCGGCGCTCCCAATTGCATCGGGGCCCTGTAGCGGACATCGAGACACTCGAGGGGTCTGACCTTTCCGTGCTCCGCGCCAGGGTGCCGAGCGGACCGGGGCTCATGCTTGCCGCGGAGAGCGGACAGGCCTGACCCCGAACGTCAGCGAAGCGGGGTCAGGCCTGTCCGCGAATCGCGACGACGCGTCCGCCGATCGCCAGCAGCTTGGGCGCGATCCGAGGAAAGGCCAGACCCCTTCGGGTGGCCGCCTCACGCGCGAGCGTCGCACGTGACGGCGCGAGCGTCGAATGCACGATCGGTGTCAGGCACCGCCCGGGATCATCGTCGACGTTCCGGAAGCAGGTCATGGGCGATGCCAGATACCCCTGGCACCGCCTTCAGAGCGGCATCTTGGCGACCGCGCGCAGCTGCTTGGCCAGGCGCTTCTTGTCGATGGTGGGGCCGGCCTGGGCGACCAGCAGCGCGTGCAGCTCGGGCACGGTGCCGGCGCGGGGGGCGCAATGCGTCAGGACGTCGCCGGCCATCGGGCCGAAGTGGGCGGCCAGCACCTTCATCGTGCGGCGCAGGACCTCGGCGGGGATGCCCACGCCGTCGCCGGCCAGCGGCAGCGACAGGTCGGCCCGGTCGAATTCGGCTGCACCGTCGGGGAGCATGCGGTCGCGCACCGACATCGGTTGCGACACCGGGCGGCTGATGACGATGCCGCCGCGTTCCTCCACCGGCGTCTCGTCGCGGAACGTCATCGGCTCGGGCAGCGAGACGCTGGGCGGCGGGGCACGGCGCGCGTACGGCACGGCCGGCGGCTCGGACGCGGCGGAATCGGCGGCGGCGCTCAGGGCCGCGGTGGCGGCCGCGGCCGCGGCGGTGACCGACGCGCGGCGCGTGCGCTCGACCTGGCCCTGCAGTGCGGCGGCGTAGCCTTCGTCGTTGGGCACCAGGTCGGGCGCGACGTCGCTGTCAGGACGGGGTGGCACCGGCGGCTGGCCGTTGTGCGCCCACGGGTCGTGCGACGGCATCGACAGCACGCTGTCCGGGATGGCGATGGTCAGCGTGGGCACCGCGCCCGCGGCCTTGCCGCTGGGCGCGCTGCGGCGCGAGGTCTCGGGCAGTTCGCCCAGCATCGGCGCGATGGTGGCCGACGTGCTGGCCGGCTTGCCCGAATCGAGCGTGACCACGCCGGTGCCGTGCTCGGGCACGCGCACGGCGGTGGCGTCGCGCAGCGCGTCGCGGAACTCGGCCGCGCTCGTGAAGCGCTGGCTGGGGTCGAGGCGCAGGGCGCGCGAGACGACGTTGTCGAACACCGGCGGACGCTGGGCCTCGGCGATCGTGCTGGGCAGGCGCAGGGTGCCGCTGAGCGCCTCGGCCTGCGTGTCGAGCAGCGAATTGCTGTAAGGATCGCGGCCGACCAGCATGCGGTACAGGATCGCGCCGGCGGCGTAGATGTCGACGCGGTGGTCGATCAGGCGGCCCGACTGGTATTCCGGCGCGACGCCGGCCATCGAGCCGCTGCGGCCCTCGGCGCGCGCGAGCCCGAAGTCGGTCACCTTGACGAGGCCCGCGCTGGTGATCAGCACGTTGCTCAGCTTGAGGTCGCCGTGGCGCACGCCGGCGTGGTGCGCGGATTCGAGCGCGTCCAGGACCTGGTCCATGACCTGCAGCAACGCGGCCTGCGGCGGCAGCGGCGTGACCGACAGCCATTGCGCCAGGTTCAACCCGGCGACGTGCTCCATCGCGACGAACGCGCGGCCGTCGGCCTCGTCGATCTGGTGGATGGCGACGATGCCGGGATGATTGATGCGGGAGATGGCCTGCGCCTGCTCGCCGAGGCGGCCCGCGAACTCGCGCGCGGCGCGCGAATCGGGCGGCAGGTTCAGGTGCAGCGACTTGACCGCCACCACGCGCTGCAGCGACGGGTCGAACGCCTTGTAGACGACGCCGCTGGGGCCATCGCCGATGACCCCGGTGATCCGGTATTTGCCGATTTTCTCAGGCGCGTTCATCACGATCGTCAATTTGCCCACTCCACTTGATCCGGCCGGCAGGGCGGCCGAATCGGCCTGGGCTGTCGAGCCGGAAACCTGCCGGAGGTTGCCCTCCATCGGCGGCACACCCGTGTCGTCCGGGCGGTCTCCGTTGCGTGGCGGCCCGGGCGGGCGCTCGTTCGGGAGCCTCTGTGTTCGAGCCATTCTCTCACGTGATTCAAGGATGTTGCACTGCGGCACGCGTTTTGCCGACCGTCCTGGACTGCCCATCGACGCCTGCGCGCCACGCCTTAGCGCGCCAGCGCAACAGCATCGACAACATGTTTCCTGCCGAACGCACCAGGAGCCGGCCCATGAACTATCCCGCTGCGCACACGCTGCCCTCCGGCACGGCGCTCCACGACGGCTCCCGGGAACGCCCCGCGCTCGTCGTCTTCGGCGCCCGGCGCTGGAACTTCGACTGGCAGCGACCGCAACAATTGTTGACCCGGTTTGCAATGCATTACCGGGTCTTCTATGTCGAGGCGCCGCACACGACGCACGCGGATCCCTGGCTCGAGGCCACCGAGGTCGCGCCCGGCGTCGAAGTGCTGGTTGCACATACGCGGTGCGACGCGCCGGGCTTCCACGACGACCAGTTCCCGGTGATGGGCCGGCTGCTCGCGAAGTTCCTGCGCGAACGCGGCATCGCCGAGCCGCTCGCCTGGCTCGATACCCCCGCCGCGCTGCCGCTGGCCGAGGCGCTGCAGCCACGCGCGCTGGTCTGGGATTGCTGCGAGGACGTCGTCACGCAGTCCGGCGACGCCGCGCTGCGCCAGCGCGAGGAGCGCCTGCTGGCGCTGGCCGACATCGTGCTGGCCGGCGGCCCGTCGCTGTACGACGCCCTGCGCCCCCGCCACGCCAACGTGCACTGCGTCGCGAACGGCGTCGACGCCGCGCATTTCGCGCCGCCGGCGTCCTCCAGCAAGGCCATCGAGGCCGTGTCCGCCCGCGCGATCCACGCGGCGATCCCGAATCCCCGGCTGGGCTTCTTCGGCGTGATCGACGAGCGCGTCGACCTCGCGCTGCTCGAGCGCGTCGCCGACCTGCGCCCCGACTGG
>JBJMWE010000051.1:0-8167 GCA_045810285.1 Vitreoscilla sp. | reverse complement strand
GAGTTCGTCGATGTCCTTGATCTGGTGGGTGTTCCAGTAGACATCGCCGTCCTTGCTCACCGCCAGCAGGATGTTCTCCGGCTTGGTGACGGTGACGACGTTCTTTTCCTTGGGCAGCTCCAGCGTGATCGACTGGGTCACGACCGGGATCGTGATCAGGAAGATGATCAGCAGGACCAGCATCACGTCCACGAGGGGCGTCGTGTTGATGGTCGAGTTGACTTCCTCTTCCCCGTCGCCGCTGTCGCCTCCGACATTCATTGCCATGGGAATTCCTTCAGTTGCTTGCGTTCAGGGACGCAAGCTCACTTCTTGCCGGCGAGCAGGACGTTGTGCAGGTCGCCCGAGAACGCGCGAACCTTTTCCATCACCGACTTGTTGCGGCGGACGAGCCAGTTGTAGCCCATGACGGCCGGAACGGCGACGCCCAGGCCGATGGCGGTCATGATCAGCGCTTCACCGACGGGGCCGGCGACCTTGTCGATCGACGCCTGGCCGGCGATACCGATCTGCGTCAGGGCGCCGTAGATGCCCCACACCGTACCGAACAGGCCGACGAACGGCGCGGTGGAACCGACGGTGGCCAGGAAGGCGAGGCCGTCGGACAGGCGCGACTGGATGTTTTCCACGGCGCGCGAGACGCTCATCGAGATCCAGGTGTGGCGGTCGATCTGCTCGACCAGCGTGCCTTCATGGTGTTCGCTGGACTTCAGGCCGGATTCGGCGATGTAGCGGAAGGCCGAGCCTTCTTCCAGCGTGTTGGTGCCGGCCTTGATCGAGCCCGCCGTCCAGAAGCCGTCGGACACGCCGTTGGCGGCCTGGAACATCTTGCGCTGTTCCCAGTACTTCGTGAAGATGATGTACCAACTGCCCATCGACATGATCAGCATGATCAGCAGGTTGGCCTTGGCGATCCAGCCGCCGTCGCGCCACAGGGCGCCCAGGCCGTACGGGTTGTCGATGGTGGCCTTGCCTTCCGCGGCGGGCACCGGGGCGGCGCTCGTGTCGACGGCGGCCGGAGCCGGCGTCGCCGAGACGTCGGCCGAGGCAGCAGCCGCGGGGGCCGATGCGGTCGCGTCCGCCGGAGCCGATGCTTGCGCCAGAGCGGTGGTCGGGGCGGCAGCGATGGTCGCCAGCGCGAGGAGCGCGGCCGCAAAGGGAGTGCGCATCGTGTTCAGAAAGGACATGTTTCCTCCGGGGGAATGGTGCCGGCCTGCATGTCGGTCATGGCCGGGTATCACTGAAAAAAGGAAAAGGGGAAATGGCGAGGAAGGCCCGCGGGGCCCCGAGGGGCCGCGGGCTCGCCGGCTTATTCGAGCTTCCAGACGTATTCGACCGGAACCGTGGTGCCCGTCGGGCGGCCTTCGGCATCGACGCCCGGCGTGAACGGGCAGGCGGCGATGGTGCTCTTGGCCGCGTTGTCGAGGAGTCGGTGCTCGCGGGTGGGGCCGGACGAACCGACGATTTCCGCGCTGGTCACCTTGCCGCTGGCGTCGACGACGAAGCGCATCTTGGTCACGCCGGTGGCGCCTGCACGCACGGCCGCGGGCGGGTACTCGGGCTTGCACGCCGGGTCGTTCGCATTGAACTTGGCGGGGCGTGCGGCGACCGGGGTGGCGACCGGGGCAACAGGGGCCGGCGGCTGGATGCGCGGCTCCGGAGCCGGCGGCGGCATCACGGTGGTCGTGGTGATCTGCTGCTGGACCGGCGGCGGCGGCACGTCCACCGGCGGCGGCGGGACGTAGACCGGAGGCGGCGGCAGATTCTTCGGCGGCGGCGGCAGATCCTTGGGCGGCGGCGGCGGGGGCGGCGGCGGGGCGTCGACGGCCTTCGCCTCGACGATCTTGACAACGTCGACCACCTTCTTGGCCAGGCCCGAAACCAGGGCGTAGCCGAGCAACAAGTGCATGATGACGACGATGATCAAGCCGGTCGGATGCTTCCCCGGGTTGCGCTGCGATTCAGCAAAATTCACTCGAAATACCTCCAGACGACCCGTTTGGGCGCTGCATCTTTTCCTGGCGTCTCCACGGCGCGGCTGCGCTGCGGAGTCGCGAACTATAGCGTGCTCGTGCACTCCACCCTTTACGGGTTTCCCTTAATTTTCGACGCCTCTTATGCGTTTAGACCGCACCGAATATCGTCAGGGAGCCGATTGGCAGTGGCTTGTGACAGGCAGGCTCGACGAACGACCGTTCGATTATCTAGCTCCGAACGGATGTACCGGATCGCAAGCTGCGTGCCGGGAACGCGCTCGACATTGGGGCAAACCGCGTACCTCTGTAGCCAGACTACGCGGCGCCGCGTAGCACCGGCTGCGGCACCCGCAGTCGCCGTCGGGCATCGGCTGGCGGCGGATTGTGCTCCAACCCGACGGAGAATTTCGCGCCGTCTTCGCCAAAGCCTTGCACATTTCACGCCGGCCGCGGGAACCGGGCGCGAGGGCCTCGAAGACGTCGCGCGATGCGCCGAATCGGCGCAGGCGCGCTCCCTCGCCGTGCGTTCCGGAGGCGCGGGTGCACCGCCGGCGGGCGCGGGGTGCTCAATGTTCCATCGATGCGTTCGCGAGCGCGGCGGCGTCGCGCGCCGGCGCGCACTCGCGCGTCGACAGCCAGGTGCACGCCGCGCCGCCGAGGGCGATGGCGGCCAGCCCGACGAGCGCCCAGCCATCCGGCACGTGGGCGAACACCGCCCAGCCCAGCAGGGTGCTGAAGGCGATCTGCGCGAACAGCAGCGGGGTGAGCGTGGCGACGCCGGCCTTCGCGTAGCCCACCACCAGCATCCAGTGCCCGGCCGTGCTCAGGGCGCACACGAGGCCCAGCAGGGCCCAGGTCGTCCACGCGCCCAGCGGGGCCCAGAAGAACGGCAGCGCCATGCTGGCCAGCACGGCGCCGGTGCAGCCAGTCCAGAACTGCATGGTGCCGACATCGTCGAGCCGCGCCAGCCGGCTGGTCACGAGGTGGAAGCCGGTGTTGAGCGCCAGCGTGGCCAGCGGCATCAGCAGCGCCGGCGACAGCAGGTCGCCGCCCGGTTGCACCACCAGCAGCGCGCCCGCGAAGGTCACGCCCATCAGCACCCAGCGCGCGGGCGACATGCGTTCGCCGAACGCGAGCGAGGCGACGAGCATCATCAGCACCGGCGTCAGCATCAGGATGGCGGTGGCCTCGCCAACGGCGATGTAGCGCAGCGTGACGAAGGAGCACACGCTGGTGGACATGATCAGCACGCCGCGCAGCACGTGCAGCCCCGGATGGCGCGTGCGCAGCAGGGCCCTGCCGCGCTGCGGCAGCAGGGTGAGGGCGGTCACGCCCGCCTGCGTCACGTAGCGGAACCACACCAGCATCATCACCGGCACGGCGCCGATCGCCTTGGAGGTGGTGTCCAGGCCGGCGAAGCAGGCGACGGCGGCCAGCACGAACAGGGCGCCCATCAGTCGGCCATCGGCGGTGCGGCGCGGGGCCGCGGCGGGCAGGCGCAGGGTATGCGAAGTGGTCATGCGGGCTGGACGATAGGCGCTGCCTGCCATGTCGTCTACGATGCAGGCTCAATGCACTTCATGTCGGAACGCAATGAAGGTCGATCCGCCTGCTGACGCCGCGCTGGGCGAGATCGACGTCCGCTGGCTGCGGCTGTTCGAGCAGATCCTGGCCACGCGCAGCGTCACCCGATCGGCCGAGCTGCTGGGCCAGAGCCAGCCCACGGTCAGCATCTGGCTGGGCAAGCTGCGCGAGCGCCTGGGCGACCCGCTGTTCGTGCGCACCCCCGCGGGCATGCTGCCGACGCCGCGCGCGCAGGCCCTCGCCGCGCCGGTGCGCGACGCCCTGCGCGCGCTCGGCGAGATCGCCGCCCCGCAGGCGCCGTTCGACCCGGCCACCAGCACGCGCCCCTGGCGCATCTGCATGACCGACGCCAGCCACGCCACGGTGCTGCCGCGCCTGCTCGCGCACCTGCGCGCGCGGGCGCCGCGCGCGCCCGTGGCCGCCATCCGCATCGACGACGACACCGGCGCCGCGCTGCAGTCCGGCGCGGCCGACATCGCCGTCGGCTACATCCCGTGGCTGGACACCGGCTTCTACCAGCAGGCGCTGTTCACGCAGGACTGGGTGTGCCTGGCGGCGCCGTCCAACGCCCGCATCGGCGCGACGCTGACGCTGCGCGGCTACCGCGAGGCCGCGCACGTGGTGACGCAGGCAGGCACCGGCTCGGCCGACCTCGAGGCCGCTCTGGCGCGCGCCCGCATCGAGCGCCGCGTGATGCTGTCGCTGCCCGGCTTCCTGGGCCTGGCCGCCATCGTGTCGACGTCCGACCTGGTGGCGACGCTGCCGCGCCAGATCGGCGAGATCCTCGCGCGCAACGCAGGCCTGCGCGTGCTCGCCTGCCCGTTCCCGGTGCCGCCGTTCACCGTCAAGCAGCACTGGCACGAGCGCTTCCACCAGGAGCCGGCCAACCGCTGGCTGCGCGAGCAGGTCGCCGCACTGCTGACGGGCGCCCCGGCGGCACGCGAGCGCGCCAGGGCCCGTTCACGCTGAATGCACGCCGGCGCGTCGAAGGCGGGCTGTTGCAGCTGCGCTGACGAGGATGCTCCTCAGATCACCTCGCGCAGCACCTTGACCACGTCCTGCAGCGGCGGCAGCAGCTGCGCGATGGCGGTCTCCTCGGGGTAGCGCTGCAGCTGGAACGTCATGCTGATCGCGCCGACGCAGTGGCCGTGACGGTCGGACAGCGCCGCGGCGATGCCGCCCAGGCCGATGTCGATGTACTGGTGGACGAACGAGTAGCCCAGGCGCGCGGCGGTGCCGACCTTGTCGCGGATCGCGGCGGCGTCGGTGATCGTGTCGGCGGTGAAGCGGCTGAAGTCGTGCGCGGCGATCCAGGCGTCGAGCCGCCGCTTGTCGAACGTGGACAGGATGGCGAAGCCGGGGGAGACGACGTGCGCCGGCGTGCGCGCGCCGGCATGGAAGCCGATCGACACCACGCGCGGCGAGTTGCTGCGCTCGAGGTAGACGATCTCGTGGCCGTCGAGCACGCTGAGGTTGGCCGTCTCGCCGGTCTGCATCGACAGCCGTTGCAGGAACGGCCGTACCAGGCGCGGCAGGCGCGCGGCCTCGAGGTAGCTCTGGCCCAGCCGCAGGATCGAGGGCCGCAGCCAGTAGTGCTTGCCGTCCGTGTCGGCGTAGCCGAAGTGCACCAGGCTCACCAGGTAGCGCCGCGCGGCGGTCCGGGTGAGCCCGGCCAGCGCACCGGCCTCGGTGGCCGTCAGGCGAGGGTGGTCGTCCGAGAACAGCTCGATGACGCGCAGGCCCTTGCCCAGGCCTTCGATCAGCAGCGAGCGGTCGATTTCCTTGCGCGCGGACATCGTGGTCACTCGGTGAAACCCTTGGAACGGTCGATCATGGATCCTACGCGATCGATGATCGATCGTCACCCAGCGCGCGCCGCTGGGAAAAATGGGCGACTCTGCCTACATTGCATTCCAGAGGCGGAGCCGACGTCATCCGCCCAGGTCCATTCCAACGGAGACAAGCATGACCCAGGAAATGCACGCGACGACGCAGACGCGCAAGGCCACGGCCAGTGGCTGGATCGGCTCTGCGCTCGAGTACTACGACTTCTTCATCTACGCGACCGCCGCGTCGCTGATCTTCCCGCAGATCTTCTTCCCGAAGGGCAATGCGACCGCGGCGATCGTCGCGTCGCTGGCCACCTACGGCGTGGGCTACGTCGCGCGGCCCATCGGCGCGTTCTTCCTGGGCCACCTCGGTGACACCCACGGCCGCAAGCGCGTGCTGCTGATCTGCATGTTCATGATGGGCTTCTCGACGATCGCCGTCGGCCTGCTGCCCACGTACGACCAGGTCGGCCTGCTGGCGCCCGTGCTGCTGGTGATCCTGCGGCTCGTCCAGGGCTTCGCGGTGGCCGGCGAGATCTCCGGTGCCAGCTCGATGATCCTGGAGCATGCGCCGTTCGGTCGCCGGGGCTTCTTCTCCAGCTTCACCCTGCAGGGCGTGCAGGCGGGCCAGATCCTGGCGGCGGCCGTGTTCCTGCCGCTCGCGCACTACATGCCGGCCGAGCAGTTCAACCAGTGGGGTTGGCGCATCCCCTTCATCCTCAGCTTCGTGGTGATCGCGGTGGCCTTCGTCATCCGGCGCGAGGTCGAGGAGACGCCCGCGTTCTCCGCCGAGGCCCGGCGCGGCGCCGTGCCCCGCGCACCCGTGCTGGAGGCCTTCCGCTTCCACTGGGACGACATGCTGCGCGTGGTGTGCTGCTCGCTGATGAACGTCATCGCCGTGGTGGCCACGATCTTCGGCGCGGCCTACGCCGTGCAGCCGGCCTACGGCATCGGCTTCAGCAAGGACGTCTACCTGTGGATCCCGGTGCTGGGCAACATCGTGGCGGTGCTGGTCATCCCGGTCGTCGGCAACCTGTCGGATCGCATCGGCCGGCGCCCGTTCATCATCGCCGGCGCGCTCGGCTCGGGGCTGCTCTCGTACGCCTACCTGTATGCGATCAGCATCCACGACGTTCCGCTCGCCATCGGCATGTCGCTGCTGATGTGGGGCGTGGTCTACCAGGGCTACAACGCCGTGTTCCCGAGCTTCTACCCCGAGCTGTTCCCGACGCGCGCCCGCGTCTCGGCGATGGCCATCTCGCAGAACGTCGGCACCATGATCACCGCGATGCTGCCGGCGCTGTTCGCCTCCGTCGCGCCCCCCGGGTCGACCAACATCCCGCTGGTGATCGGCTCGCTCACGTTGGTGACGACGGCCATCGCCGCGGTCTCGGCCTTCACCGCCCGCGAGACCTACCGCGTCGCGCTGAAGGATCTGGGCAACCGCAGCGCCGCGCCGACCGACAAGCGCGAATACGACGAGCAGCGCGAAGTCGTGATCTCGCAGTCGCGCTGGCGCAAGGCCGCCTGAGCCAGGCACTGCATTTCCGGAGCACTCCATGATCAGTGGCAAGACGACGCTCATCGCCCACATCGGCTTCCCCACCGAGTCGTTCAAGGCGTCGATGATCTACAACCCGTGGTTCGACAAGCACGGCATCGATGCCGCCGTCATCCCGATGGGCGTGCGACCGGGCGACTACGCGACCAGCCTGAAGGCCATCTTCGCGATGTCCAACGTGCGCGGCGCGCTGGTGACGATGCCGCACAAGGTCGTCACCAACGGGCTGGTCGACGAGCTGACGCCGACGGCGCGCATCGCCGGCGCGTCCAACGCGATCCTGCTGCGCCCGGACGGCACGCTGCTGGGCGACCAGTTCGACGGCGCCGGCTTCGTGCGCGGCGTGCAGCGCAAGGGGCTGGCGCTCGCCGGCAGGCGCGTGCTGGTGTCGGGCAACGGCGGCGTCGGTTCCGCGATCGCGGCCTCGCTGGCCGCGGCGGGCGTCGCGCAGATGGCGCTGTTCGACGGCAGTCGCGCGGCATCCGAGGCGCTGGCGGCGCGCCTGCGCGAGCATTACCCGGCGCTCGAGATCGGCCTGGGCTCGAACGACCCCGCCGGCTTCGACCTGATCGTCAACGCCACGCCGCTGGGCATGAAGGACGGCGATCCGCTGCCCTTCGACGTGGACCGCATCGCGCCCACGACGTTCGTCGGCGAAGTGGTGATGAAGCAGGAGATGACGCCGCTGCTGCTCGCGGCCCGCGCCAGGGGCTGCCCGTTCCAGCTGGGCACGGACATGCTCTTCGAGATGATCCCCGCCTACCTCGAGTTCTTCGGCTTCGGCAGCGCCACGCCCGAGGAACTGCGCGAGGTCGCGCAACTGCGCTACTAGCCATCGTCTCGTCCACGCCGGCCCGCGCCGCGCGACGGCCCGGGCGAGCCGCTGCATGCCCGTCGATTCCCGTCCACCAACGACCACACCGAGGAGACAGACCATGACCGCCCGCACTGCCTTGTTCCGCTTGAACCCTGTCGCGACCGCGCTCGTCTCGGCGGGCCTGCTCGTCGCCACGAGCGCCGCGCGCGCCGACCAGCTGGCCGACCTCGAGGCCGCCGTGCAGAAGCTCCAGGCCCAGGTCGCCGAGCTCAAGGCCCAGCGCGCCGCGGACGAACAGAAGGCCGCGGCGGCCCCGGCTGCGCCGGCCATCGTCGTCAACCCGCCCGTCACGGTACCGGCCGAGACCGTCGTCGGCAACGGTGCGGCACTGGTGCCGGCG
>JBJMWE010000050.1:0-3865 GCA_045810285.1 Vitreoscilla sp. | reverse complement strand
CCGGTGGCCGTCGCGCGCGCGCGGCGCGAGGCCGCGTTGCGGCTGCTCGCGGCGCATCCGGAGGTCGACGTCATCGTCGCCGACGACGGCCTGCAGCACCACGCACTGCCGCGCGACATCGAGCTGGTGGTGTTCGACGGCCGCGGCATCGGCAACGGGCGCCCGCTGCCCGCGGGCCCGTTGCGCGAGCGCGCGGACGCCATCCGACCGGCGCAGGCCGACACACCCCGCTTCATCCTCGTCAACGGCCACTGGCCCGCGCCGCCCGCGCTGGCGCTGCCCGCCGCGCCCGAACGCTGCTTCGAAGCGGTGCGCGCGCTCGGCGGCGCCGTCGCCCTCGACGACTGGTCGCGCGGCGCCCCGGCGTCGCGCGAGACCTTGCACGCGCTGCGTGGCCGCACGGTGCTCGCCGCCGCCGGCATCGGCGATCCCGAGCGCTTCTTCGCGATGCTGGAGGCCGAGGGCTTGACGCTCGAGCGGCAACCCCTGCCCGACCACGCCGGATTCGCCACGCTGCCATGGCCCGCCGACACGCCCGACGTGATCGTCACCGAGAAGGACGCCGTCAAGCTGGCCGGCAGTCCGGTCGGCCGCACGCGCGTGTGGGTCGCCACGTTAGACTTCGGGTTGCCCGTCCCGCTCGCCACCGCGCTGCGCGACGCGCTCGCCCGGCGCGCCCCGCCGGCCTGAACCCCACTTGCCTCGCCGGCAGCACCGGCACCGTTCCACCATGACCATCGACCACCGACTCATCGCCATGCTCGTGTGCCCGATCTGCAAGGGCCCGCTCGAAGCCGGCCGCGATGCCGACGGGCGCCTCGTCGAACTCGAGTGCACGGCCGACAAGCTGGCGTTCCCGATCCACGACGGCATCCCCGTGATGCTGGAGAGCGAGGCGCGGCCGCTGGCCACGGCGACCACCGCCGCCACCCCGGCATCGCCGCTCGCGTCCTGAAAGGCCGCGCCGTGACGTTCACCGTCCTCGTTCCGGCCCGCATGGCGTCGAGCCGCCTGCCCGACAAGCCGCTGGCCGACATCGGCGGCCTGCCGATGGTGGTGCGCGTGGCGCGCCAGGCGGCGCGTGCCGGCGCGCTGCGCGTGGTGGTGGCCGCCGACGACGCACGCGTCCTCGAGGCCTGCAGGCAGCACGGCGTCGAGGCCGTGATGACGCGCGTCGACCACGCCAGCGGCAGTGACCGCCTCGCCGAGGCCTGCACCCTGCTGGGGCTGGACGGCAACGACATCGTCGTCAACGTGCAGGGCGACGAGCCGCTGATCGACCCCGCGCTGATCCGCCAATGCGCCGGCCTGCTCGAGACGGACGGGCAGGCGGTCGTCGCCACCGCGGCGCACGCCATCGACGACGTGGCCGACTTCACCAACCCGAACGTCGTCAAGGTGGTGCTGGACGCGAAGTTCCGCGCGCTGTACTTCAGCCGCGCGCCGCTGCCCTGGTGGCGCGACGCGTCCAGCGCCGGCCAGCCGGCGCTGCCCCGGGCCGGCGCGCAGGACGTCGGCGCGCTGCGCCACATCGGCCTGTACGCCTACCGCGCCGGCTTCCTGCGCACCTTCCCCACGCTGGCCATGGCGCCGCTGGAGCGGCTCGAATCGCTCGAGCAGCTGCGCGTGCTGTGGCACGGCGAGCGCATCGTGGTGCACATCGCGCCGCATGCGCCGCCCGGCGGCGTCGACACCGCCGAAGATCTCGCCCGCGTACGCGCGTTGCTGACGACCGCGAACGACTGACGGGCGCGGCTCGGATACTGCGGAAAACCGCAAGTTGTCATCGCAGTTCCATGCTGGTGCAGTAAGGCCCTGCAAGGGTGCGCATGATATTCTGTCGAGTACTCCCCGGGTTTCCTGGCCACCCGATACTGCGGCGCGTCCGAATCGATATCGGGCGGGCGCCATAAAGAATTTTCGACCTTCAAAGGCAAGCGATGAGATTGATTCTTCTGGGCGCCCCCGGCGCAGGCAAAGGAACGCAGGCCGCGTTCATCTGCCAGAAATACGGCATCCCGCAGATCTCCACGGGCGACATGCTGCGCGCCGCCGTGAAGGCCGGCACGCCGCTGGGGATGGCGGCCAAGCAGGTGATGGACGCCGGCGGCCTGGTGAGCGACGACCTGATCATCTCGCTGGTCAAGGAACGCATCGCCCAGGCCGACTGCGCCAACGGCTTCCTGTTCGACGGCTTCCCGCGCACCATCCCGCAGGCCGACGCGATGAAGGCCGCGGGCGTCAAGCTCGACCTGGTGCTGGAGATCGACGTGCCCGATAGCGCCATCGTCGACCGCATGAGCGGCCGGCGCGTGCATGCGGCTTCGGGCCGCACGTACCACGTCCTCAACAACCCGCCCAGGGTCGAAGGCCTGGACGACGTCACCGGCGAGCCGCTGGTCCAGCGCCCCGACGACGCCGAGGACATCGTGCGCAAGCGCCTGGCCACGTACCACGAGCAGACGGAACCGCTGGTCGCCTACTACGCGAACTGGGCCGCCACGGGCGACGCCCAGGCGCCGCGCTGCCGCAAGGTCAACGGCACCGGCAGCGTCGCCGAGATCACCGAGCGCGTGCTGGCGGCCCTCGCGGCCTGAGACCGGCGCTCGCGTCCTTCTGCAGCCCGCGCCGGCGACGTCGCGGGCTTTTTCGTTTCCGGGTCCGGGGCGATGCCGCCCCTCTTGCCTTGCGCGCCGTTCCAGCGACAATTGACGTTTACGTTAACGTCAATCAAGCCGGCCCGCGCCCCTCGTCGAGCGCCCAGGCCGGCACAGGAGCAAGCATGGAAATCTCGGGCAAGGTATTCATCGTCACCGGCGCGGCCTCGGGGCTGGGCGAAGGCACGGCGCGCATGCTGGTGGCCAACGGCGCCAAGGTGGTGCTGGCCGACCTGCAGGAGGAGCGCGGCCAGGCCGTGGCCGCCGAGCTGGGCCAGGTCTTCGTGCGCTGCGACGTCACGCAGGAAGCCGACGGCCGCCGCGTCGTCGAGGCCGCCAAGGGCCTGGGCAAGCTGATGGGCCTGGTCAACTGCGCCGGCATCGCGCCGGCCTCGCGCACGGTGGGCAAGACCGGCGCGCACGCGCTGGACCTGTTCGCCAAGGTCATCACGATCAACCTCATCGGCAGCTTCAACATGATCCGCCTGGCGGCCGAGGCGATGGGCAGCAACGAACCCGAGGCCACCGGCGAGCGCGGCGTGCTGATCAGCACCGCCAGCGTGGCGGCCTTCGACGGCCAGATCGGCCAGGCCGCGTATGCCGCCAGCAAGGGCGGCGTGGTCGGCATGACGCTGCCGATCGCGCGCGACCTCGCCAAGATCGGCATCCGCAACATGACGATCGCCCCGGGGATCTTCGGCACGCCCATGCTGTTCGGCATGCCGCAGGAGGTGCAGGACGCGCTCGCCGCCAACGTGCCCTTCCCCAGCCGCCTGGGCACGCCCGCCGACTTCGCGAAGCTCGTGCACCAGATCGTCACCAACGAGATGCTCAACGGCGAAGTGATCCGCCTGGACGGCGCGATCCGCCTCGCGCCGCGCTGACTTGCCTCGCGCTCCGCGCCGGGCGGGCGTTGCCCCTGGCGTGGATCCTGCGGCGCTGCGCCGCGCATGTGCGTCATGCTGCGCGAAGTCGCAGGATCCACCCCGCGTCGAAAGCGCCACCCCCACCCGGATCGCCCATGAAAAAACCGCCTGCCGGCGAGCCGGGAGGCGGTTTCGGGATCGACGCCCCGGCAGGCCAGGCCTGTCGGGGACACCGTATCGCTCAGGCGTTCATCAGAACGAGTAGCCCAGGCGACCGTAGAACGTGCGGCCCGTCGGATCGGCGAAACGCGGGTCGTAGTTCGCCTGGAACACGGTCTGCTG
>JBJMWE010000049.1:0-4658 GCA_045810285.1 Vitreoscilla sp. | reverse complement strand
TCACGTTAAGCACCTGCATCTCGTCCGGATAGGCGTGGTAGCGGCGCGGCATGCCGAGATAGCCGACGATGAATTGCGGGAAGAACGTCAGGTTGAAGCCGACGAACACCAGCACCGCCGCGATGCGCGCCCAGACCTCCGGGTACATCCGGCCCGTCGCCTTGGGCCACCAGAAGTGCAGGCCGCCGAAATACGCCATCACGGTGCCGCCCACCATGATGTAGTGGAAGTGCGCGACGACGAAGTACGTGTCGGTCAGGTGCACGTCGAGCGCCAGCGAGGCGAGGAACAGCCCGGTCAGTCCCCCGATCGTGAACAGCCCGACGAAGCCGAGTGCGTAGAGCATGGGCGCGTCGAAGCGGATCGAGCCCTTGTAGAGCGTGGCCGTCCAGTTGAACACCTTGATCGCCGACGGGATCGCCACGATGAAGCTCAGCAGCGAGAACGTCATGCTGGCCGCCAGCGACTGGCCGCTCACGAACATGTGGTGGCCCCAGACGAGGAAGCCCACGCTGGCGATGGCCAGGATCGCGTAGGCCATGGAGTCGTAGCCGAACACGGGGCGGCGCGCGAAGCACGGCACGATCTCGCTGACGACGCCCATCGCCGGCAGCACCATGATGTAGACGGCCGGGTGCGAGTAGAACCAGAACAGGTGCTGGAACAGCAGCGGGTCGCCGCCGAACGCGGGGTCGAAGATGCCGATCTGGAACAGGCGCTCGGCGCACAGCAACAGCGTCGTGATGGCGAGCACCGGCGTGGCCAGCACCAGGATCAGGCTGGTGGCGTACATCGCCCACGCGAACAGCGGCAGCTTGAACCAGCCCATGGCCGGCGCGCGCAGCGTGTGGATGGTGACGATGAAGTTCAGGCCCGTGAGGATCGACGAGAAGCCCGTCACGAACACGCCCACCAGCGTCAGCACGACGTAGGTGTTGGAGAACATCGTGGAATACGGCGTGTAGAAGGTCCAGCCGGTGTCCACGCCGCCCAGCAGCAGCGCCTCCAGCGTGACCAGGCCGCCGGCCATGTACAGGTACCACGACAGCAGGTTCAGCCGCGGGAACGCGAGGTCCCTGGCGCCCAGCATCAGCGGCAGCAGGAAGTTGCCCAGCACCGACGGGATCGACGGGATCAGGAACAGCCACACCATGATCACGCCGTGCGCCGTGAACAGCTTGTTGTAGCCGTCGTCGGAGACGAGGCCGCCGACGGGCGTGGCCAGCTCCATGCGGATGATCGTCGCGGCCGCGCCGCCCACGAAGAAGAAGGCGGTGATCCCGAGCGCGTACAGGATCGCGATGCGCTTGTGGTCGGTGGTGAGCAGCCACGAGCGCAGCGTCAGGCCGTCGTCCAGGTAGCTGGCGGGCAGGGTGTCGGTGGTCATGGCGTCGCGTCCCGTGCGCTCGTCGACTGGATGTAGGCGATCAGCGCCTGCAGGTCCTCCTCGCTGACCTGGCCGGCGAACGAGGGCATCACCGGCGCGAAGCCCGCGACGACGTCCTTGGCCGGCAGCACGATCGAGTCGCGCAGGTAGCTCGCGTCGGCGACGCGTGTGCGGCCGTCCTGCAGGTGCACCGTGCGGCCGTAGAGTCCGTCGAGCAGCGGCGCGTGGATGGTCGAGCGCGCGTCGTGGCAACCCGAGCAGCCGAGCTGGCGGAACAGCGCGAAGCCGTACTGCGCCATGCCGGGCGCGGCCGGGCCCGAGGCGAGCCAGCGGCCGTAGTCCGACGGCGACATCACGACGACGCGCCCGGTCATCCGCGAATGCTCGCTGCCGCAGTACTCGGAGCAGAACAGCGGGAACTCGCCCAGCTGCGTGGCGGTGAACCACAGCCGCGTGTAGCGGCCCGGCACCACGTCCTGCTTGAGGCGGAACGCGGGCACGAAGAAGCTGTGGATGACGTCCTGCGAGGCCATCGTCAGCACCACCGGCTCGCCGAGCGGCACGTGCAGCTCGTTGATCTCGCGCCGGCCGTTGCGGTGCTGCAGCTTCCACATCCACTGCTTGGCCACCACGCTGACGGGCAGCGCGTCGGCGGGCGGGTCGGCCAGCGTGACGTAGTCGTGCGCGGCCCAGCCGAACACGCCGAAGAAGACCAGCAGGGGCGTGACCGTCCAGGCGATCTCGATGCCTCTCAGCTCCCGCGGCGGGGTGCGGTCGACCGCGTTGCCGCGCCGGTACTTCAGCGTGAAGAACACCACCAGCACCAGCAGCACGAGGGCCACCGTGCCGCACAGCAGCAGCATCGCCAGGAAGATCGCATCGGTGCGGCTGGCCTGCGTGGACGCGGCGACGTCCAGCAGGCGAAAGCCCGAACTGAGCGCGGCGTCGGTGTCGGCAGCCATCAGCGCGCCTCCCGGTGGCGCCACGCGAACACGGCCAGTCCGGCGAGCGCCGCGAGACCGGCGAGCCGCGCCAGCAGCATCGCGCCGGCGGTGTGCAGGCCGGTGCGCGGATCGAGGTGGGCGCACAGCAGCGCGATGCGGTCGGTGAGGGTGCCCAGGCGGCCGCGCGCCGCGTCGTCGATCGCCGTGCGCAGGTCGTCCGCGTCGTAGCGCACGCCCATCAGGTACCGGGAGACGTGGCCGTCGGGCGTGACGACCACGACCCCGGCCGGATGCGCGAGGCGCGCCCGCTCGTCGCCGGGTCGCCACGCGAAGCCGACGCTCGCGGCCAGCGACCGGATGCTGGCCGGGGGGCCCACGAGGCGCTCGATGGGCGGCAACGCGCGCCCGTCCTGGCCCGCGAGGAGCTGCGCGTAGCCGACGTCGGCCAGCCGGCGCGCTGCGGCGTCGGCCGCGGTCTCGGCGGGGTCGACGCTGACGAAGACGACGCGCGCGGCCGGGCCCGCCACGCCGGCCTGGCGCAGCGCCTCCAGCACGCCCTGCGTCGCGAGGCCGCACAGCTGCGGGCAGCGGTGCCAGCCCAGCATCAACAACGTGGCGCGCGGGCCCAGCTCGTCGCCCAGGCGCACGGCGCGGCCGGCGCTGTCGGTGAACGCGGCGGACAGCGGCAGCGCGGCGCCGAGCCGCTGGTCGAACGACACCGCGGGCGGCACCGGCGTCGGCGCGAGGGCCGCGTCGCGCGGGGGCGCCTGCGCGAACGCGGCCGCGTGCGCGAGCGCGAGCGCGAGCGCGAGCACGGCGAGGACGCGTCTCATCGCGACGCCCCCGACGCCGCGGCCGCGGCTCGCATGGCCATCGCGGTCTCGATCGGCACATGCGCCACGCCGCTGGCGGCGTCGACCCAGCCCAGGCCGTGCAGCGTGCGCCGGCTGGCCGCCTCGTAGGCCGCCAGATCGGGCTGCGGTGCCGGCTCCAGCATCGGCTGTCCGGCGGACAGCGGCGGCGGCGCCGCGATCGGGCGGCCGCCCGGGGGCACGCGGCGCTGGTGCAGGACCAGCAGCACCACCGCCAGCGCGAGCGCGACCGCGCCGACGATGGCGGCCGCCGCGCCGAGCAGCTTCGCGACGGGGAGCGCGTCGTCACGCATGGGCCGGCTCCTGCGTGGCGGCGGGCGCGTCGGCGAGCGCGCGCGCGGCGCGGCCGACGATGGGCAGGCCCATCGCGAGCGCGAGCGCCGGCACCAGCCACCACGCCTGCCCGCCATGCGGCTCGATCGACGGCACGACGAGCCAGGCCGTGTCGACGAGCTGGCCGGCGACGAGCCACAGCGCGAGCCACGCCAGCCGGCGCGGGTCGTCCTTGAGCGCACGCATCAGCAGCGCGACCTGCGGCACGCCGAACTGCAGCGCGATGAGTCCGGCACCCACCCAGGCCCAGCCGGAGGCCATGCGCGGCACGTACCAGGCGATCTCGCGCGGCAGGTCCTCGGCCCAGATGATGAGGAACTCGAGGAAGGCGGTGTAGGCCCACAGCATCAGCCACATCAGCAGCAGGTTGCCGAGGTCGCGCCACACCGGCGGGATGCGTGGCCGGGCCGGGCGCGGCGGCGGCGTCGGGAAGCGCTCCGGCGCCAGCCGCGCGACCAGCGCGGTGGCGAGCGCCGCGCCGCCGAGCGCCCCGCCGCACAGCACCACCAGCCCGTTGCCGGTGCTGTACCAGCCGGGCACCAGCGTCATCACGAGGTCGATCGACGCGAGCGTGCCGACGACCAGGTGCGCGATGAGCGCCGCGGCGGCCAGGCCCTTGCGCGCCAGCATGGCGGGGCGCGCCAGCAGCCACCACGTCGCGGCATAGGCGGCCATCCGCAGCCAGAACGCCACCGGCGTCGACCAGGCGAGCTGCAGGGCCGGCTGCGCGATGTCGTGCGCCCATGCGGGGTCGCGGCCGGCCCACGGGAACACGCGCGCCAGGCCCGCGGCCAGCGGCAGGAACAGCAGCAGCAGCCACGGCAGTCCGCGCGCGAGCGGCAGCGCCGCCAGCCGCAGGGCCTCGCCCCAGCGGCCGCCGGTCAGCGCATGGATCCACGCACCCACCAGCCCGCCCAGCACGATGCCGATCCAGAACCACCAGGCCGCGAGCCAGCTGGCGAAGAACAGCGTCGGCGCCACCCACAGTCCCGGCAGGGCGACGAGCAAGGCGGCGACGGCCAGGGCGTCGGCCAGCGGCGGGCGCAGCCACGCGGCCATCAGCGCGCCTCCGCAGCGGAGGCGTCCGGCTCGGCCGCGGGCGCGCTCGCGCGCGGCGCCGGC
>JBJMWE010000048.1:0-2872 GCA_045810285.1 Vitreoscilla sp. | reverse complement strand
CTCGCTGCTCAACGCCGCGCAGCCCGCGGCGGCCCGCGCGAGCGCCGCGCCCGGCTGCCGCGCGCTGCTCGCGAGCACCGCCGGCGGCGCGTCGGGCAACGTCGTCGCCTCGCCATGACGCCGCGCTGAAATGGGCACGCGCATTTGACGGCCCCGGCACGCAGCCACGCGACACCCGGCGCAAGGCGCCAGGCCGCGCGCTGCGTGCTCGCCGCGGCCGTGCTCGCGGCGTCGTGCGCCGCGCAGGCACAGGTCGCGGGCACGCTGGGCGTGGCCAGCGTCGACCGCTACCGCGGCATGGGCACCGGCGACGACGGCCCCGTCGTGCGCGCGAGCGCGATGCTGGACGTGTCCGTGGGCGCTTATGGCGGCATCTCCGGACTCTGGCGCACCCGCGATGCCGGCCTGTCGCGCGCCGAGGCGATGCTCGGCTGGAGCGGCCGCTTCGGCGCGCTGCCGCCCGAGTGGGGCTGGGACGCGGCCCTGCATCGCACCCACCACGTGGCCGCCGGCGACACCGACTTCACCGAGGCGATGCTGGGCCTGCTGGGCCCCGACTTCGCGCTGCGCGCCTGGTACGCCCCGCACTACTTCGGCGGCTACATGCGCACGTTCTACACCGAGCTCAACGCGAGCCACGCGATCGATGCGCGCTGGCACGTGTTCGGCCATGCGGGCTGGCTGCACTACGGCACCGCCCCCGACTACCAGCCGCGCCCGCCCGACCGCACCGATACGCTGGCAGGTATCGGCGCGACGCTCGCGCGCTGGGACGTGCAGCTCGCGCGCGACGGCATCCTCGCGGGCCGAGCGCGCGGCGGGCTCGACGCGCGCGGACGCCGCGCCGCCTGGATCCTGAGCGCCAGCGTCGCATTCTGAAACGGCTTGAACCGCGGCAGCGGCCGACGGCATCCACGTGCAGGCGCTGCAACGCGTCGCAATCCAACACTGGAGCCGAGACCATGACCGACACCCCGATCGCCCGCCCCCTTCCCCTTTCCCTCGTGCTCGCATTCGCCAGCGCCGCCCTGCTGGCCGCGTGCGGCGGAGGCGGAGGCGGCTACGGCGGCACGCCGACCCCGCCGGCCGCCGGCGGCGGCCAGACCTGCACCACCGACCCGTACGGCACCCGCACCTGCACGCCCACCGGCACCAGCTTCGGCGGCGCGGGCGGCGGCAACTACGTGGCCAATGCGCTGGTGAGCGACACCGCCGCCACCCAGGCGCTGCACCACGACGCCAACCTCGTCAACGCCTGGGGCCTCGCCTTCAACCCGCAGGGCTTCTCGTGGCTGGCCAACGCCGGCACGGGTACCTCGACGCTGTACGACGGCACCGGCGTCCAGCAGTCGCTGGTCGTCACGTTGAACCAGGGCAGCCCGTCGGGCATCGTGTTCAACGGCAGCAGCGCGTTCACCATCACGCAAAACGCCAAGACCGGTCCCGCGCCGTTCATCTTCGCCACGCTGCAAGGCCAGATCTCGGCGTGGGCGCCCAGCGTCGACGGCACGCACGCGTTCACCGTCGTCGACGAGAGCACGTCGGGCGACGTCTACACCGGCCTGGCGATCAGCACCGGTGCGACGAACCTGATCTACGCCGCCGACTTTGCGCACGGCGACGTCTCGGTGTTCGACGGCTCGTTCGCGCCCGTCACCACGGCGGGCGGCTTCACGGATCCGACGCTGCCCGCGGGCTACGCGCCGTTCGGCATCCAGCAGATCGGCGGCAAGATCTACGTCGCGTATGCGCAGCCCGATCCGGTCACGCACGAGAAGAAGGGCGCCGGCCTGGGCGTGGTCGACGTGTTCGACCTGCAGGGCAACCTGCTCACCCACCTGATCCCGGCCGGCGGCGCGCTGAACGCGCCCTGGGGCCTGGCGATGGCGCCGGCCAGCTTCGGCAAGTTCGCGAACATGCTGCTGGTGGGCAACTTCGGCGACGGCAAGATCAACGCATACGACCCGGCCACCGGCGCGATGGTGGGCACCGTCAGCAACAACGACGGCAGCGCGATCGTGGTGCCCGGCCTGTGGGCATTGCAGTTCGGCAACGACCTGAACAGCCAGCCCAGCAAGACGCTGTTCTTCACGGCGGGTCCGGGCGCCGAGCAGCATGGGCTGTACGGGCGCATCGACTTGAACTGAGGGTGCGGCCGTCGCGCGGCGCCCTTCCCCGAGGGGTCGGGCGCCGCCGCGCAGCGGGAAGCCTGACCGTCATCGCGCGGCCGCCGACGCAGGGACCGCACTGGCTGCCCGTCCAGCTGATTTGTTTTGGGTGTGCGTGCATTTTGACGGGACCCGTGGTATGATCGAAGACTTTTCTCCCCGCCCGGAGCACTAATACCAAATGGCAACCTCTTCCAAAGCCAAGAAGCGCACCGTCCGTCTCGCGTCGGGCCGCAAGCGCGCTCGCCAAGACGTCAAGCTGAACGCGCACAACTCGTCGCTGCGCTCCAAGTTCCGCACCGTCATCAAGAACGTTCAGAAGGCTGTCGCCGCCGGTGATTCGGCCAAGGCCGCCGATCTGTTCAAGTCCGCCCAGCAGACGATCGACTCGATCGCCGACAAGGGTCTGTTCCACAAGAACAAGGCCGCTCGCCACACGAGCCGCCTGGCTGCCACGGTCAAGGCCCGGGCTGCCCCCGCCGCCGCCTGACAGCGGCTTCCCGGGCGGGATCGTGGAAAGGGCGCTTCGGCGCCCTTTTTGCTTTTTGGGCCCCGGTGGCTGACTTCGTTCAGGCGTGCTCGAAGACGCCCTCAGCACGAGTCATCGCGCTCGCCGCGTGTGTCATCACGCCCTCCGCGCGTGTCATCGCGTTCTGCGCGCGTGTCATCGCGCTCTCCGCGCGTGTCACCACCCTCTCCGCGCG
>JBJMWE010000047.1:0-24566 GCA_045810285.1 Vitreoscilla sp. | reverse complement strand
CGTGGCCGGCACGCACAAGCAGACCGCCGAGGAACTGCAGGAACAAGGCTTCGGCCCGGACGATCCGCTGTTCCGCTTCTTCCGCGGCATGCCCGGCGCGCCGCAGTTCCAGCACGGCGGACAGGCGGCCGAGCAGCCGTTCAAGGGCCTGGGCTCGGGCTTCATCATCGGCTCGGACGGCCTGATCCTGACCAACGCGCACGTGGTCAAGGAAGCCAAGGACGTCGTCGTCAAGCTGCAGGATCGGCGTGAGTACACCGCCAAGGTGCTGGGCGTGGACGCCGCCACCGACATCGCGGTGCTCAAGATCGACGCGAAGAACCTGCCCGTGGTGCGCTTCGGCCAGCCGTCCAAGCTGATGGTGGGCGACTACGTCCTGGCCATCGGCGCACCCTACGGCCTGGACCAGACCGCCACCTCCGGCATCATCAGCGCCAAGGGCCGTTCGCTGCCCAGCGAGAGCGGCGAGAACTTCGTCCCGTTCCTGCAGACCGACGCCGCGGTCAACCCCGGCAACTCGGGTGGCCCGCTGTTCGACGCCGCGGGCAACGTCATCGGCATCAACTCGCAGATCTACAGCCGCACGGGCGGCTTCCAGGGCGTGAGCTTCGCGATCCCGATCGACGTCGCGCTGGCCATCAAGGACCAGATCGTGGCCACCGGCCATGCGACGCATGCGCGCCTGGGCGTGTCGATCCAGCCGCTGACGCAGGACCTGGCCGAGAGCTTTGGCCTGGAGCGTCCGGACGGTGCGCTGGTGTCCACCGTGGCTCCGAACAGCGGCGCGGCCAAGGCCGGCCTGAAGTCGGGCGACGTGATCACCAAGGTCAATGGCGAGGCGATCCAGGAGCCGGGGCAGCTGTCCTCGCGCGTCGGCCTGGCGCGTCCGGGCGAGAAGGTGACGCTGGAGGTCTGGCGTGACAAGAAGTTCGAGACGGTCGTCGCGACCCTGGGCGCCAGCACCGACAAGATCGACGTCGCCAAGGCCGACAACGCCAGCACCGGCGAGAAGCTGGGCCTGTCGCTGCGTCCGCTCAACCGCGACGAGCGCGGCGAGGTCGGCGCCAGCGGCCTGGTGGTGGAGAACGCCGACGGCGCCGCCGCCAAGGCCGGCGTGGAACAGGGCGACGTGGTGCTGGCGGTCAACGGCAAGCCGGTGGCCTCGGTCGACGAAGTCAAGGCGATCCTGGCCACCAAGCCCAAGCGCGTCGCGCTGCTGATCTGGCGCGACGGCGCGCGCATCTTCTTCCCGGTCAACCTGGGCTGAGGATCCGAGGGAGTCGAGACCCCGCTCCGTCGAAAGGGCGCTCGCAACGGGCGCCCTTTTTTCATTTTCCGCGGCGTCTTCCGGCGCATGCGGACGAAAAAAAACCGACCCGGGCGACCAGGTCGGTTTCTTTCATTCCGGCTTGCGATGCGGCCGCAGCCGCTTCGCAATGCCCGCCAATTACATCGACGAAGCGGCCGACGCAGCCTTCTTCGCCTTCTTGGCGGCGCGCTTGGCCTTCTTCTTGGCAACGGCGGAGGACGCGACGTCCGGCGACGCGGTGGCGGTCTGGCCGGCCGGGGCCGGGGCGCCGGAGCCGGAGCCTTGGGCGAAAGCGGTGGCGCCGATGGCGAGCGACAGGACGGCGATCAGGATCTTCTTCATGGTGAAACCTTCCGAGTGGAATTGGGTGGGGGACGCCGGATTAACGAACCCCGCGCACGATCGGTTTACGTGCGTTCGGGTTTTTCTTGCATTGCTGCCAAGAAAGGCGCGAACGCCCGGGCTGCAACCGGCGCGAGGCGGGATTCTGGGCGACTCGCCCAGGGCGAGCAACGCCGGCCGGCGCAAGCTCCCTACGCCAAGCGCGAAAGCTGAAGCCAAGCTTGCAGATGGGCGGCCGGGTCAGTGCTTCAAGCGCTCGCGATCGGCATGCCAGGCGTCCATGTCGTTGCGCAACGCGGCTTCGGCGGCGCGCACGGCATCGCCGTCGTGGGCAGCGCGCGCCATGCGCAGCCGCTCCTTGTCGCCCTTCACGCGCTCGCGGTCGGCGTGCAGCAGCGCGTGCGCCGGGCGATGCACCTGCGGCGGCGCAGCCGTGGCGTCCTGAGCCACCGGCGCGGCCAGCTGGGCCGTGGCGGCGGTGGCGGCGACCGCAAAGGCCAGGGCGATGAACGGGGTCTTCATGATGGATGCCTTTCCGAAGAGCCGCGGCGATTTCCCCGCCGCGGGTCTCCCGGCGGCGTCGCCGCGGTGCACAACAGGCAATCGACGCGCCGTCTATCACACCGCGGGTGCCCGACCGCAGGGCTGGGCCCGGCCTGGTTGGCTATGATCGGATCGACTCCGGCGAGCGGGTTCCCGCGCTTTCTTCGCTGTTTCAGGTTCCCGTCCCGCTCATGGCCGCCACTCCCGAATTCCGTTCTTCGCATGCCGCGCCCGTAGCCGCGGCCGGGCTCAACAACGCCCAGATGGAGGCGGTGCACCACCTGGACAGCCCGTGCCTGGTTCTGGCCGGCGCCGGCTCGGGCAAGACGCGCGTCATCACCTACAAGATCGTCCGCCTGCTGCAGCATGGGCTGGCGCCCAAGAACATCGCGGCCATTACCTTCACCAACAAGGCCTCGCAGGAGATGCGCGAGCGCGCCAAGCAGCTCGTGGGTGCCAAGGCGGCCAAGGACCTCGCGATCAGCACCTTGCACTCGCTGGGCGTGCGCATGCTGCGCGAGGATGGCCGCAAGCTGGGCCTGAAGGAGCAGTTCTCCATCCTCGACTCCGACGACGTCCTGGGGGTGATGAAGGAAGCCGGCGGCGCCACCGACAACAAGCTCGCACGCCAGTGGCAGTGGACGATCAGCCTGTGGAAGAACACCGGCATCACCAGCGCCATGGCGCCGTCCGTGGCCAAGGACGCCGACGAGCAGGTCGCCGCCAAGGTGATGAAGCTCTACGAGGAGCGGCTGCTGGCCTACGGCGCGGTCGACTTCGACGACCTGATCGGCTTTCCGCTCAAGCTGCTGCAGCGCGACGAGGAAGCGCGCGCCAAGTGGCAGAAGCTGTTCCAGCACGTGCTGGTCGACGAGTACCAGGACACCAACGCCGTGCAGTACGAGCTGCTCAAGCAGCTGGTGGGCGACCCGCAGCGCGCGCGCTTCACGGCCGTGGGCGACGACGACCAGTCCATCTACGGCTGGCGCGGCGCCACCATCGACAACCTCAAGCGCCTGCCCGCCGAATACCCCACGCTCAAGGTGATCCCGCTGGAGCAGAACTACCGCTCCACCAGCGCCATCCTGCGCGCGGCCAACGAGGTCATCGCGCTGAACCCGAAGATCTTCCAGAAGAAGCTCTGGAGCGACCTGGGCGACGGCGAGCCGGTGCAGGTGGTGCAGTGCGACGGCGAGGAGCACGAGGCCGAGCGCGCCGTCGCGCGCATCCAGGCGCTGCGCGGCAACGACGCGCGCATCAAGTTCTCCGACTTCGCGATCCTGTATCGCGCCAACCACCAGTCGCGCGTGTTCGAGCAGAAGCTGCGCGCCGCGCAGATTCCGTACAAGGTCTCGGGCGGCCAGAGCTTCTTCGATCGCGCCGAGATCAAGGACCTGTGCGCCTGGCTGCGCCTGATCGTCAACGAGGACGACGACCCGGCCTTCCTGCGCGCGGTCACCACGCCCAAGCGCGGCATCGGCCACACCACGCTCGGCGCGCTCAGCGAGTTCTCGAAGAAGTGGAAGGTCAGCATGTTCGAGGCGCTGTTCGCCGAGTCGCTGGGCACCGCGCTGAAGTCCAAGGCCATCGACGGGCTCCACGAGTTCGGCCGCTACGTCAACGAGTTCCAGGACAAGGCGCGCCACACGGTCGGCGCCGAGGCCGCGCGGCCCATGCTGACGGACTGGCTCAAGGACATCGGCTACGAGCAGCACCTGCGCGACTCCGAGGAGTCCGACAAGGTGGCCACCGCGCGCTGGGGCAACGTGCTCGACTTCGTCGACTGGGTGGCCAAGCGCTGCGGCGGCGAGATCACGCAGGAAGGCGGCACCTTCGAGAGCGAGAAGAAGAGCGTGCTCGACATCGCCCAGTCGATCAGCATCATCCTGAGCCTGGCCGAGCGCGGCGACGAGCAGGAGGTGGTCACGCTGTCCACGCTGCACGCGTCCAAGGGCCTGGAGTGGCCGCACGTCGTGCTGGCGGGCATCAACGAGGGCCTGCTGCCGTTCAAGGCCGACGAGGAGACCTCGGCCGCGCACATCGAGGAAGAGCGCCGCCTGATGTACGTGGGCATCACGCGGGCGCGCCAGACGCTCGCGGTGAGCACGCTGCGCCGGCGCAAGAAGGGCCGCGAGACGGTGGCCGGCATTCCAAGCCGTTTCATCGCGGAGATGAAGCTGCACGAGGCCAGGGCGCAGGAAGACCCGCGCGAACGCCTGCGCAAGCTGCGCGAGGCGCTGGCGAGCAAGGCGGCCAGCTCGCCGCCCACCGCAGCCGACTGAAACGCGCTGTCGCTCGGCTCCCGCGCGCCTGGAGCGGCCTGTCTAGACAGGCGCATGCAAGCGTGCGCCAGTTCACGTCGCGCGCCGGCGCTTTCCCCTAAAACGGGGATTGGAACGGGCTTACCCTGAGCGAGTTGCGCAACTCGACAGGGACACTCGCGTCCCATGTCCGTCGCTTCCTCGACCACCTCCGTGCGTCGCATCCTGCCGTTGCTCGGCGCCGTGGCCGCGCTGCTGGCCATCGCGTCCGCGCCGTGGGCGCTCGACCGGCCCTGGGTCAACTTCGCGTTCAAGCCGCTGGCCACGCTGTGCGTCATCGCCTGGGCGGCGCTGGGGCGCAGCGACGACGGCCTCGTCAAGCGCTGGATCGTCGTCGGCCTCGTGTTCTCGCTGCTGGGTGACATCGCGCTGCTGTGGCCCGTGCAGGGCTTTCTCGCGGGGCTGGTCGCGTTCCTGCTGGGCCACCTGTCCTACCTCGTGGCGCTGACGCGGCGCGTGAGATTCCTGGCGAGCCGCCCGGCCTTCGGTGCCTGGGCTGTCGTCGCCGCCAGCGTGCTGGCGTCGCTGTGGGCCGGCGTGCCGGCCGACATGCGCGTGCCGGTGCTCGTCTACGTCACCGCGCTGTCGGCGATGGCCGCGCAGGCGACGTCGGTCTGGCTCGCGTGCCGCGCACGGCCCGATGCCGCGAAGTGGCGCGTCGTCGCGATCGGCGCGGCGCTGTTCGTGCTGTCGGACGCGATCCTCGCCACCGACAAGTTCGTCGGCGGCGTGCCGCTGCCCACGCTGTGGAACCTGTCCTTCTACTGGCTCGGCCAGTGGTTCATCGCTCGTGCGGCCGTCCGCGCACCGGAGGTCGCCCCTTGAGTCTTCTTTCCCCACCGCAAGCCGGGGCCTCGCTGGCCCGCAACTACCGCAACCTGACCGAGCGCGAGATCCGCGCGCGGCTGGACGGCGAGACGCTCAGCGAGATCGAGCGCGTCACCGCCAAGGCCGAACTGCTGCGCCGAGGCGCCGGCGACGACGCGCCGGACACCGCGTTCGTGAGCGGTTTCCAGCCCACCAGCGCGATGGACATCGGTAGCGTCGAGAGCGAGAGCGAGCCTCCGGCCGACGAGGCCGCGCCGGCGCCCGCGTCCTCGCGACGCCTGTGGTCGGTGGTGCTGGTGCTGGCGCTGGGCATCGCCGGCGGCCTGGGCTGGGCGGTGCTCGCGCGCGTCATCCACCTCTGAGGCGTCGCGCCGGGCGTGCCCGGCGGCCGCCCTCCAGCGCGCGCCGCCGAGTCACATGCCCTTGAACAGGTGCGTGTAGGAGCGGCTGACTTCCAGCTTTTCGTTGCTGCCCTTGATGGCGACGATCTGGCGCCCGCGCAGGTCGCGCGTCACGCCTGCGATGCAGCGCGTGTTGACGAGCGTGGAGCGGTGGATCTGCCAGAACAGGTCGGGGTCGATCTCGTCGACGAGCTCCTTGATCGGCTTGCGGATCAGCGCCTCGATGCTGGCCGTCTGCACGCGCGTGTATTTCTCGTCCGAGATGAAGAACAGCACGTCCTCGATCGGGATCATCTGGATCGCCTGGCCGACGGTGGCCTGGATCCATTTCAGCGCGGGCGGCGTGCCGCCCGGATTGAGCTTGGCCGACAGCTTGTGCAGCAGCTGCTGCAGGTGCGGCGCGGGCGGCTCGTCGTCGGTGCCGCGCAGCGCCAGGCGCTGCTTGATGCGCGAGACGGTCACGCCCAGGCGCTCGCGCTCGGCGGGTTTGAGCACGTAGTCGGCCACGCCCTGCTCGAAGGCCTCGATCGCGTACTGGTCGTAGGCGGTGATGAACACGATCTCGGGCAGCGACGCGTCGCCGTCGTCGTCGTCGCCGGCCGGCAGCTGCGCGATGCGGCGGGCGGCGTCCACGCCGGAGAGGCCCGGCATGCGGATGTCGAGGAACACCACGTCGGGATGGTGCTCGGCCACCAGGTCGACGGCCTCGAGGCCGTTCTTGGCCTCGCCGACGATCTGCAGCTCGGGCCACACCTCGGCCAGGCGCGCCTTGAGCTGGTCGCGCATCAGCCGCTCGTCGTCGGCGATCACGCCGCGCACCGGGGCGGCGGCTTCGGGAGAAGAGGTCGTGTTCATGGATCAGCCTTGGTGCTGTGCGTGCCCGCGCAAGCGGCGGGCAGCGTCAGGCGGGCATCGTAGCCGAACCGACGAGGCGATTCGTCTCGCGCCGCCGCGCGGCCATCCAGACGAGCAGGCCCAGGATCCAGATGGGCGACGTGGCCACTGCCAGCACCAATGCGAGCGCGATGAGCGGCACGCCGACGCCGCAGATCACCGCGATCGCCACCGCGCCCACCACGATCAGCAGCAGCACCGGGATCAGCAGCAGCAACAGCAGCGCGAGCAGCCCGGCGCCGACCGCCAGCAGCGCGCCGCCGGCGTCGCTCAGCCCGTTGATCGTGACGCCGTCGGAGCCGTCGTCGGTGATGACGACGTGCAGGGACGACAAGTCGCCGTGCGCCGCGCCGATCCACACGCACAGCGCGACGCCCACGAACGCCAGCACGCTCAGGCCCAGCCACCAGCGGAACACGCGCGCCCAGGCGCTGGGCCGGGGACGGTAAGGCACTGGCGCGGCGGCCGCCACCGGCGTGGCGGAGGCGACGGAGGGCGCGGCCAGGACGGCCGGGCGGTCGTCGGGTTCGGGCGCGTGGTCGAGAGGGTCGATGGATTCGGTCATGCCTTGGCTCCTTCGTCGCTGTCGGATTCGGTGTGCGTGGTGTAGGGCACGGTGATGGTCACGATCGTGCCGCCGACGGGGTTGTTGGCGATCGTCAGCGAGGACTTGCTGCCGTACAGCAGCGCGAGGCGCTCGCGGATGTTGGCCAGGCCGACGCCCGTGCCGTGCGTCGTGCCCTGGGCGGCGGCCTCGAAGCCGAGACCGGTGTCGCAGACGGTGACGGCCAGCTTGCCGTGGCGGATCTCGGCCTTGACCGACAGGTGCCCGCCTTCGGCCTTGGGCTCGAGGCCGTGCTTGATCGAGTTCTCGACCAGCGTCTGGATCATCATCGGCGGGAACTCGGCCGACAGCAGGCCGTCGGGCACGTCGATCTCGGTCGTGAGGCGCTCTTCCATGCGCACCTTCAGGATCTCGAGGTAGGGCCGCACCACGGCCAGCTCGAGGTCCAGCGGACGCAGGCCGGAGTCGGTGGACCGCATCGACGGCATGCTGGCGCGCAGCAGCGAGATCAGGTTGCGCTGCATCTGGCTGGCGCGCTTGGGGTCGAACTCGATCAGGTGGTCGATCGACGCGAGCGTGTTGAACAGGAAGTGCGGCTCGACCTGCGCCTGCATCATCGCCATGCGCGCTTCCAGCACCTGGCGGCGCAGCGACTCGGCCTCGGCCGTCTCGGTGGCCTCGGCGGCCTTCACCTCGGCCTGCATGCGGCCCTTGTAGGTGATCTTGATCAGCATCGAGCCCAGGATCCACCACACGGCCAGCATCGACAGCGGCACGGTGTTGATGGTGCGCGCATGCATGGTGCGGCGGCCGCCGCCGGCGTCGCCGCCGTCCACGTCCTCGTCGTCGCGATGCAGCGCCTTGTCGGCCGCCTCGGTAGCGCGGTCGGCGGCCTCCTGCTCTTCGGCGTGGCGCTTCTCCTCGGCGTCCTGGATCTGCTCGAGGATCGAGGCCTTGGCCTGCTCGATGGCGTCGCGCACGTCGTCGGCGCTGGCGTGTGCCGGCACGTCGATGCGCACGTGCTGGCCACCCACCACCATGTCGACGGCGGCTTGCGACGCCGCGCCGGCCGCGGCCGAAGCGGCCGCGGACGCCTGGGCCGCCGCAGGCGTGCCCTTGTCGCCGAGGCGGGCGGCGCGCGCCTGTTCGGCGGCGGCCTTGTCGGCCATGGCCTTGGCGAGCGCCGCATCGCGCCTGGCGGCGGCCTCATGGCGCACGGCCTCGGCATGTTCCTTGGCCGTCGTGGCCGCCGCCCTGGCGGCCGTGGCCGCTTCCAGCGGCGTGGTCGCATACGCGGCGCTGGCCGCGGCCGAGGCCGCGTTGGCGGCAGCGGCGGCCTCGTCGGGGCCGTCGTCGCTGCTGATGTGGATGCCGTCGCCGTTGAACGTGATGTTCACGCCCTTGTTCTTGATCGTGTGGTCCTTCGTGTTGACGATGATGCCGGGCAGCTTGATGTCGACGCTCTTCGAGGCGTCGGAGTTCGCGCCGGGCCCGGGTGGCGGGGTCTCCGGCTTCTCGGGCTGTTCGGGCTTCTCGGGCCGTTCCGGCTTCTCCGCGCGTCCGGGATGCGGCGGCACGGCCGTGGCCGCCGCGGACGGCGGCGCAGGCGGCGTGGGCACGCGCGCCTTGGCCTTGCGGTGCGTGGCCGAGTCGACGATCGTCTCGTAGTACGTCAGGCTGAACGGCGGCAGCTTCTGCAGCAGGCCCGTCGCGATGATCAGCACGAGCGCGTACCACCCGAACCGCCACCAGCTCAGCGAGACCAGCCAGGTCGCGTAGCGATGGAACGCCCGGACGGTGGCCGCGCTGAAGCGGTGCCAGCGTTCCTGGGGCGTCGGCGAATTGAGGGAGGAAGCCATGTGCAGGGAGCCCAACGAGATCTTTTGTCGATGGTGGCACTCTACGTGGCCGCTCGGCCGCTGTCAGGGCGCAAGTGATTGGCGTCGCGTTTCGGGGGACAGGCTGCAGAGGCGGCGGACGAACCGGGGGGCTCTCGCCGACCTTCTGCCCGAGAATGGCCAGCCGCTCTCCTGGAGAACCCGGACCTTGCACATCGTCTCCGCATGCGCCGCCGACGCCGCCGACCTGCTGGCCCTGCGCAACCACTACATCGCCCGTTCGTTCGCGACCTTCGACGAAGCGCCGCTGGCACCCGGCGCCGTGCACGCCTGGATGGCCGGATTCGCGGACGCCGGCCCGCATCGGCTGCTGGTCGCGCGCGACGGGCCGCGCCTGCTCGGATACTGCAGCAGCCAGGCCTACCGTGCCCACCCGGCCTTCTCGCGCACGATCGAGACCAGCGTCTACGTCGCGCCCGACGCCGCCGGGACGGGGGTGGGGGCGGCGTTGTACGGGCGGCTGTTCGCGGCGCTGGCCGGCCAGGGCCTGCACCGCGCCGTGGTGGGCATCGCGTTGCCCAACCCGGCGTCGTTGCGGCTGCACGAGCGCTTCGGATTCCGGGCGGTCGGGGTGTTCGACGAGTACGCCCACAAGCACGGTCGCGCGATCAGCTCGCAGTGGATGCAGCGGGCGATGGACGCTGCGGCGCCATGACGCGCCGCAGCATCGGCTTGGCACCGGCGCGCTGCCCGCGGTGCGCGGCATGCGCCTACACGGCGCCGCGGCCGGGCACGTTACGCTCGCGTCATCGCGGCCCGTCCGCACCCCGCAACGAGAGCGACCATGCGCATCATCGCCATCCTCCTGATCGTCCTCGGCGCCCTGGCGCTGATCTACGGCGGCTTCAGCTACACGCAGGACAAGACGGCGGCCAAGCTGGGCCCGATCGAGCTGAACGTCAAGGAAACCAAGACCGTGCCGATCCCGATGTGGGCCGGCATCGCGGGCATCGTCATCGGCGGCTTCCTGCTGGTTACGGGCAATCGGCGTTGAGCCGGCGCCGCATGAGGGCCGCCCGGCCGCCCGAAGGCGTTCCCTCCTGCGTCGGTCACACCGCGGCCCGCAGGGCGGAGGTTGCCTTGTGAACGCCGGCGAACTCGAGGCCTACCTTCATGCCCACATCCCGCTGTCGGCGGCGATGCAGGTGTCGGTGCGTGCCGTGGATGCCGACGGCGTGACGCTGGCCGCGCCGCTGGCGCCCAACATCAACCACCGCGAGACCGTGTTCGGCGGCAGCGCCTCGGCCGTCGCCATCCTCGCGGCCTGGTCGCTGCTGCACACGCGCATGCAGTCCGAGGGCCTGCACGTTCGGCTGGTGATCCAGAGCAACACGATGGACTACGACAAGCCCATCTTCGGCGCGTTCACGGCGCGCTCGTCGCTCGCCGAACCGGACCAGTGGCCGCGCTTCATGCGCATGCTCGCGCGCATGCGCCGGGCCCGCCTGCGGGTGAACTCCGTGCTGGAGAGCGACGGCGCGGTCGTCGGACGGCTGACGGGCGAGTTCGTCGCGTTGTCGAGCGCCGGCTTGTAAAAGGACCTAAGGGACGTGCGCATGGGATGGCCTGCGGGCGCCCAACCCGCGATGGGCGGCCGGCGCGGGACTCACAATGCCAACGCCTTTGGCGAATCGCTTCGGTGCTCGTGGATCCTGCGGCTACGCGCAGGATGACGAGATGTGGACGCGAGCCGGCGCTATCCGGGGGACGCGGTGCACCTGACGATCTGCAGCGGCAACGCGAAGGCGGCACGAGCACGCGCAGCAACTTTCGCGCGGACGCTCGCGTCACGCAGACGCTCGCGTCACGCAGGCGCTCGCGTCACGCAGGCGTCTGCGAGCGTCACCCGCCCGCCCGTGCGTGCGTGCCGCGCTGCCTCAGGGATGCGCCGCGATGACCTGCGCGACCGCCGCCGTGAGGCGCTTCGCGTAGGGCAGGTGCAGGAACTCGTTGGGGCCGTGCGCGTTGCTCTTGGGGCCCAGCACGCCGCAGACCATCATCTGGGCCTTCGGGAAGCCCTGCTGCAGCAGGTTCATCAGCGGGATCGTGCCGCCCTGGCCGATGTAGCCCAGGGGCTCGCCCCAGTACGCCTGGCTGGCGGAATCGAGCGCCTTCTCCATCCACGAATCGAGCACCGGCGCATTCCAGCCGGTGGCGCCGTACGCGCCCATGCGGCCGTCAGGCTGGAAGGTGACCTTCGCGTTGTACGGCGCGTTGTCCTCCAGCAGCGTCTTCAGCTTGGCCGCCGCCTCGTTGGCGTCGACCAGCGGCGGCAGGCGCAGGCTCAGCTTGAACGCGCTGAACGGGCGCAGCACGTTGCCGGCGTTGCGGATCTCGGGGAAGCCGTCGACCCCCGTGACCGACAGCGTCGGGCGCCAGGTGCGGTTCAGCAGCGCCTCGGTCGGGTCGGTGGTGGTGGGCAGCGTGGGGCCGCCGTCGGCGCCGCAGGCCCACGGCATGCGCTTCCACACCTCGTCGCCCAGGATGGCGGCGGCGGCCTTCACCTGCTCGATGCGGTCGCTGGGGATCTGGCAGTGGAAGCTCTCGGGCAGCAGGCGGCCGGAGCCGGAATCTTCCAGGCGGTCCAGCACGTGGCGCAGGATGCGGAAGCTCGACGGCACCAGGCCGCTGGCGTCGCCGGAGTGGATGCCTTCGGTGAGGATCTCGACCTTCAGCGTGCCGGTGATGTTGCCGCGCAGGCTGGTGGTGAGCCACAGCTGGTCGTAGTTGCCGGCGCCCGAGTCCAGGCAGACGACCAGCGACACGTCGCCCAGCCGTTCCTTGAGCAGGTCGAGGTAGACGGGCAGGTCGCTCGAGCCGGACTCCTCGCAGGTCTCGATGAGGCCGACGATGCGCGGGTGCGTGGCGCCCTGCGCCTTGAGGGCCTCGATGGCCGAGACGGCCGCGTACACCGCGTAGCCGTCGTCGGCGCCGCCGCGGCCGTAGAGCTTGTCGTCCTCGACCTTGGGCGTCCAGGGGCCGAGGTCGCCGCGCCAGCCGCTGAACTCGGGCTGCTTGTCGAGGTGGCCGTACATGACGACCGTGGGCGGCGTGCCGAACGACGAGCTGCGCGTGGCCGCCACCTCGAAGAAGATGACCGGCGTGCGGCCCGGCTGGCGCAGGATCTCCAGCGTCAGCCCGGGCACCTTGCGGCCCTCGACCCACTGCGCCGCGTCGCGCACCACCTTGTCGAGCAGGCCGTGCTGCTCCCAGTCGGCGTCGAACATCGGGCTCTTGGCCGGGATGGCGACGTAATCCTTCAGCTGCGGCAGGATGCGGGCGTTCCAGGCCGTCTCGGAGAAGGCGGACAGCGCCTTGGCATCGGGCTCGGCGGGGACGGGCAGGCGTTCGGGGGCGTTCATGGCGGACTCCGTTGGGCGACCGGGGCGCAGGTCAGCGGCGCAGGCCCGCGGATGGCAGGCGAGGCCCCGTGCACCGGGTGGCGGGATTCAGGGTAGACCGCCATTTTGCGCCTGTCGCGACGGAGAGTCCGAGCGCCAGACCGCGTCGAAACCGAGGATTTCGCTACCGGCGGGCCGCCTCGTACCCCGTGAATGAATCCCGCGCGCCCGAGCGGCGTGGCGAGCGGACGTGTCGGAGTCGTTCTCGCGTTCTTCAGGCCGGGATCGTCTCGGGCACGTGCGCCCGGAGCCAGTCGGCCAGCGCGTCCAGCACCTGGCCCTGCTCGGGCTCGTTGAAGATCTCGTGGAACAGGCCCGGCCATTCGCGCACGGCGACGACGTCGCGCGGCGCGGCGGCGGCGAAGGCGGCGCTGCCCGCCGGCGCGACGCAGCGATCGGCGCCGGCCCACATCAGCAGCGTGGGCGTCTTCCAGCGCGGCGCCGCAGCGATCACCGCGGGGCCCTGGCGCGCCACGAACAGGCCCAGGCGGCCGGTGATGCGGTCGTGCACCAGCGGGTCGCCCGCGTAGGCCTTGACGACGCCGGCATCGCGCGAGATCCAGTCCACCTTCAGCCCGTTGTTGACGGCGAGGTTGGGCAGCATCGGCGCGACCACGGCCAGCAGCAGCTTCTGGATGGCGTTGGTGCCGGCATCGAGCGCGGGCGACGACATCACCAGGGCGTCCACGCGGCACCACCATGGCGCGGGCGCGGCCGCCAGGCCCTCGGCCACGAAGCGCCCCGCGATCAGGCCGCCCAGGCTGTGGCCGACGAGCGTCAGCGGGCCCGGCACGGCCGCGCGCGCGGCGCGCAGCACGTGGCCCAGGTCGGCGCACAACGTGTCGTCGGCGGGGATGCCGCCGCGCTGGCCCGGCGAGCGGCCGTGCCCGCGATGGTCGTAGCCGACCACGGTGAACCCCAGGCCGTTCAGGCGGCGCGCGACGTGGTCGTAGCGATCAACGTGCTCGCCCAGGCCATGCACCAGCACGGCGACCCCGCGGCTCGGATTGGCTGCGGGCCAGGTGCGCAGGTGCAGGGCCAGGCCGTCATCGGTGGTCACGGGGTTCATGCGGCGCAGTGTAGGGGGCCGACCGGCCGCCGGCCATCCGGGTCGCCCTCCGCGCCCGCGCTATGCTGCGCGGCTGCAACGGCGGCGACGCGTCCTCGTCGCGCCTCGACCCACCGGACCGCATGAACAACGCTGCCATCACCTTCCGCCCCGCCCGACCCGACGACGCCCTGTGCCTGGGCGTGCTGTCGACCCAGGTCTTCCTCCACACGTACGCGCGGCACGGCATCCGTCCTGCGCTGGCGCGCGAGGTGCTCGCCCACCACTCGGTCGCCAGCTACGAGGACCAGATCGCCGATCCCGGCAAGACGATCCTGGTGGCCGAATGCGCCGGGCACATGATCGCCCTGTCGCTGGTGGACAACGTCGCGCGCCCGGAAGGCCGGCCCGACGTCGCCGGCGCCAAGCTGGAACACCTGTACGTGCAGGAGCCCTTCACCGGCCGCGGCGTCGGCCGCGACCTGCTGCGCCACGCCGAGAAGGCGGCCGCCGCGCGCGGGGCCGACAGCATGTGGCTGACGGCGTGGGTGGGCAACGCGCGCGCGCTCAGCTTCTACCCGCGCTGCGGCTACGACGACCTCGGCGAGGTGATGTACACCTTCCAGGGCGAATCGCACGCCAACCGCCTGTTTGGCAAGCGCGTGCGCCACGTGACGCCGGCCTGAAGACGCCGACGCGGCCGGTCGCCGGATCGGCGCGACAATGCGGTCGACGAGCAAGGCGCCTCCCGCATCCCCGAAGGCCCGCCGTCACCACGGGGAGGAACCCATGACGAAACGATCGCTGGCCGCCGCGGCGGCCCTCGCAGGCCTGTTCGCGACGTCGTTCGCGCAGGCCGCCCACCGCTACGTCGCGGTGTCGCTCGTCAGCGACGAGCTGACCTACGTCGGCGCGCCCGAGGGCGTCACCGGCACGCTGCACCCGCGCGGCACGAGCAAGGCGCTGCCGCTCAATGGCGCGCCGTTCGATCGCACCGTGCTGGAGGTGCTGGCCGGCAGCGTGCCCAAGCGGCAGCCTTCGGCCACGCTGAGCTTCCTGGCGATGAGCGCGCCGGCCGCGTTCGCGCACCAGGAGGACTGGTTCGACGGCGACAAGGTGACCTTGCCCGCGGCGTTGCGCGAGGCCGTGGCCAAGGAGGGCGCGGGCGAGCTGCTGCTGGTCACCAAGATCCGCGGCGAGGCGGCCATCGCCGACGGCCGCACGCGGCTCGGGGCGGGCAAGCTCGCCGGGCTCGGGTTCTACATCGACACCTTCAAGCCGATGATCGACCCCGAGCTCGGCAAGATCCAGGGCTACATCGCGCCGTATGTCTACGTGAAGCTGTCGGTCATCGATCTCGCCACGTCCACCGTGACCGCGCACGAGGTCATCCAGGCCGCCACGCCCTACACGTCGCTGAAGGCGCAGCAGATGATGGATGCGCTCCAGGCGATGGTGGTCGACGCCATGACCGACGCCGTGCAGCGCACGCTGAAGCCCGACTGAGCGCGCCCGTGCCGGCAGCGGCACGCGCGGCCACTGCGGATTTCCTCGATGGAGGTCGCGTGGCGCGTGGCCGACAATGGCGGCGTCGCCGCTGCAAGTCGCAAGCGGCCGGTCGACCAAGATCAAGCGCGACGGACGCGCCACCAACGGCCGCGTCTTCGTGCCCACCGGTCCGCTGGGCGTGTACCGCGACAACGGCGTCAGGATCCACAACAACGACGACAACCAGGACTACGGCCTGATCGCGCCCTACATGTTCGCGCGCCTGAGCCTGATCGACGTGGCGGCGTCCCGCCAGCTGCGCCACCGCGACATCGAGCAGACCCGCTCCGTGTTCGTGACGTCGCCGGCCGACCTGATCGCCGCGCTGCAGCAGGTGATGGTCGACAACCTCATCCAGTCGATCAACGAGGTGGTGCCCGGCGCCTGAGCACCGCCGATACTCGGGGTCCGGCCACCGGAGCGAACGCCATGAACGACTTCTTCCGCCTCGACGGCCCTGAACCCCGCCCGCGACCATTCGACGGCGGCGTCGCTGGAGCAGATGACGCTGTTGCAGAGCGCCGTGTTCGACATCGACGAGATGGCGCGCGCGATCGCCGCCTGGCAGGCCAGGACGCCGGCCACGTTCGAGGCGCTGGGCGCCATCGCCAGGCCCTGATGCGGGCGATGAGCGTTCTTCGCGGCCTGGAGCACTGACCATGCCCGCCACCCCGGGCTACTCCGGCACGCCGCTCGCCCGCAAGCTGGGCATCGTCGCGGGCAGCCGCGTCGCGCCGCTGCACGCGCCGGACGACTACCTCGACTGGCTGGCGCCGTTGCCCGAGGGCGTGCGCTTCGCGGCGCGCGTGTCGGCGGCGACGGACGTCGTCCACGTGTTCGTCGACCAGCGCGCGGAACTCGCGGCCTGCCTGGCGGGCCTGCGCGGGCGCATCGCGCCGGCGGCGGCCGTGTGGGTGTCGTGGCCGAAGAAGGCATCCCGGGTGCCCACGGACATCACGGAGGACACGATCCGCGAGATCGCGCTGCCCCTGGGCTTCGTGGACGTGAAGGTGTGCGCGGTCAGCGAGGTCTGGTCCGGGCTGAAGCTGGTCATCCGCAAGGAACTGCGCGGTCAACCGGCTTGACCTGTCTCGCGTTGGTTGCTGACGGGCCGCCAGCGAGGCGGCCCGCATCGGCGCGGCGTGTCTCCTGGCAGCCGGCGCGTTCGTCCGACAGATCCGATGGGAATCACCATGAACTTTCGTACCCTCTCGATCGCCTGCGCCCTGATCGGCGCCGCCTCCCTTGCCGGCGCCGCCGAAGTGGCCGATGCGGCGGCCAGCGCCGCCAGCGCCGTCAAGCATGCCGCCAAGGCCACCGGCCACGCCGTCGCCAAGGGCGCCTCGGCCGCCGCCACCGGCACCGGGCACGTCGCCTCGGAAGCGGCCACCGGCACGGCGCGCGCCGCGCACAAGGCCGCCAGCGGCGTCCGGCACGCCGCCCACAAGGCCGCGTCGGCCGCGTCGGACGCCGTCACCAAGTAGGGGCTGCCGGCGCCCGGGCTCCGGCTCCCCATGGGCCGGGGCCTTGGCGTTTCCGGGGACTGGCAGCGCGCCGTCACAATGGCGCTCCATGCTCACCGTCAATCGCGCCAGCGTCCTCATTGCCGCCGCACTGGCCGTGGCGTCGCCGTTCGTCGCGGCCACCCTGGCGTGGGCCTACGTCGACGAGCGCGCCCGCGGACCGGGCTACCTGCTGCTGAATTGGCCGATCCTGCTGATCGACCACCTTCCGGGCCGTGCCAGCAGCGTCCTGATGACGTCCGGCCTCGTGCCCCTGCTGCTGTATTTCGGCTTCTACCTGCTGGCCTGCCACGCCCTGCGCCTGCTGTGGCGGCGCTTGCGCCGCGTGGAGCGGCCGGCGCGGTGAGCCTCGGGCGCACGCTGCTCCTGGCGGCGATGCGCGGCGGCGCCGCCGGCGGCGCGGGAATTGACGCGTCGCCCTGCGGGTCGCACGTTCCCATGGCCCGCCTTCCCGGCTACCATCCCGGGCAATCCAGGGACACGAAAAAAGCCGAGAGACCGCGTCATGCAGATCCAGGAAGCCGTCGAGACATGCGTCGCGAAGAAGTACGCCGACTTCGACGGCCGGGCCACGCGGTCCGAGTTCTGGTGGTTCATGCTGTTCTGCGTGATCATCAACGGGTTGCTGGGCGTGGCGGCCGAGTGGGCCGCCGGCATCTTCTTCCTGGCGATGCTGGTGCCGGCCCTGGCCGTGAGCACGCGCCGGCTGCGCGACACCAACCGCGGCCCGATGTGGTGGCTGCTGCTGCTGCTGCCCGTGGCGGGCTGGATCGCGCTGCTGGTCTTCTTCATGCAGCGCGGCACGACGCCCACGACGCCGGCCACGCCGTCGCATCCGGGGAGCTCGGCGACGCCGACCTGAAGCAGCGGGACGACGGTCGGCGCGCCGGCCAACGGCGGGTTACGCCTGCGGCTAACCCGCCCTACCAGTGCGACCAACGCCGTAGGGCGGGTTAGCCGCAGGCGTAACCCGCCATGTGCCCGCCGGCGAATGCGGCTGGCACGGCCGTAGGGCGGGTTGGCCGAACGCGCAACCCGCCATGTGTCCACCGGAGAATGCGGCAAGCCCGGCCGTAGGGCGGGTTAGCCGAAGGCGTAACCCGCCGTTTGTCCACGACGAAGACGGCGGTGCGGCGTCAGCTGCGCTGGAACTTGAACACGGCGACGCTGGCCATCAGGTTCGGCCGCCGGCGCACGATGCGCCCGTTCTGCAGCCCGAACGACTCGAGGATGTCGAGCCCGTTCTTGCGGGCCAGCACCTCGAAGTCCGCGTGCGTCGTCACGCGGATGTTGGGCGTGTCGTACCACTCGTAGGGCAGCGCGCGCGTGACGGGCATGCGGCCCGAGGCGATGCGCAGGCGGTTGGGCCAGTGCGCGAAGTTGGGGAAGCTGAGGATGCCGATGCGGCCCACGCGCGCCGTCTCCTGCAGCATCTTCTCGGTGTTGCGCAGGTGCTGCAGCGTGTCGAGCTGCAGGACGACGTCGAAGCTGTGGTCGTCGAACAGCGCCAGCCCTTCCTCGAGGTTGAGCTGGATCACGTTGATGCCGCGCTGCGTGCTCGCGAGCACGTTCGCGTCGTCGATCTCGATGCCGTAGCCGCTGCAGCCGTGGTGCCGCGTCAGGTGCGCGAGCACCTCGCCGTTGCCGCAGCCGAGGTCCAGCACGCGCGAGCCGTGCGGCACCAGCGACGTGATGATGTCCAGGTCGCGTCTTTCGCTCATGTGCGCCCCTCCCGCGCCGGGTACGACGCTCCGTCCCCCGGGGGGACCGCGGGCCGGCTCGGGGCGGCCCGGCGCTCGTCCCGCGCGGCGGCCACCTCCGTCGCCAGGCCTTGCGCGATGCGCGCGAAGTAGGCCCGCATCACGCCGTGGTAGCGCGGGTCGTCCAGCAGGAAGGCGTCGTGCCCGTGCGGCGCGTCGATCTCGGCGTACGAGACCTCGGCGCGGTTGTCGACCAGCGCCTTGACGATCTCGCGCGAGCGCTGCAGCGCGAAGCGCCAGTCGGTGGTGAAGCTGACCACGAGGAAGCGGCAGTCGCGCGCCGCCGCGAACGCGGCCGACAGGTCGCCGTCGTGCGCATGCGCCGGGTCGAAGTAGTCGAGTGCGCGGGTGATCAGCAGGTAGGTGTTGGCGTCGAAGTACTCGCTGAACTTGTCGCCCTGGTAGCGCAGGTAGCTCTCCACCTGGAACTCGATGTCCTGCGTCGAGTAGTGGTGGCGCGCGCCGGCCTCGGCGGCGGCGCGCGTGGCGCGGCCGAACTTCGCCTCCATCGAATCGTCCGACAGGTAGGTGATGTGGCCGATCATGCGCGCCACGCGCAGGCCGCGCTTGGGGATCGTGCCGGCCTCGACGTAATGGCCGCCGTGGAAGTCGGGATCGGTGACGATGGCGCGGCGCGCCACCTCGTTGAAGGCGATGTTCTGCGCCGACAGCTTCGACGCGGTGGCCACCGCGATGCAGTGCCCCACGCGCGCCGGATAGCGCAGCGTCCAGGCGAGCGCCTGCATGCCGCCGAGGCTGCCGCCCAGCACGGCGGCCAGCTTCGCGATGCCCAGGCGCTCGACCAGCCGCGCCTGCGCGTCGACCCAGTCCTCCACCGTCACCACCGGGAAGTCGGCGCCGTAGACGCGCCCGCCCGCGGCCGGGTCGGGGTTGGGCGAGGTGGGGCCGGTCGAGCCGAAGCACGAGCCGGGGTTGTTCACGCCGATGACGAAGAAGCGGTCGGTGTCCAGCGCCTTGCCGGGCCCCACCAGGTTGTCCCACCAGCCGGTGTCGCCCTTGGCCGAGACGCCCGCCACGTGGTGGCTCGCGTTGAGCGCGTGGCACACCAGCACGGCGTTGTCCCGCGCGGCGTTGAGCGTGCCGTAGGTCTCGTAGACCAGCGTGTAGTCGTTCAATTGCTTGCCGCTGGTGAGCGGCAGCGGCTCGGCGAAGTGCATCGCCTGCGGCTCGATACGGCCGACGGAACCCATCTCGGCACCCTTCTCGTTCACGGTCATCCGGGGGAAAGCTCGGACACCGCGCGGGGCGCCCCTCTTTAGCGAAATTTGTAGAGCGCCCGCAAGCCGGAAATCAAATCGGCGCTATGGCGTGATTATAGTGGCCCGCCATGAGCCGAACCCTCACCCCGCGCCTCGGCGCCGCCGCGGCCGCGCTCGCGGTCCTCGCCTGCGCCACCAGCCTCCACGCCCAGGAGACCGCCGCCGACACCGGCGGCGCCACCGAGCCCAGCCGCCCGAAGGAGCCGCTGCCGTTGTGGGAGATCGGCGCCGTCGCGATCGCCGCGTACCAGCCGGCGTACCCGGGCTCCGACCAGGATCTCGCGCGGCTGCGCATCCTGCCGTTCGGCATCTACCGCGGCTCGCTGCTGCGCGTCGACGGCAAGGGCATCGGCCTGCGCGCACTGCACACGCCGCGCTGGGAGTGGGATGTCAGCGCGTCGGGTTCGTTCGGCTCGTCGGCCAACAAGGTCGACGCGCGCCACGGCATGCCCAACATCGGCACGCTGGCAGAGGTGGGACCGGCGGTCAGGATCAACATCGGTGACCTGCTCGACCCGCAGCGCGAGCCGCGGTTGACGCAGCTGGAGATCCCGGTGCGCGCCGTCTTCGACGTCAGCCACCAGTTCGACCACGACGGCTGGACCTTCGAGCCGCGCCTGTCGCACACGGCGTGGACGGGCCAGGGCATGTCGCTGACGCTGTCGGCCAGCACGCTGTTCGGCGATCGCCGGCTCAACCACCTGTACTACGGCGTCGACGCGCCCTACGCGACGGCCGAGCGCCCGGCCTACGCCGCCAAGGCCGGCCTGATCGCCACCCGCCTGAACGCGAGCCTGCGCCACCGCATCGGCCCGACCCTGCGCATGCAGTACTTCGCCCAGTTCGAGACCGTGCGCGGCGCGGCCAACGAGGGGAGCCCGCTGGTGCGCAGCAAGCAGGACGTGGGCATCGGCGTCAGCCTGATCTGGGGCGTCTGGCACTCCGCCGAAGCGGGCGTCGAGTAAGGCGATCCGGCGCGGCAGGGAAGTCACCGGCCGCTGCGCGGTCGAGGAGGATTACATTCCGGGGGACCGCACGGCCGGGCTGACATCAAGTTGCGGGCGAAACGTGCCGAAAATCCCGGGACGGTCCGACGCGCCTGCGCCGGGCCCTTGAAATCCGCACGAGAAATCCCATGCCCAACTGGCTGCTGTCGCTCGATCGCTTCTTCCCGATCCGCTATCTCGCGTGGATCCTCAGCGCCGTCGTCGCATTGCTGGGCGCGTTCACGGAGGTCGTCGCGCACACCGGCTGGCCGTGGGCCCTGCTGGGGCTGGTGGGCGTGGTCGTCGGCATCCGCGACGTGCGCCAGCGCCGCCACTCGATCCTGCGCAACTACCCGGTGATCGGCCACCTGCGCTTCTTCTTCGAGTTCATCCGGCCCGAGATGCGGCAGTACTTCATCGAGGGCGACAACGAGGCCGCGCCGTTCTCGCGCCAGCAGCGCTCGCTCGTCTACCAGCGCGCCAAGGGCGACCCCGACAAGCGCCCGCTCGGCACGCAGCTGGACGTGCAGTCCGAGGGCTACGAGTGGATCAACCATTCGCTGCAGCCCACGAAGCTGGCGTCGCACGACTTCCGCGTCACGATCGGTCCGGACTGCGCGCAGCCCTACGACGCCAGCATCTTCAACATCAGCGCGATGAGCTTCGGCGCGCTCAGCGGCGCGGCCATTCGCGCGCTCAACGGCGGCGCGCTGCGCGGCAACTTCGCGCACGACACCGGCGAGGGCTCGATCAGCGTGCACCACCGCGCGCAGGGCGGCGACCTCATCTGGGAAGTGGCCTCGGGCTACTTCGGCTGCCGCAACCCGGACGGCACGTTCAACGCGGAGCTGTTCGCCAGGCACGCCACCGAGCCGCAGGTCAAGATGATCGAGGTCAAGCTGAGCCAGGGCGCCAAGCCGGGGCACGGCGGCGTGCTGCCCGGCCCCAAGGTCACCCGGGAGATCGCCGAGGCGCGCGGCGTGGAGCAGGGCGTGGACTGCGTCTCGCCGGCCAGCCACAGCGCGTTTTCCACGCCGGTGGAGATGCTGCAGTTCATCGCCAGGCTGCGCGAGCTCTCGGGCGGCAAGCCGGTCGGCTTCAAGTTCTGCATCGGCCATCCGTGGGAGTGGTTCGGCATCGCCAAGGCCATGCTGGAGACGGGCCTGCTGCCCGATTTCATCGTCGTCGACGGCGGCGAGGGCGGCACCGGCGCGGCGCCGCTGGAATTCGCCGACCACGTGGGCACGCCGGTGCAGGAAGGCCTGCTGCTGGTGCACAACACGCTCGTCGGCCTGGACCTGCGCGACCGGATCCGGATCGGCTGCGCCGGCAAGGTGGTCAGCGCGTTCGACATCGCGCGCATGATGGCGCTCGGCGCGAACTGGTGCAATTCGGCGCGCGGCTTCATGTTCGCGCTCGGCTGCATCCAGTCGCAGAGCTGCCATACCGACCACTGCCCCACGGGCGTGGCCACGCAGGATCCGCTGCGCCAGCGGGCGCTGGTGGTGCCGTCCAAGATCGAGCGCGTGCACAACTACCACCGCCACACGCTGGAGGCGCTCAAGGAACTGGTGCAGGCCGCGGGCCTGCATCATCCCAACGAGATCACGGCCAACCACGTGGTGCGCCGCGTGGCGGGCGACAAGGTCAAGCTGCTCGCCAACCACCTCGAGTTCGTCGCCCCGGGGGCGCTGCTGGCGGCCGCGCGCGGCGAGTGCGACTGGCCGCACAACGTCTACAAGATGTACTGGCCCATCGCGCGCGCCGACAGCTTCGCGCCGGCCGGGGCGCTCGCCTCGCCGAACGCGCCGCGGGCGCCGGTGGCGGCGGTGGCCGCGCCGTCGGCGCTCGACCTGGCGGTCTAGTGACGTGATCGGGAGGTTCGTCGAACAGGTCGCGAGCGAAGAGCGAGCGTCTTCAACGAACCCCTCGATGACGCCACTCGCGCCGCGCGATCACTTGTCGCCGATGCGCGCCAGCTCGCGCTGCGCCGCCTGGTACTCGATGAACTCGGTCACGCCGGTGGCCACGCTCATGTGCAGGAACTTGCGCGCACCGGCCAGGTCGCCGTCGGCCAGCGCCTTCTCGCCCGCGTAGTAGTACAGCTCGCACTCGCGGCTCGCGCTGCGCTGCCCGTTCTCCTGCGAGGCCGCCACCGCCGCGTCGAGCGTGCCGCGGTTCTCCATCAGCTGCAGCACGCTGTACGGCCACTCCGGGTACGTCGTCGCGGGCTCGAAGGCGTGGAGGGCCTCGGTGGCCTTCGCCGCGTCGCTGCCGGCGCGGCGGTTGGCCAGGTACAGCCAGATCGTGCCGTACATGCGCTCGACTTCCTGGCGCGACTGCAGCGCGGTGACGAAGTCGTCGCGCGCGGGGCCCATGGCACCCGCGAGGTAGTGCATGCGGCCGCGCGTCAGGTAGATGTCCGTCCTGGAGGGCGACAGCTTCAGCGTCTCGGCGGTCTCGCGCAGCACCATCGCGTCGTCGCCGCGGCCCAGGGCGTTCTCGGCGAGCACCACGTGCGCCTCGGCGCTCGCGGGGTCGAGCATCAGCGCCGATTCGATGGCCCCCCTGCCCAGATCCTGCTTGCCGAGGTTGTCGAGCGCGACGCCCTTGGCCACCAGCACCTGTGCACGCAGGGGCGGCGTGAGGCGGTCGGAATCGAGGGCCTTGTCGAGGGCCAGGAGCTTCATCGTGGCGGCGGCCTGCACCTGCGTGGCCAGGTGCAGGTCGCCCTTGCGCAGCTTGACCAGCAGCGCGTCGCCCTCGGTGCGCAGCGCCGCGAACTGGCTGACGGAGTAGGGCGACACGATGACGTTGCCGCCCAGGCGCGGCCAGATCCTGGCGACGCGATCGCGGTGCGCCGTCCACTCGGCCGCCGGGATGGTGTCGGTGAGCAGGTGCAGCTCGCCGGACATCTGCTGGCGCGGCGACTGCGCCTCCGCGTGCGTGTGCAGCTCGAAGAGGTCGTTGACCTCGTCGAAGCGCGGCGTGTTCTGCACGCCCGGAAACGGCTCGCCGAAGTCGAACACCACGCGTTGCAGGAAGCGTCCGGTCTGGATGCGCAGGGATTGCGTGCGGGTGGGCTGGTCGGGCAGGCGCAGCGGCCGCGCGAGCGCGCCCATCGCATAGCGGCCCAGCAGCGCGCGCTGCTCGGGCAGCGTCCAGAACTCGCCGGTGCGGTAGTGCGCCGTGATGCGCACGGCGTCCTCGTCGCTGTCGTCGGCCACCTCCATCGGCGTCGTCGCCACCAGCGTCGGGTAGGCGCGGATGATCTCGGCGTCCACCGCCTTCTCGACGTCGGCGCGCGACTGGCTGGCGAGGACCGCGCGGAACGACTCGGCCCACTCGCCGTGCAGCGTGGTCACCGAGGTGAGCGTGCCTTCGCGGGCGAGCTTCGGGAACGCGAAGGTGTCGAGCGTGTCGACGCGCACCGTGTCGCGGCCGCTGGGCAGCGCGGCCAGCGCGGTCGTGCCGGCTTGCGCGAGCAGGCCCACGCCGAGGTCGAGCGCCTCGCGCGACTGGACGCGGCCGGTCTGGTAGGCGCGCGTGGCGTCGAGGAAGACGGGCTTGCCGTCGACCATCACGCGCACGATCGCGTGGTCGAAGGCGAGGGGGCCCGGCAGGCGCCTTGCGCTCGCGTCCAGGTACTGCGCGGAAACGATCACCGGCGTGGCCTCAAAGCCCATGCGCGTGAGCAGCTCGGCGAGCAGGGCGACCTTGTCCTTGCAGTCGCCAAAGCGCTGGCGCAGCACGGTATCGGCCGCGGCGGGCTGGTGCGAATCCGTGCCGCCCTCGTTGCCGAAATAGCGGATGTCGCGCTGCACGAAGTCCAGCGTGGCGCGCAGCAGCGACTCGCGGTCGCGCGACTTCGCCCTGAGCTCGGCCACCTGAGCGTCGACGGCGGGGCTGGGCTGCATCG
>JBJMWE010000046.1:0-15734 GCA_045810285.1 Vitreoscilla sp. | reverse complement strand
GGCTCAATTCAATCGAATCGCCGACGAGTTGAACGGCCGACCACGTGAGACGCTTGGCTTTGCCAATCCCGCTGAGGTACTCTGGCAGACCGTTGCAACGACGAGTTGAGCTCAAGGCGACTCCGCTTCGCTCCGCGCAGGATGACGCGCGGTGGAACTGTCTGGCTCTTGAGCGCCGAGCCGCCTCGCTCGTCATCCTGCGCGAAGTCGCAGGATCCACGTTGGTCGAGGCCGTCCCTGTTCGTGGATCCTGCGACTCCGCTTCGCTCCACGCAGGATGACGCGCAATGGACCTGTCGATGATCGACCAGTTCAGAAACCGACGGCCTGGAGCGGCACTTCCTTTGGAATCTGCAGTCCCGTCGACGTCGCCTTCACCAGCCCCAGCGCCTTCATCGCCTTGACGGTGATGAAGCCGAAGTCGTATTCCTCCTCGTCGTGGCTGAGCCGCAGCAGGCCGGGCGAGTGGTGGTGGTTGTTCTGCAGGCAGGCGCTGAAGGTCACCGTGACGGGCAGCCATTCGCCGATGTTCATCGCGTTGTCGCGGTCGTCGTCGTGGTGGCGGTAGCCGAAGCGGCGGTCGTGCGTCCAGTAGTTCTGGACCATGTTGATCCACAGCGTGAACACGCGGAACAGCACCCAGAGGGTCAGCGCGAAGCGCAGGTCGCCCACCAGCACGGACAGCAGCCACAGGTTGAACACCTGCGAGGCGATCGCGAACGCCCAGTTCGAGACGAGGCGGAACGGCCACGACTGCAGGATCTCGTCGGTGGCCACGTCGACGTGCGTCGGGTACGGGAACAGGCACAGCCACAGCGTGCGCCACGCGCCGTCGGCGGCCAGCTTGTTCGGGTCGCCCTCGTGGTCGGCGTAGCGGTGGTGCAGCCGGTGGCGGTTCACCCAGGTGACGGGGTTGATGTACACGCCGAAGGTGTTGTTCAACACGGTGAGCGCCTTGATGAACCAGGGCTTGTAGTCGAGCGAGCGGTGGGCGATGCCCATGTGGATCACGCACGACAGGTACACGCCGCCCATGTACCAGACCACCAGGAAGTAGGCGGCCGCGATGCCCAGCCCGCCCCAGGGGCCGATGGCCGGCGGCGCGACGGCCATGCAGGCCGCGGCGTACAGCACGATAAGACCGTAGCCGATGACGTTGTAGATGCGCACGAAGGTCCTCCCCTTTCGATGTGATGCGACGATTCTAGGGATCGCTTCGCACATGCAGGGACTGGTTATCCCAGGCTGCTGCACGGCGCGCCGGACGCCCGTCCAGGCCCGGCCGCTCTGTATGGGCGTACAGTTCGGCCCATGTCCGCCGTCGCCAGCCCGCCGCCGCTTGCCGATCCGTTCGAGAGCCTGAACGACGCGCAGCGCGCCGCCGCATGCCACGGCGCGGACGGCGACGCCCGCGCGCTGCTGGTCATCGCCGGCGCCGGCAGCGGCAAGACGATGACGCTGGCCGCGCGCGTGGCGCACCTGATCCAGCGCGGCGCCGATCCGACGCGGCTGCTGCTGCTCACGTTCTCGCGCCGCGCCGCCGGCGAGATGACGCAGCGCGCCGGCCGCCTCGTGCACCAGGCGCTGGGCCTGCCGGCCAGCACGCGCCCACCCGCGCTGCCCTGGGCCGGCACCTTCCACGCGGTCGGCGCGCGGCTGTTGCGCGACTACGCCGACGCCATCGGCCTGCCCGGCGACTTCACGGTGCTCGATCGCGCCGATGCGGAAGACCTGATGGCCATCGTGCGCCAGGCGCAGGGGCTGGCGGCCACCAAGCTGCGCTTCCCGCAGAAGGGGACGTGCGTGGCGATCTACTCGCGCGTGGTCAACAGCCAGGGCACCGTCGACGCCGTGCTGCGCGATGCCTTCCCGTGGTGCCTGGGCTGGGAGACGGAGCTGCAGCAGCTGTTCGCGGCGTACGCGCAGGCGAAGGCGCAGCAGCACAGCCTGGACTTCGACGACCTGCTGCTGTACTGGCAGGCCCTGATGGAGGCGCCCGAGCTCGCGAGCCACGTCGCGGGCCGCTTCGACCACGTGCTGGTCGACGAGTACCAGGACACCAACCGCCTGCAGGCCGCCATCCTGCGCGGGCTGCAGCCCGACGGACGCGGCCTGACGGTGGTGGGCGACGACGCCCAGTCGATCTACGCGTTCCGCGCGGCCGAGGTGCGCAACATCCTCGACTTCCCGCAGCAGTTCCCGCAGCCCGCGCGCGTGATCGCGCTGGAGCGCAACTACCGCTCGACGCAGCCCATCCTCGCGGCCTCCAACGCCGTCATCGCGGAGGCGCCCGAGCGCTTTGCCAAGACGCTGTGGAGCGACCGCGCGTCGTCGGCGCGCCCGCGCATCGTCACCGTGCCCGACGAGGCCGCGCAGGCCCGCCAGGTGGCCGACCGCGTGCTGGCGTGGCGCGAGGAGGGCATCCGGCTCAGGCAGCAGGCGGTGCTGTTCCGCACGGCGCACCACTCGGCGGCCGTCGAGCTGGAGCTGACGCGGCGGCGCATCCCGTTCATGAAGTTCGGTGGCCTGAAGTTCCTCGAGTCCACGCACGTGAAGGACGTGCTGGCCGTGCTGCGCTGGGCCGAGAACCCGCGCTCGCGCCTCGCGGGTTTCCGGGTCGCCCAGCTGGTGCCCGGCGTGGGCCCCGCCAACGCGCGCAGGCTGCTCGACGCGATGGACGCGGCCGCCGCGCCCGCGTCGGTGCTGGCCGGCCACGCGATGCCGGCCGCGGCGGGCGAGGACTGGGCCGGCTTCGTCGCGCTGTACGACCGGCTGCGCGCGAGCCCCGGCTGGCCCGCCGATCTCGAGGCCGTCAACGCCTGGTACGTGCCGCTGCTGCAGCGCCTGCACGAGGACGCGCCGGCGCGCCAGGCCGACCTGGCGCAGCTGACGCAGATCGCCGGCGGCTACGCCAACCGGGAGCGGTTCCTCACGGAGCTGACGCTCGATCCGCCGGCGGCGTCCAGCGACGAGGCCGGCCCGCCGCACCTGGACGAGGACTACATGATCCTGTCCACCATCCACTCGGCCAAGGGCCAGGAGTGGGGCGCCGTGCAGATCCTCAATGTCGTGGACGGCTGCATCCCATCGGAGATGAGCACCGGCGACGCCAGGCAGATCGCCGAGGAGCGCCGGCTGCTGTACGTGGGCATGACGCGCGCGAAGCAGCATCTGGAGCTGCTGGTGCCGCAGCGCTTCTTCGTGACCGAGCAGGCCAGGCTGGGCGACCGGCACGTGTATGCGTCGCTCTCGCGGTTCATCACGGACCAGGCCGGAACGCATTTCGAGCGCGTGTCGGCGCAGCCGCCGCCGGGTGCGGAGGGCGCGGCAGGGCCGGGCGCCGTGCCGGACGTGAAGATCGACCTGGCGGCTCGGGTGCGCGATCGGTGGAGCCCCGGCCGGCCGTAGGGCGGGTTAGCCGCAGGCGTAACCCGCCGTTCCTCGGCATGCAGACCCGCCCCGCCTCCCGCATTTTTCAAGGTACGCAGTGCGCCGGCGAGCGGCGGGTTACGCCTTCGGCTAACCCGCCCTACACGACCGGATCAGGGCGTCAGGCGAGGGCGCTCTTGTACAGCGCCAGCAGCTCGCTCCACGCGCGCTCGGCGTCCGCCTGGTTGTATATCGGCTTGCCGTCCTGGTGCGGCATGTCGGGCACGCACCAGCCGTGCTGTTCGGCGAAGACTTCGACCTTGGCGGCGACGTGCGCGTCGTCGAAGGCCTTGCGCAGCGTGTCCTTGGCATCGGGCTGCCTCGCGTCGTCGCTGCCGGCGATCGCCACCAGCATGCGGGCCTTCATCCTCGGGATGAGCATGTAGGGCGAGTCGGGCTTGTCGGTGACCAGGCCGCCGCCATGGAACGAGGCGCCGGCGCCGACGCGCGCGGGCACGGCCGCCGCGGTGCGGAACACGAGCGCGCCGCCCATGCAGTAGCCCTGCGTGCCGATCTTGCGGCCCTTGTCGACCTCGGGCTGGGCGTCGAGGAACTTCACGAACTCGACCGCGTCCTTCTCGGCCGCGCCGGAAGCGCCGATCGAGCCCATCAACGGGCCGATCTTCGCGAAGGTGGCCTTGTCATTGAAGTCGACGTTGGCGGCCGTCTCGTAGAACGGGCCGGGGCCGACGCGGTAGAACGGGTTGGGCACCAGCACGGCGTAGCCGTCGCCGGCGAGGCGGCGTCCCATGTCGCGCATCGACGGGCGCAGCCCGAACGCGTCGGGCCACAGGATGACCGCCGGATGCTTGCCCGCCGCCGGGTGGAAGTACGCGGCGTTGCAGGTGCCGTCGGGCGTCTGGATGGTGACGTTCTTCTCGACCACCGCCGGCCCGGCGGGCACGGCCGTGGCGGGCAGGGCGGTGGCGGCCGCGGCGCCGGCCACGGACAGCGCGACGAAGTCGCGGCGCCGCAGGTCGCCGGCGTCGCCGGTGTCGGGGATGTCGAGTTCGTGTTCGTGCTTCGCGCTCATGTCCGATGCTCTCCTCGTGGATGTCGACCGCCTGCCGGCTGGCAAGCGGCCGAGGATATCTCCGCGGGTGAATTCCCTTCACACGAGCCAGTTATGCTCGTGGAAAACCCTCATCGGGGACTGCCCATGACGACTCCCGAACCCGACAACGACGTCTACCGGACGCTGCTCGAATCGACCCAGGCGATCCCCTGGAAGATCGACTGGCCCACGGCCACCTTCGAATACGTCGGCCCGCAGATCGAGAAGCTGCTCGGCTGGCGCCAGGACAGCTGGCGCACCGTCGACGACTGGGCCCAGCGCATGCATCCCGAGGACCGCGCCTGGGTGGTGAACTTCTGCGTGTCGCAGTCGCAGGCCGGGATCGACCACGAGGCCGACTACCGCGCGCTCGGCGCGTCGGGCGAGTACGTGTGGATCCGCGACGTGGTGCACGTGGTGCGCAACGCCGCCGGCGAGCCGCTGGCGCTGGTGGGCTTCATGTTCGACATCAGCGAGCGCAAGAAGACCGAGGAGAAGCTGCTGGTGATGCAGAAGCAGCTCGAGGACTACTCGTTCCGCGACGGGCTGACGGGCGTGTCCAACCGCCGCAAGTTCGACGCGGTGCTGGACGAGGAATGGACGCTGGCGCGACGCAACACGCAGCCGCTGTCGCTGATCCTGATCGACATCGACTTCTTCAAGCAATACAACGACCACCACGGCCACGTGCAGGGCGACGAGTGCCTCAAGGCCGTGGCGGATGCACTCGGCACGGTGGCCAACCGGCCGCGCGACCTGCTGGCACGCTACGGCGGCGAGGAGTTCGTGCTGGTGCTGCCGGCCACCGACGAGGCGGCGGCGCAGCGCGTCAGCGAACGTGTGCGGCAGGCGCTGTTCAAGGCGCAGATCGCGCACGGGGCATCGTCGGTGGGGCAGCTGCTGACGGTCAGCCAGGGCGTGGGCACCATCATCCCGTCGTCGACCGACACGCTGACGGCGTTCCTCGACGGCGTCGATCGCCGGCTGTATCGCGCCAAGCAGGCGGGCCGCGATCGCAGCGTCGCGGGGGCCTGACAGGCGCGAGCCCCCGGCCCGACGGGCCAAACGTGGAAAAGGCACCGGTAACCGTTCGCTGCCGAGCCGCTGGGCCCCTCCAAAGCTCGCTACACTGGCGGGACGATGGCAGATGAACCGAATTCCGTGATGGGCTCCCCGCCGCCGGCGACGGCACGGCCGAGCGTCATCCAGCTCGTCTTTCGCGAGAAGGGGGCGCTGTACGCCGCCTACATGCCCATCTTCGCCGAGGGCGGCCTGTTCGTGCCCACCACGCGCGACTACCAGCTGGGCGACGACATCTACCTGCTGCTGACGCTGCCGGGCGACGCCCAGCGCTACCCGGTGGCCGGCAAGGTGGGCTGGATCACGCCCGCCAACGCGCCGGGCGGCCGCACGCAGGGCGTCGGCGTCCGCTTCCCGGTCGACGAAAAGACGCGCCTGCTCAAGCTGCGCATCGAGGAGGTGCTGGGCACCTCGCTGTCGTCGTCCAAGCCCACGCAGACGATCTAGCCTGCCCACGCGTCACGCGCGCCCGCGTGCGACCGGGATGCCCATGTACGTCGATTCCCACTGCCATCTCGCCTTCCCCGAGCTGCGCGAACGCCTCGGCCAGATCCTCCAGGACATGCGGTCCGCCGACGTCGGCGGCGCGCTGTGCATCTGCACCAGCATGGAGGAGTTCGAGTCCGTGCATGCGCTCGCCGTGGCGCACGACAACCTGTGGGCCAGCGTCGGCGTGCATCCGGACACCCAGGCGATGGACGAACCCGACGTGGACTGGCTGTGCGAACGCGCCGCGCGTCCGCGCGTCATCGCGATCGGCGAGACCGGGCTGGACTATTTCCGCCTCGAGGGCCGCTCCGTCGCCGACATGGAATGGCAACGCGAGCGCTTCCGCGTCCACATCCGCGCCGCGCGCCGGCTCGACCTGCCGCTGGTGATCCACACGCGCTCCGCCAGCGACGACACGCTGGCCGTGCTGCGCGCCGAATCCCGCGGCCCGGGCCCCGCGCCGCGCGGCGTGTTCCACTGCTTCACCGAGTCGATGGACGTCGCCCGCGCGGCGCTGGACCTCGGCTTCCATATCTCGTTCTCGGGCATCCTCACGTTCAAGACGGCCGCGGAGCTGCGCGAGGTCGCGCGCCACGTGCCGCTGGACCGCTGCCTGATCGAGACCGACAGCCCCTACCTGGCGCCGGTGCCGCACCGCGGCAAGACCAACACGCCGGCCTGGGTGCCCCACGTCGCCCACCTGATCGCCGAGCTCAAGGGTGTCTCGCGCGAACAGGTGGCCGACGCCACGCGCGCAAACTTCGAGCAACTTTTCCGTGTGAACATGCCTGGGCCAGCCTGAGCCAGACCGGTTTCGTCGCGCAGTCCCCTGCAGAGTCCACACCATGCCTTCCCGCCTCCGCGCCACGGCGTTCGTCGTCGCCGCCCTGCTGTCCGCCGGCCCGGCGATGGCCGTCACCTACGACAGCGTCGACTTCTTCCGGGCCGTCAACGTCGACAACGCCGACGCCGTCGCGCGCATGCTCGCGGCCGGCCTCGACCCGAACCAGCTGGATCCGCGCGGCCAGCCCGCGCTGATCGTCGCGCTGCAGGGCGAGTCGCTGAAGGTGGCCAAGGTGCTGTGGGATGCCAAGGGCATCGACGTCGATGTCCGCAACCACGCCGGCGAGACGCCGCTGATGATGGCGGCCCTCAAGGCCGAGGTGGATGCCGCCGGCGCGCTCGTGGCCCACGGCGCGGCGGTGCAGAAGGACGGCTGGGCGCCGCTGCACTACGCGGCCACCGGTGGCAGCGCGGCGATCGTCAAGCTGCTGCTGGCCAAGGGCGCGGTGCTGGAGACGCGCTCGCCCAACGGCACCACGCCGCTGATGATGGCCGCGCGCTACGGCAACGAGGAGGCCGTCGACGCGCTGCTCGCCGCCGGCGCGGACCGCACGGCGAAGAACGATCTCGGCATGGACGCCTCGGCGTTCGCGGCGAGCGCGGGGCGCGAGCGGCTGGCGGCGCGCTTGAAGGCGAACGCCGCGGCGAAGTAGCGTTCAGCGCGCGGCCGGTGTCGGCCGCGCCGCGCGCAGGTCGCGCCATTCGTCGGCCGGGATGCCGAACGTCGCCATGTCCTTGCCGTACCAGCGCTGCAAGCCGCGGTCGTGCATGCCGATGCGCTTCATCACGTTCGACGACGCCGTGTTGGCCGGGTCGCAGACGGCCAGCAACTCGGGCGGCTCGAGGGTGTCGATGGCCCAGTCGCCCATCGCGAAGGCGGCCTCGCTGGCATAGCCGCGGCCGTGGCGGTCGCGGCGCAGGCGCCAGCCCAGCTCCAGCGGGCAGGCCGGGTCGGCCTGGGGCGACTTCTCGCGGCGCAGGTTCTGGACGCAGCCGGCGCCGACGATCTCGCCGGTCGCGCGCTCGATGAACGTCCACCAGGAGTAGCCGAACTCGGCCCAGCGGGCCTGGACGCGGTCGATCATGGACTGCGTCTCCGCGCGCGTCTCGGGCTGGCCCGAGATGTAGCGCATGACCTCGGGGTCGGCGTTCATGGCATGCAGGCCGTCGAGGTGGGCGTCGGCCATGGGCTCCAGGCGCAGGCGGGCAGTGGTGAGGATGGTCATGGACTTGGGTCGGGGGTTGGGGATGTCGGGAAGCATGGATCGGGCGGCGCCGGTCGATCGCGACGCGCGGCGGTGTTCGGCGTCAAGAACTCCTGACGCAGTCTCCCTCGGGCGAAAGCGTGAAAAGCGTCGCGCTTTCCAGGGTGTTCCGACGATTTTGTAGGAAGTTCGCCGACACGCGGTCTGGCGCCGAGACGACTACAGATTCGAGAAGGCGCATCCTACAGTTCGCTCCATGGACAGACGGCTGCTTCGCGCCTTCATCCACTCGACACCAGGAGACTGTTCATGCAAGCCTCGACCCTCTCGAACCCGTTCGTGATGATGACCGACCCGGAGACCATCCTGTTGGCCGTCGAGCGCTCGGAGCGCCTGAATCGCCTGAACCGCAAGGTCTACCGCCCGCTGGATCGTCCCCTGATCCCGAAGGTGGGCGCGGCCAGGGACCTGCTGGACTTCGACAGCGCGATCGACTCGGCGATCGAGGACGACGCCCTCGAAGCCTGAGCGGCGCGAAGGCCGTCGCGGCCTTCGAAGCCATGGGTGGCCGCCCGCTCACGCATCGACAACCGGTGCGAGCGAGGCCATCGCGCGACACGACTCCGCGCACGCCCGGCATGCCTGGGCGCACAACTGGCAGTGGTCGTGCTCGTGCTTCGCGCATTCGTCGGCGCAGCGGTCGCAGACCTCTGCGCACGCTGCGCAGACCGGTCCGGCGACGGCGCTGTCGCGCTGCATCAGGCCCTCCGCCAGGCGGCACAGTGCGGCGCAATCCGCATCGAGCGCGATGCAGCGCGCCAGCATCGCGACGTCGTCTTCCTTCAGGCACCCGGCGAAGCATTGGTCGCAGGCGGCGGCGCAGGCCTGGCAGGCGGCGATGCAGTCGGAGCGGGCGGTCAGGGTGGGCTGGGTCATGGCGGGCCTCGTTCGGTGACGAACGGGACCGGCAAGGGCGATGCCCTGTCGCCTGGAGCTCAGCTCGCCGCCGAGCAGGCGGCCAGGGACTAGACCTGGGACAGCGGGACGTGGCCAGCGGCTTCGTCGGCCGCGATCTTGACGATCACCTGGTCGAGATCGGCCTGCAGCCGCGCCAGCGTCTCCGGCGGCAGCGCCTTCAGCACATCGGGCAGCAGCCCGGCGAACGGGCCCGGAGCGTTGCGCAGCACGCGGGCGCCGGCCGGCAGCAGGTTCAGCTGCACGGCGCGGCGGTCGGCGCCTTGCTTGACGGCCACCAGCATCTCGCGGTCGATCAGCGTGCGCACCAGGTTGCTGGCGGTGGACTGGTGGATCGACATCGCGCGCGCCAGCGCCCCCACGCCGATGCCCGGCTGCTCGCGCACCACGCTCAGCGCCCAGACCTGCGCGCCGCCCATGCCCACCGTCTTCTCGACCTGCTGGAAGTGCGACTTCACGGCGTTGAAGACCTGGCGGAATTGGCGCAGCACCGCGACGGCGGCCTCGTCATGCCCGATGGCGGGGCCGGACGGGACGGCGACGAGCTTGGGGCGTGCTGACATGAACCGATGATAAGTCTCGGCTCGACGGTGAGACGTCACTCGTTTCGGGTACGCCGCGCACTTGTGCAGGCACAAAAAAACGGACGCCGATGATGGCGTCCGAAGCTGAGTTGAACCCAGCGCTCCCGAAAACGACCGGCGCACCACGCACCGGTCGACACACACTCGTTACCCCAGGAAGTTCATGGCGGTTCGACGATGATGCCAGTTGAATTTGTACAAATGTTAAGAGGGACCTGCGCAACACCTGCGATCGCCGTGCCCTGCCGGGCGGGTTCGGGCCTTGCCCGGTTGGCCGCGTTGCCGGCGTTCCCGTTTGGAGAAGGCGGAAGGGGATTGGTTCCGTGGACGACATGAAGACGGACTGCGTCATCGCCGGCGGCGGCCCGGCCGGGATGATGCTGGGCCTGCTGCTGGCCCGGGCCGGCGTCGACGTGGTGGTGCTGGAGAAGCACGCCGACTTCCTGCGCGACTTCCGTGGCGACACCATCCATCCGTCGACGCTGGACGTGATGCACGAGCTGGGCCTGCTCGACGAATTCCTGCGCCGCCCGCATGACGAGCTGCGCGAGGTCGCGGTGCGCGTCGGCGGCGAGCAGGCGCAGGTCGCCGACTTCCGCCACGTGCCGACCCGGTGCAGGTTCCTGATGATGATGCCGCAGTGGGAGTTCCTCGACTTCCTCGCCGGCCATGCACGCCGGTTGCCGTCGTTCCATCTCGAGATGCAGGCCGAGGCGACGACGCTGGTCATCGACGGCGGCCGCGTCGCGGGGCTGCGCGCGCGCACCCCCGCGGGCGAGCGCGAGATCCGCGCCGCGCTGGTGGTGGGGGCCGACGGCCGCCATTCGACGACGCGTGCCCAGGCCGGCCTGGCGGTGCAGGACTTCGGAGCGCCGATGGACGTGCTGTGGCTGCGCGTCTCGCGCCTGCCCGGCGACCCGCCCGACCTGTTCGGCCAGGTCGACACCGGGCGCATGCTGGTGATGATCGCCCGCAACGACTATTGGCAATGCGCGCTGCTGATCCCCAAGGGCTCGGACGCGGCGGTGCGCACGCGCGGCATGGCGGCGCTGCACGCGTCCCTCCTCGGGCTGTCGCCGTGGCTGGGGGAGCGCGTGAAGGAACTGGTGGACTGGGACCAGGTCAAGCTGCTGTCGGTGACCGTCGACCGCCTGCGCGAATGGGCCCGGCCCGGGCTGCTGTGCATCGGCGACGCGGCCCATGCGATGTCGCCCATCGGCGGCGTGGGCATCAACCTGGCCGTGCAGGACGCGGTGGCCGCGGCGCGCCTGCTGGCGCGGCCGCTGCGCGAAGGCCGGCTGGAACTGGCCGACCTGCAGCGCGTGCAGCGGCGCCGCGAGTGGCCGATGCGGGTGGTGCAGCGCATGCAGCTGACCGTGCAGGATCGCCTGATCCGGCCCGTCCTGGCCGCCGAGGGCCCGGTGCGCATGCCGGGGTTCCTGCGCCTGCTGGCGCGCTTCCCCCTGCTGCGCCGCATCCCCGCCTGGTTCATCGGCGTAGGCGTGCGGCCCGAGCATGTCGTCTAGGAGTCTGCGCGGCAGAAGCCGCTCAGCCTCCCAGCCGGTGGCTGTAGGCACGGCTCCCCCGAGCCCCCTCCGCGAGGGAGCTCCAGCACGTTCGACCGCACCCTCCAGCCTCCCTCCGCGAGGGAGGCTCCAGTCAGAATCACGAAGGGGCCCCCCACCAGGCTCAGCTGCCGCTTGGTGTCGCCATACGCCGCAGATTCAGCGCCGCGCTTGCTAGCGCAGGCGCTGACCGGGTTTGGCCGACAACCACCCGCCGCGGAAGCCCGCCCGCTCCAGCCCGCGCCGGATGGTCGGCTCGCGCTTCATGAGTTCCCATGGCAGGCCGCTGCGGTAGTTCTCGATCATCACCACCACCGGCGCGCTGTTGAGGGCGAAGCGCCACGGGGAGACCCAGCCCGGCGCATGCTTGCCGCCGCCCCAGGTCGGGTTGAACGAGCAGCCGGGCAGGTAGTCGGCGTACTCGCGCATGAGCCGGGCGATGTGCTGCATCGTCGGGATGACGACGTCGGGCGCGAACGGCAGCGATGCCACGGAAGCCCACGGCGCGACGGTGCCGTCGTCCGGCCCGTACGGGGCGCCGCGGGCGGCGTAGCCCAGCAGGCGACGCCGGCGGCCGTCCACCGTCACCTGGCGCGGCCCCGGGCCGTCGCAGGCGGTCCAGCCCCAGCAGTTCTGGCAGTATTGGCGGAAATGCCGGGGGTTGCGGATGGCGTACTCGCGCTGGACCAGCGTCGCGCGGCGGCTGTTCTCGAAGTAGTCGATGCCCTTGGCGCGCATGAACGCGTCCTGGATGCCGCGGAAGTCGATCCACATGTGCGAGTACTGGTGGATGAACAGCGGGCCGGCGACGAGGTGCTCGTGGCCATAGATGCGGCGCCACCGGTAGCCCGCGAGCCATTCGTCCCAGGCCGAGGTGGGGATGCGGTGGCGCCCGGCGCCCAGCGCCAGGGCGTACATCAGCAGCGCCTCGTTGTAGCCCACCCAGTGATAGCGCAGGAAGCCGCGCTCGGGCTTCCAGCCGTGGCAGATCGCGCCGTCGCAGTTGCACATCCAGGCCCAGTCGACGCGGTCGGCCAGGTGGCGCGCGACCTGGCGGATCTCGGCTTCGTGGCCGGTGTCGCGGTCGAAGAAGCTGGCCGCGGCCAGCGCGCCGGCGATCAGGAACGACGTGTCGATGCTCGAGAGCTCGCTGCGCCACGCGCGCCGGCCGGTGGCCATGTCGAGGAAGTGGAAGTAGAAGCCGCGATGGCCGGCGGATTGCGGCGAGCCGGACATGTCGGCGTCGGCGAGCAGGCGCAGCGTGCGCAGCGTGATCGCCGTGGCCTGCTGCCGCGTCATCCAGCCGCGCTCGACGGCGATCGGGTAGCAGGTCAACGCCATGCCCAGGCCCGTGATGCTGCAGGGGCTGTCGGGCTGCGTCGAGTCCAACACCAGACCGCTGGCGGGGTCGGTGGCCGCCTCGAAGTAGCTGAACGCGCCTTGCTGGGCGTGCTCGATGAGCGTGGAGATGTCGATGTCGATGTCGATGTCGGCCGCGCCGCCGGCATGCCTGGGCGGCGGGGCGGGCGGGGTGAATGCGGCGACCTTCATGGCTGCGGGCCAGCGTTGCGGAAAGCGCATGCCGCTGCCGGGGGCGGGTCGTCCGGTGTGCGGGCGGGCAGGGTGGCGATTGCTCGGCGGGTGGGCCACGAATGAAATTCGGGCGGATCGGGGTGCCGGCGAATGGGGCGAATGGCGGGTTACGCCTACGGCTAACCCGCCCTACAGTCCCATCGCTGAGAGCATCAGGAAGGCGGCGAACAGCACGAAGTGCGTCAGGCCCTCGATGGCGTTGGTCTCGCCGTCGTGGATGTTGATCATGGCCACGAGCAGGGTGAGGAACGTCATCACCATCTGTGGCGCCGTCAGCGCCATCGTGATCGGGTGGTGCGTGGCGAGCGCCAGCGCCTCGATCACCGGCACCGTCAGCACCACGGTGGACAGCGACGCGCCGAGCGCGATGTTGACCACCGGCTGCATGCGGTTGGACAGGGCCGCGCGCAGGGCCGTCAGGATCTCGGGGCTGGCCGAGATCGTCGCCACGATCAGCGGCGCGAGGATGGGCGGGGCGCCGGTGCCCTCCAGGCCGGTGTCCAGCGTCTTGGCCATCACCTCCGACAGCAGGCCGATCAGCACGATGCCCGCGCCGATGCCCCCGACCGGCGCCGCCAGGCCGCCGCCGCGGCCTTCCTCGTGCGTCTCGTCGGCGGGCGCCTTCTGCGCGTACGAGTAGCTGAAGAAGTAGCTGTGGCGGCCCGTCTGCAGTTTCAGGAACATGCCGTACAGCGCCACCATCACGACGATCGTGAAGAGCGAATACGCGGCCCAGTGCGCCGCCGGGATGAAGGCCGGCAGCACCATCGCCACGCCCAGGCCCGTCAGGATCATCACGACGTAGGTGTTGCCCGAGTCGACGTTGTACGGCTGCTCGCCGTGGCGCAGGCCGCCCAGCAGCGCCGACAGTCCCAGCAGGGCGTTGATGTCCAGCATCACCGCCGAATAGATCGTGTCGCGCGCCAGCGTGGGCGAGGGCGACTCGCGCATCAGGATGGCGAGGATCACCACCTCCACCAGCACCGCCGACAGCGTCAGCACCATCGTGCCGTAGGGTTCGCCCAGGCGCTCGGCCAGCGTCTCGGCGTGGTGGGCGACGCGCACCGAGGCAAACAGGATGGCCGCGATGAGGGCGATGGACGCGCCCAGCGAGGCGGCCTGGCCGGCGCCCAGGATGGCGTGCTCCAGCGGCCATGACACGGCCAGGGCGAGGGCCGCGAGCACGAGGGCCAGTTCACGGCGGAGAAGAGTCGGCATTCGGATGAGCTGCGGTTTGGCGAGCTGCCGATGATAGGGGAGGTCAGCGCGGCTCGGATGCGGCCTGCGCCGGCAGCAGCAGCTGCGGGCGCTGCACCGGCGCGGCGGTCAGCGTGCGCGTCGCGTAGTCGGTGCCGGCGAGCGCCAGCAGCAGGCACCAGGCGCCCAGCCCGGCGGCGGCCGCCAGCCGGATCAGCGCGCCCGCCTCGCGCAAGCGCATGAACAGCCAGGCCACGATCGCGGCCTTGATGCCGGCGATCACGAGGCCCGCGACCATGTTCCATGCCCCGAGCCTGAGATACGCGCTGCCCAGGCTGGCCAGCATCAGCAGCAGCAGCGCGACCCAGGCGGACGCGATCGTGCGGCGCTCGCGCGCGAATCCCGATGCGGCGGCGCCGGCCTCAGCCATGGCGGTCCACCAGGTACAGCAAGGGGTACAGGACGATCCAGACGACGTCGACGAAGTGCCAGTACAGCGCCGCCGCCTCCAGCTGCCGTGCGCGGGCCCAGGCGCGTTCGCGCGAGCGGCCGCGCGCGAGGACGGCCAGCGCCACGATGCCGCAGATCATGTGCACGCCGTGCAGCCCGGTCATCACGAAGTACAGCGCGAAGAACTGCTGCGCGCCGGGCACGCGCAGCGCGAATGCCGGGCCGGGCACCAGGTGCTCGCGCCACTCGGCGTGCCACTCGAGGCCCTTGAGCACGAGGAACGCGATGCCCAGCGCGGCGGTCAGCGCGAGCAGCCGTGCCGTCCAGCGGCGCTGGCGCGCGTCCTCCTCGCAGGCCACGGCCAGCGCCACGGCCGCGCTGCTGGTGAGCAGCAGCGCGGTGTTGGCGGTGCCCAGGAGCACGTCGGTGTGGCGCGAGCCCTCGGCCCAGCCGGCGGGCAAGTGCACGCGGCCGTACAGGTAGGCGACGAACAGGCCGCCGAAGAACAGCAGTTCGCTGGCCAGGAACACCCACATGCCCAGCTTGCCGGTGTCGGGATCGAGCCCGGACTCGGCGTGAGCGTCGGTGAGCGTCGCGGCCGTCATGGCGCCGGCTCCGGTTCCGGCTCGTCGGCGTGGTAGTCGTAGACCTTGGCGGGCACGACGGGCGGGGCGTCGAAGTTGTGCGTGGGCGGCGGCGAGCGCGTCGCCCATTCGAGGCCGCTGGCGCCGAACGGGTTGTCGCCGGCGGCCTTCCCGCGCGCGAGCGACCAGGCGAAGTAGACCAGGGGCATCAGGTAGCCGATCGCGAGCACGCCCGCGCCGGCCGACGACAGGAGGTTGAGCACCTGGAACTGCGGCGGGTACGCGTGGTAGCGCCGCGGCATGCCTTCCATGCCGAGGATGAACTGCGGGAAGAACGTCAGGTTGAAGCCGACGAACACCAGCACCGCCGCGATGCGCGCCCAGACCTCCGGGTACATCCGGCCCGTCGCCTTGGGCCACCAGAAGTGCAGGCCGCCGAAATAGGCCATCACCGTGCCGCCCACCATGATGTAGTGGAAGTGCGCGACGACGAAGTAGGTGTCGGTCAGGTGCACGTCGAGCGCCAGCGAGGCGAGGAACAGCCCGGTCAGCCCCCCGATCGTGAACAGCCCGACGAAGCCGAGTGCGTAGAGCATGGGCGCGTCGAAGCGGATCGCGCCCTTGTAGAGCGTGGCCGTCCAGTTGAACACCTTGATCGCCGACGGGATCGCCACGATGAAGCTCAG
>JBJMWE010000045.1:0-24270 GCA_045810285.1 Vitreoscilla sp. | reverse complement strand
TCTCAATGCAGCAGCATCGTCGTGCCGATGCCGATGGCCGCTCCGCTCACCGCCGCAATCACCGGCTTGTCGCAGCCGATCAAGGCGCGCATGAAGACGAATGCGGGCGATTCGCCGCCGTCGGGCGGGCGCTGCATGAAGTCCTCGAGGTCGTTGCCCGAGGTGAAGATGCCCGGCTGGCCGGTGATGAGCACGGCGCGGATCGCGGTATCCGCGTCGGCGGCGGCGATGGCGTCGGCCATCGCGGTGTACATCGCCTGCGTCAGCGCGTTCTTCTTCTCGGGACGAGCGATCTCGATGACGGCGACGCCGTTCGTGTTGACGGTGCGGATGGTCATGGCTGAACCTCGTGTTGTCTCGTCGTGGATTGTCCGCGCGAGTGGCGCGGACGTGAAGACGGCGGCAGGGCCGGCCAATCGCGGATAGCGACCTTCCGACTGCCTGCCGCCGTCTCCCGGGGGTGCTGAACGGTTCTCAGAGGCGTTCGAAGATGCCGGCAGCACCCTGGCCCGTGCCGACGCACATCGTGACCATGCCGTACTTCAGATTGTTGCGACGCAGGGCGTGCACGACGGTGGCCGAGCGGATGGCACCTGTCGCGCCCAGCGGGTGGCCGAGGGCGATCGCGCCACCCATCGGGTTCACCTTCGAGGCGTCGAGGCCCACGGTGTTGATGACGGCCAGCGCCTGGGCGGCGAAGGCTTCGTTCAGCTCGATCCAGTCCATCTGCGAGATGTTCAGGCCGGCCGACTTCAGCGCCGCGGGAATCGCCTCGATCGGGCCGATGCCCATGATCTCGGGGGGCACGCCCTTGGACGCGAAGCTCACGAAGCGGGCCAGCGGCGTCAGGTTGTACTGCTTGAGCGCCTTCTCGCTGACGACGATCAGCGCGCCGGCGCCGTCGGAGGTCTGCGAGCTGTTGCCTGCGGTGACCGAGCCCTTGGCGGCGAACACGGCCTTGAGCTTGGCCAGGCCTTCGAGCGACGTGTCGGGACGCGGGCCTTCGTCGGTGTCGACCCAGCGGCTGGTGACGTCGATCTCGCCGGTGGCCAGGTTGGGCACGCGGGAGAACACTTCCACCGGCGTCGTCTCGTCCTTGAACTGCCCGGCGGCGATGGCGGCGAGCGCCTTCTGGTGCGAGGCCAGCGCGAACGCGTCCTGCGCCTCGCGCGAGACCTTCCACTGGTTGGCCACCTTCTCCGCCGTCAGGCCCATGCCGTAGGCGATGCCGATGTTCTCGTCCTTGTCGAACACGTGCGGGTTGAACGACGGCTTGTTGCCGCTCATGGGCACCATGCTCATGCTCTCGGCGCCGGCGGCGATCATCACGTCGGCTTCGCCGACGCGGATGCGGTCGGCCGCCATCTGCACGGCCGACAGGCCGGACGCGCAGAAGCGGTTCACCGTGATGCCGCCCACCGAGTTGGGCAGGCCGGCCAGCAGCACGCTGGTGCGCGCGAAGTTCAGGCCCTGCTCGCCTTCGGGCATCGCGCAGCCGACGATCGCGTCCTCGATGGACTTCGGATCGAGGTTGGGCACCTGCCGCAGCGCGCCTTGCAGCGCCGCGACCAGCAGGTCGTCCGGGCGCGTGTTCCTGAAGTAGCCGCGATGCGACTTGCCGATCGGCGTGCGCGTGGCCGCGACGATGTAGGCGTCGGAAATTTGCTTGCTCATGTTCATTCGTCCAATCAGTTGCGGACCGGCTTGCCGGTTTGCAGCATGCCCATGATTCGCTCCTGGGTCTTCGGGTTCTCGAGCAGCGCGCAGAAGTGCTTGCGCTCGAGCGCCATCAGGTACTCCTCGGTCACCGGCGTGCCGGCGTCGACCTCGCCGCCGCAGCAGACGTCGGCGATCAGGCTGCCGATGAAGAAGTCGTGCTGGCTGATGAAGCCGCCGTCGCGCATGGCCACCAGCGACGCCTTGACCGTGGCGATGCCCGAGCGGCCCGCCACCGGGATCAGGCGCTTGACCGGCGCCCGGTAGCCGGCGTCGAACATGGCCTTGGCCTGCGTGGAGGCCACGTGCAGCAGCTCGTCGATGTGCGGGACGATGATGTCGGAATCGAGCAGGTAGCCGATCTTGCGCGACTCCAGCGCGCTGGTGCCCACCGTGGCCGAGGCCGCGGCGACCACGCCGTCCTTCAGGAAGGCCAGCAGGTCGGTGCCCGGCGCCTTGGCCGCGTTCTCGGCGGCGCGGCGCGCGATGTAGGCAAGGCCGCCGCCGCCCGGGATCAGGCCGACGCCCACTTCCACCAGGCCCATGTAGCTTTCCATCGCGGCCACGCGCGCCGCGCAGTGCACGGCGAGCTCGCAGCCGCCGCCCAGCGCGATGCCGCGCACCGCCGCCACGACCGGCACCGCGGCATAGCGGATGCGCAGCATCATGTCCTGCAGCTTCTTTTCCTCCGGCGCGATGCCCTTGGCGCCCATCTTCATGAAGACGGGCATCAGCGCCTCGAGGTTGGCGCCGGCCGAGAAGGCTTCGTCCGGCGACCAGATCACCAGGCCCTTGTACTTCGCTTCCGCGATCTCGACGGCCTTGAGCAGGCCCTCGGTGACCGTCGGCGAGATCAGGTGCAGCTTGGCGGTGATGCTGGCGATCAGCACCTCGCCGTCCAGCGTCCACACGCGGACTTCGTCGTTCTTGAACTCCTCGGTGCCCGACTTCAGCGGGCTGGCCGCGCCGGCGCCCAGCACCGTCTCGGGGAAGGGCTGGCGCTTGTAGACGTCCAGCGTGGACGTCGGCAGGTACTTGCCCTGCGCCGCGCTCCACGAGCCGTCGGCGGTGTGCACGCCGTCGCGGCCGTCGAACACCCAGGCGGGCAGCGGCGCGGTGGACAGCGCCTTGCCGGCGTCGATGTCTTCCTTGATCCACTGCGCGACCTGCTTCCAGCCGGCGTCCTGCCACAGCTCGAACGGGCCCTGCTTCGTGCCGAAGCCCCAGCGCATCGCGAAGTCGATCTCGCGCGCCGAGTCGGCGATGTCGGCCAGGTGCACCGCCGCGTAATGGAAGCTGTCGCGCAGGATGGCCCACAGGAACTGCGCCTGCGGGTTGGTGGATTCGCGCAGCAGCTTGATGCGCTCGGCCGCGGGCTTCTTCAGGATGCGGTCGACGATGGCGTCGGCCTTGGCGCCGCCGGGCACGTACTCGCCCTTGGCCGGATCCAGGCGCAGGATGTCCTTGCCCACCTTCTTGTAGAAGCCGGCGCCGGCCTTCTGGCCCAGCGCGCCCTGCTCGATCAGGCGGCCGACGACGGGCGGCGTGGCGTAGCTGGGGAAGAACGGATCGTCCTTCAGGTTGTCCTGCAGCGTCTTGATGACGTGCGCCATCGTGTCGAGGCCGACGACGTCCGCGGTGCGGAACGTGCCCGAGCTCGCGCGGCCCAGCTTCTTGCCGGTCAGGTCGTCGACGACGTCGTACGACAGGCCGAACTTGTCGGCCTCGATGATGGTGGCCAGCATGCCGGCGATGCCGACGCGGTTGGCCACGAAGTTGGGCGTGTCCTTGGCGCGCACGACGCCCTTGCCGAGCGCGGTGGTGACGAAGGTCTCGAGCTGGTCGAGGATCTGCGGCTGCGTGGTGGGCGTGGGGATCAGCTCCACCAGGCGCATGTAGCGCGGCGGATTGAAGAAATGGATGCCGCAGAAGCGCGGCTTGATCTCTTCCGGCAGCACTTCGGAAAGCTTGGTGATCGACAGGCCGGAGGTGTTGGACGCGACGATCGCGTGCGGGGCGATGAACGGCGCGACCTTGGTGTACAGGTCCAGCTTCCAGTCCATGCGCTCGGCGATCGCCTCGATCACCAGGTCGCAGTCGCGCAGCAGCTCGAGGTGGTCCTCGTAGTTGGCCTGCTGGATCAGCGCGGCGTCGTCGGCCACGCCCAGCGGCGCGGGCTTCAACTTCTTGAGGCCGTCGACGGCCTTCGTGACGATCCCGTTCTTGGGGCCGGACTTGGCGGGCAGGTCGAACAGGACGACGGGCACCTTGACGTTGACCAGATGGGCCGCGATCTGCGCGCCCATCACGCCGGCGCCGAGCACGGCCACCTTGCGAACTTGGAATCGACTCACTTTTTATCTCCAGGGGTGAACGGGGTCGGCCGGCAGCGCGCTGCTGCCCGGCCCCGGGTCAGGGGTACGCGCTTACTCGGCACGGATCCAGGTCTGCGTGCGACCGAACATCGGCGAGCCGATGTAGCCGCGCACTTCCAGCTTCTTGCCGCCGTCGATGGGCTTCAGGCGCACCTTGTAGGTGCTGCACTTGGCCGGATCGAGGATCAGGCCGCCGTTGTACAGGCCCGGCTCCTCGGCGTCCTGCTTGACGTCGTTGATGATGACCATGCCGACGATCGGCTTGTCCTTGCGGTCGTCCTCGCACTTGACGCACTTCTCGTCGGCCTTGGCCGGATCGGTGATGTGCTCGACCTTGCCCGTGTACACGCCGTTGGCGACGGTGATGCGCACGGTCGACTTCTCGGTCTTGCCGTCGTCGTCGATGGTCCGCCACAGGCCCGCCGGCGTGTTCTGCGCCATCGCGAGGACGCTGGCGGTGGCGAGGACGAATGCAACTGCTGCTTTTTTCAAGGGAAGTCTCCTGGTTGTTGAAACGGCCCGGGGCCGTGGACCAATGATCGCTCTGATCGCGGCGATTTCCTGTCCGGCAGGCGACCGCGCCGCCTGTGGGTTGTACCTAGCGCGCGCGGGCCGGACGGCCGTCCGGTCCGCGCCCGCCTGCTGCCCTCAGAACAGCGCTTCGTCCATCTCCATCAGCGGCTTCAGGCCGGCGCGGCAGGTGCGGATCAGGCCGGCCGTCTCGGGCAGCAGCTTGGCGAAGTAGAAGCGCGCCGTGATGAGCTTGGCGGCGTAGAACTTGTCGCCGGAGTTCTTCTTGTCGAGCGCGACCTTGGCCATGCGCGCGAAGAAGTAGGCGAACACCAGGTGGCCGCAGACGCGCAGGTAATCCACCGCGGCGGCACCGACTTCATCGGGGTTCTGGAACGCCTTCATGCCGATCTCGGTGGTGAGCTTGGTGACCTTGTCGCCGAGCTCGGCGAGCGGGTTCACGAATTCCTGCATTTCCTCGCTGATGCCCTCGTCCTCGACGAACTGCGCGATCTTCCTGCCGAACTTCTTGAGCTTGGCGCCGTTGTCGCCCAGCACCTTGCGGCCCAGCAGGTCCAGCGACTGGATCGTGTTGGTGCCTTCGTAGATCATGTTGATGCGCGCGTCGCGCACGTACTGTTCCATGCCCCACTCGTGGATGAAGCCGTGGCCGCCGTAGACCTGCATGCAGTGCGACGTGGCGATCCAGCCGTTGTCGGTCATGAAGGCCTTGACGATGGGCGTCAGCAGCGCCACTTCGTCGGCGCATTCCTTGCGCACGTCGGCATCGGGGTGGTTCAGTTCCTTGTCGATCAGCAGCGCGGTGTAGATCGCCAGCGCGCGGCCGCCTTCGGCGTAGGCGCGGGCGGTCAGCAGCATCTTGCGCACGTCGGGGTGCACGATGATCGGGTCGGCCGGCTTGTCCGGCGCCTTCGGGCCCGACAGCGCGCGCATCTGCAGGCGATCCTTCGCGTAGGCGACGGCGTTCTGGTAGGCCACTTCCGTCAGGCCCAGCGACTGCATGCCCACGCCCAGGCGGGCCGCATTCATCATCACGAACATCGCGTTGAGGCCCTTGTTGGGCTCGCCCACCAGCGTGCCGGTGGCGCCTTCGAGCACCATCTGGCACGTGGCGTTGCCGTGGATGCCCATCTTGTGCTCCAGGCCGGCGCAGAAGATCGGGTTGCGCTCGGCCAGCGAGCCGTCGGCGTTGACCTTGTACTTGGGCACCACGAACAGCGAGATGCCCTTGGAGCCCGCGGGCGCGTCCGGCAGGCGCGCGAGCACCAGGTGCAGGATGTTGGACACCATGTCGTGCTCGCCGGCCGAGATGAAGATCTTGGCGCCGGTGATCCTGTAGCTGCCGTCGGCCTGCGGTTCGGCCTTGGTGCGCAGCAGGCCCAGGTCCGTGCCGCAGTGCGGCTCGGTCAGGCACATCGTGCCCGTCCACTCGCCCGAGGTCAGCTTGGGCAGGAACATCTTCTTCTGCTCGGGCGTGCCGTGCGCGTGCAGCGCCTCGTAGGCGCCGTGCGACAGGCCGGGGTACATCGTCCACGCCTGGTTGCCGCTGTTGAGCATCTCGTAGAAGCACTGGTTCAGCGAGATGGGCAGGCCCTGGCCGCCGTATTCGGGGTCGGCCGACAGCGAAGGCCAGCCGCCTTCCACGTAGGTCTTGTAGGCTTCCTTGAAGCCCTTGGGTGGCGTCACCTCGTGAGTGGTCTTGTCCAGCTTGCAGCCTTCGGCGTCGCCGCTGAGGTTGATCGGGAAGATGACCTCGGAGGCGAACTTGCCGCCCTCTTCCAGCACCGCGTTGAACGTGTCGACATCGATGTCCGCGTGCTGCGGCATCGCCTTCAGCTCGTCGACCACGTTCAGGACTTCATGCAGAACGAACTGCATGTCGCGAAGCGGCGGGTTGTATTGGGGCATGTCGGAGCTCCTGGAACGGGTCGGGAAGAAAGCGAGGGGAAGGAATCGATCAGCGGCGCGGCGGACGCGCCTCTTTCGATCGGGTCGGATCGGCCGGCGCCGCGGCGTCGGGCGGCGCGCCGGAGGCCGGGGAAAGCGAATGCGCGAGCAGGCGCTCGAAGCCCAGCCGCGCGCGTTCGACGCTGCCGGGGTTGCGCAGGAAACGCGCGTCGTGGTGCAGCGCGAGGATCAGGCCGTGGATCTCGAACATCAGCTGCTCGGGCGGCGTCTCGCCGGTCAGGTGGCCTTCGTCGATGGCCATCTGGATGGAGCGCGTGAGCGCGTCCTGCCACGTCTGCACCATGGTGGCCAGCGCGTCGCGCACGGGGCCCGGACGGTCGTCGAACTCGACGGCGCCGCTGATGTAGATGCAGCCGGAGTCGATCTCGTACGACACGCGGCGCACCCAGCGCTCGAACATGGCGCGCAGGCGCGGCAAGCCGCGGGCCTCGCGGATGGCGGGGAGGAACACTTCCTCCTCGAACTTGACGTGATAGTCTCGAATGACCGAGATCTGCAGTTCCTCGCGCGAGCCGAAGTGCGCGAAGACGCCCGACTTGCTCATGCCCGTGACCTCGGCCAGCAGGCCGATGGACAGCCCCTCCAGGCCCTTGTTGGCCGCCAGGCCGAGCGCGGCCTCGATGATCGTGGCGCGCGTCTGCAGCCCCTTCTGCAAGGGACGGGGCGGGCGGCGAAGAGCGGTTGCGTCGTTCACGGGATCTGCCGGGGCGAACCGGAGTGCGTTGAGTGCCTGCCGATCTCTCCGGTCCGCCGGGATCGCCGGCGGAGGGAATAAATCGAACGGTCGTGCTATTTTGCATAGGACCGGCCCGGGCGCCAATGCCATCGATCACTTTTTTTAGGGTCGCGTTCCTAGAAAGACCGGCACATCGTCACGAAACCGAAACCGTTTCGAACGATCGTGCCATTTCCATAGTGGTTAACGCGCAAGTCCGCGGTGGCGGCCCCCCCCGGTCCCGCCCGGGCTCGATGACCACGCGCAACGTTTCGGCGGGCGGCGGTTGAGGTTTTATCCAGTAGTTGTATCCTTGACGGACGAAGGAGCGCCCTGGAAATGGATGTTCTGCAGCTGGACGTGTCGGGAAGGCCGCAAGCCTGGATGACGGTCAAGGAGGCCGCCATCCTGTATGCCTGCGACGCGGTCGCGTGGACGATGGGCGACCCGTGCCAGGTGCTGCGCGGCGGCGTGCAGCGCGCCACCGGGCGGCAGTCGCGCATCGAGGTGCATTCCATCGTCGCGGTACGCGGCACCATCCCCTCGCGCGCCTGGCGCCAGAGCCCGGCGCTCACCAACGGCAAGCTGTTCGCGCGCGACCGCCACGTCTGCGCCTATTGCGGCAGCCTGCTGCCCGGCGACGAGCTCACGCGCGAGCACATCGTGCCGGTGTCGCGCCGCGGGCTCGATACCTGGATGAACTGCATCACCGCCTGCCGCTCGTGCAACGGGCGCAAGGGCAACCGCCTCCCGGAAGAAGCCGGCATGGCGCTGATGTACCTGCCGTACGTGCCCAGCCTGCACGAAGACATGATCCTGCGCGGGCGCCGCATCCTGGCCGACCAGATGGAATTCCTGCTCGCGAGCGTGCCGCGGAGCAGCCGCCTGCACGGCTGAACGGCCGCACGAGGGGGCCCGGCTGAAGGCAGCCTGTCGTGCAGCCAAGGTTCTTTACGCACTGCCGCCACCGAGGGCAATTGCTTTGCTGCACAGTGGAGGCATCTGAGGGTTGTCAACGAATGGCGACTTGCGGCCGTTGGCAGCTCATCCCCGGAGAAAGATCATGTTCAACAAGCTCGTCCTGATCGCGGCCATCGCCGGCGCCGGTTCCCTGGCCGGCTGCGTCGTGGCCAATCCCAACACGGTCAGCGCCTACGATGCGCAGCGCATGTCCACCGTGCTCGACGCCACCGTCCTGTCCACCCGCCCGGTCACGCTGCAGGGCCGCGACACCGGGGTGGGCACCGTCAGCGGCGCCGTCATCGGCGGCATCGCCGGCTCGAACGTCGGCGGCCCGCGCACGGGCGGCATCGTGGGCATCGCGGGCGCGGTGGTCGGTGGCCTGATCGGCAACGCGGTCGAGCGCGACGCCACCCAGCGCCAGGCGGTCGAGATCCTGCTGCAGCTCAAGAACGGCGACCGCCGCGCGGTCGTGCAGGGCGTGGGCGGCGACGTCTTCGCCGTCGGCGACCCGGTGATCCTGGTCACCACCGGCGGCCGCACGCGCGTCATGCACGCACCGCCGGTCACCACGGGCAGCGCGCAGCCGGCCTACCCGGCGGCGTATCCGGCGCCGGTCCCGGCGCAGCAGTAGCCGGGTCCACGGCGGGGCGCCGGCAACGCCTCACGCCGTGAGCCACCCACCCTGAAGAATGCGGGCTACGGCTCGCATTTTTCTTCTTCCGGCGGTTCCGGGAGGGCGCGAGGCGGCGGGAGTGAAAGACCGTGCCCCACAAGATCGTCGTGACGCTGCATGGGATCCGCACGCGCGGACAATGGCAGAAGCAGATCACGCCCTACCTCGCCCGCCATGGGCTCATTCCGTACCACCTCGACTACGGCTTCTTCGGGCTGGTGTCGTTCCTGGTGCCGTGGGCGCGCGCCAGCCGCGTGCAATGGCTGCGCAGCGAGCTGCGCGACCTGATGGACCGCACGGGCGCCAGGCGCGTCAGCCTGATCGCGCACAGCTTCGGCACCTGGCTCGCGCTGGAGGTGCTCGAGGCCGAGAACGGCAACATCCGCTTCGACCGCGTGGTGCTCACCGGCAGCATCGTGCGGCGCGATTTCCCCTGGGGCGCGACGCTGCTGCGCAAGCGCTGGATCCAGGCGCTGCGCAACGAACGCGCCACCGGCGACTGGGTGGTGCGCGCCGCCGACCTGTTCTCGCGCCTGGCCGGGCCGATCGCCGCGCGCGCGGGCGCCAGCGGCGCGCTCGGCTTCACCACCGCGTGCCCCGGCGTGCACGAGCGCTCCATCGACGGCGGCCACAGCGAGGTGCTCAACATCGCCAACTACGACAAGTGGGCGCGCTTCATCGCCTACCCGCGCCTGCCCGACGACCACCTGCGCCGCGTGCGCATGCTGGTGCAGCAGATCCGCGCCCTTGCGGCCTCGCAGCTGGGCGTCGACGTCGATCTCGTGCGCGCCAACATCTTCGTGCCCAACGCCAGCGCGCTGCGCATGATCCCCGGCGCCTGGGACAACATGACCTGGGCGCCCGAGCACGACATCGAGCTCGAGCTGGACCACGGCAGCACCGGCCGCGCGTTCACCGACGGCACGCCGTTCTCGATCCGCCGCCTCGGCGCGACCTGGACGGCCGGCGTGCTGCCCGGCCCGGAGCAGGCCAAGCTCAATCCGCGGCTGCAGTGGGTGCTGTCGCTGCCGATCGGGCGCATCGTCACGCGCGACGAGTTGACCGTGGCGCGCGACGTCGTGGGCGTGCTCAACGTCGACGGGCTCGACACCGTCCCGCCCTTGCTGCAGACTCCCGGCGACCCGACGCTCAAGACCCTCGTGTTCACGCTGTGGGCGTCGACGGAGAAAATCCGCGAATCGCTGGCCCTGGCCGACACCGGAGAACCGCTGCATGACGATTGACCTGCCCGCGACCCACCCCGCCGCCACGGAGCACCACGACGAGATCGTGCAGTTCGTGTTCCGCTCGACCGCGTCGTCGGGCCTGCTGGAGCACGCCCGCGCGCTGCTCGGGGCGGCACCCAAGGAGCTCGCCGAGTCCTTCGAGCAGGCGGTGCGCAGCTCGGGGCTCGCATCCTGAGCGCGACGCCCACGCCGATCGACGAGGCCGTGCTGGCCGACCTGGTCGCGCGCGCCCGGGCCGCGTTGCCCAACGCGCATGCGCCCTACTCCGACTTCCGCGTGGCCGCGGCCGTGCTGGACGAGCAGGGTCGGGTGCACCTGGGCGTCAACGTGGAGAACGCGTCATACGGGCTCACCAACTGCGCCGAGCGGGTGGCCGTCGGCGTGGCCGTCGCGGCCGGCGCGAAGCGCATCCTGGCCGTCGGCGTCACTGCGGCGAAGCTGCACCCGATCACGCCCTGCGGCGCCTGCCGCCAGGTGATCCGCGAGTTCGCCGACGCCCATGCGCCGGTCGCCAGCGACGCGGCGGACGGCACGCTCGTCGTGACCACCGCGGGCGCGCTGCTGCCGGGAGCGTTCAGTTTCGAGACGGACGGGGGCGGCTGAACCACCCACCTGTCATCCTGCGCGGAGCGGAGCGTCGTCGCAGGATCCACCCCTGGAGCTGCGTTTCCGTTCGAGTGGATCCTGCGACTTCGCGCAGGATGACGGCACTCCGAGAGAAGGGGTCTGGCTCCGCCTCGACGCGGCGGCCGGAATGCCATCGACGCTTCCGGGCGATGCCTGACCCCGAGTGGATCGTCGGCGCGTGAAGGCGGGGTCAGGCACCGCCGCGGGATTGCCGTGCCATCCGGGCCGCGCTTCGCGGCGGAGCCAGACCCCTTCTTTCAGCGGGCCCGCTAGAGCTTCGACGCGAGCTCTCCGACCAGCTGCGCCGCCGGGATCGCGCGGCAACCGCTGGTGTCCGTCCCGGCCCACAACGGCGAGAAATCGCCGCGGCCGGCCTGCTCGGCGGCGGCGCGCAGGGGCGCGATCGCGTTGACCGCCGACGGGAACGCCGGCGGCAGCTCGCTCATCGGCCCGAGCTCGCGCATCAGCCGGTTGACGATGCCGCGCGCCGGGCGTCCGCTGAAGAGGTTGGTGAGCGCGGTGTCGCGCGCGCCGTCGCCCTGCAGCGCGGCGCGGTGCACGGCGCTCGTGGTGGCCTCCGGGCACAGCAGGAAGGCGGTGCCGAGCTGCACGGCACTGGCGCCCAGGCGCAGCGCGCCGGCCACGCCGTCGGCCGTGGCGATGCCGCCCGCCGCGATCACCGGCACGCGCACGGCCTCGAGGAGCGACGCCAGCAGCGGCAGCGTGCGCAGTTGCGTGGACAGGTCGACGCCTGGGCCGTCATCGAGGAAGACGGCGCGGTGGCCGCCGGCGTCCGCGCCCTGGGCGATGATCGCGTTGACCCCGTGCGCGGCCAGCCACTGCGCTTCGGCCACCGTCGTTGCCGACGACCACACCTGCGCGCCGGTGGCCCGCACGCGCTCGAGCAGCGGCGCCGGCGGCAGGCCGAAATGGAAGCTGACGACCTCGGGCCGCAGCGCCTCGATCGCGGCGGTGGCTTCCTCGCCGAACGGCAGCCGCCCGGGGCCGTTCTGGATCGCCGACTCGGGAACGCCCAGCTCCTCGTAGAAGGGGCGCAGGGCCGTCCGCCAGGCGGCCTCGCGCTGCGGGTCCGCGGGCGGCACCGCATGGCAGAAGAAATTGAGGTTGACCGGCAACCGGTCGCCGCGGCGCATCTCGGCCACCGCATCGCGCAGCGCCTGCGGCGTCATGGCCGCGCCGGGCAGCGAGCCGAGCGCGCCCGCGCCGGACACGGCCGCGGCCATGGCCACGCCCTGGAAGCCGGCCATCGGGGCCTGGACGATCGGCAGCTCGAGGCCCAGGCGAGCAGTGAACGAACGGGCGGCGGCGGTGGCGGTCATGCGCGGATGTTGGCACTGCTCGCGTCTCCCGTGCTCTTGTCGGGGCATGAGCCTTGCTGCAAGCGCCCCACCGTCCGCCGCCGTCGCGGCGGGCGCCCGCCCACCAACCAGGAGCTTTCATGCAATCGAAGTCAATGACCCTGTTGACCGCCGCCACCGTCGCGCTCGCCGCGAGCTTCGGCGCCCATGCGGCGGACTCGCTTTCCCACCAGGACAAGTCCTTCGTCAAGGACGCCGCCGAAGCCGGCAACGCCGAGGTCGAAGCCAGCAAGGTCGCGCTGGCGCAATCCGCCAGCGCCGACGTCAAGGCGTTCGCGCAGCAGATGGTCGACGACCATGGCAAGGCCGGCACCGAGCTGAAGGGCCTGGCCGGCCAGAAGGGCGTGAAGGTCGACGACGATCCCTCGACGGTCAAGAAGGCCGAGATCAAGGTGCTGTCCGGCCGCAAGGGCTCCAGCTTCGACCAGCACTACGCCGACTCGATCGGCGTGAAGGCACACGAGGACACGGTCAAGCTGTTCCAGAAGGAAGTCGACAAGGGCACCGACGCCGACGTCAAGGCCTGGGCACAGAAGACGCTGCCCACGCTGCAGCATCACCTCGAGATGGCGCGCCAGCTCAAGGCGAAGACGGACGCCGAACCGAAGTCGTGAACGCCGCGCGGCATCCGGCCCCCCCTAGGCCGGATCCGCCGCGGGCGCCGCGCTTGCTCGCTGCGGGCCGGACCCGTCCCCCTCTTCCACAGGAAAAACGACCATGCGCCAGATCGTCGTCGGCACGTTCGACCAGCAGACCGCCGCGCGCGCCGCCATCGTCGCGCTCGCCAACGACCGCTTCGACCCGCGCCGCGTGCACGCCATCGAGACGCGCACGCCAGGGTTCGACGATGACGACGGGGCGCCGACGCCGGCGCCCGTCGCCGACGACAGCGTTGTCGACCATCTGCGCAACTTCTTCGCCGGCCTGCTGGGCATCGGCCACGACGTCAGCGCCTATGCCGCGGCGATGCGGCGCGGCGGCGCGGTGGTGCGCGTGGACGTCGACGACCAGCCCGAGGCCGCGCGCGCCGAGCTGGCATTTGCCCGCGCCGGTGCGATCGACATCACGCGGCGCCCGAGCCACTGACCGCACGACCTGACGCGACGTCGCGCCGGGGCAGCCGCCTGACGCGGACGGGGGCCGGGTCGCGTCGCGCGGCCGTCACGTGGCGTTTTCGAGCACAGGCAAGGGGCGGCGCTTCCCGTATGCTCGCGCCGGCCCCTTCCGCACACGGGAGTCGCCCGCTCCCATGAATCGCAAGCAACCGCAGCTCCAGGCGCAGCGCGTCAAGACGACCACCATGACGGTGGTCAGCTCGTTGCTGCAGTCCCTGCTGATCGGCTTGTTCGCGTGGAACGGCACCGTGAGCTGGACGGTCGCGGGCTGGTTCTTCGTGCTGAGCGTCGGCAGCACCGGTTTCTTCCTGCTGTCGGTGCTGCGCGGCTGGAACCTGCGCTTCAGGAACCGCTGGCTGCTGTGGGCGCAGCTGCTGGCCAACTACCTGATCCAGCTGGTCTTCATCGTCGCCGCGCCGCGGCTGTGGATGATCTTCCTCGCGTCCAGCCTCGTGTCGTTCAACTACGCGATGCTGGGCTTCTCGCCGCAGCAGTTCCGCTGGACATGGCTGGGCTTCGGCGCCACCACCGCGCTGGCGCTGTGGCTCGGCCGCGAGCGCTTCGCGTACCCGGAGCTGACCGGCGTGAACATCGTGCTGATGTGGCTGTTCTTCTTCCTGGCGGTGCGGCGGCTGTCGCTGATCGGCATGCAGTTCAGCACCCTGCGCGACGAGCTGTCGCAGCGCAACAAGCAGCTGACGCTGTCGCTGGCACGCATCCAGGAGCTCGCCAGCCACGACGACCTCACCGGTGCGTTCAACCGGCGCCACTTCATGGAGCTGCTGCAGGACGAGCGCGAGCGTTCGCACCGCACGCGGCAGCCCTATTCGGTGGCGCTGTTCGACCTCGATCACTTCAAGGCGATCAACGACCGCTTCGGCCACGCCGCCGGCGACTCGGTGCTGCGCGACTTCTGCACGCTGGTGCAGGCGCACATGCGCGTGACCGACCGCTTCGCGCGCTGGGGCGGCGAGGAATTCGTGCTGCTGATGCCCGTCACCACGCCGGTGGAGAGCGCCTCGCTGGCCGTCGAGCGCATCCGCAGCGCGGTGGCCGCGCACGCGTGGACGGGCATCGCCGCGCTGCCGCCCGACTTCCGCGTGACGATGTCCGCCGGCGTGGCCACCAGCGTCGCCGGCGAACCGGTGGAGGCGTTGGTGGCACGCGCCGACACGGCGCTCTACCAGGCCAAGCGCGCGGGCCGCAACTGCTTCGTGATGGCGCCGTGAGCCCGGCGGGACGGGCGGCGGGCGGCGCCTACTGGCCCGCGCGCCAGCTGGTGAAGAACAGCCCGGCCACCGCGGCCGCCATCACGCCCGTCGCGGCCCAGCCAAAGAAGCGGTGGCGCAGGCTGATGGTGTAGCGCCCCATCAGCCGCTTCGACTGCCCGATCCACATCATCACCACCATGATGGGCACCGAGATCACGCCATTGACGATGGCGCTCCACACCAGCGCCTTGATCGGGTCGACCTCGCGCGCGCTCAAAAGCGTGCCGATCAGCGTGGCCGCGATGATGATCACGTAGAAGCCCCGGGCCTCGTGGAATCCGCGCGACAGCCCGGACTTCCAGCCGAATGCCTCGCTCACCGCGTAGGCGGCCGAGCCGGCCAGCACCGGCACGGCCAGCAGCCCCGTGCCGATGATGCCGAGCGCGAAGATCGCGAACGCGAACTGGCCCGCCACCGGCCGCAGCGCCTCGGCAGCCTGCGATGAAGTCTGGATGTTGGTGACGCCGTGCAGGTTCAGCGTGACGCCCGTGGCGATCACGATGCACAGCGCGATCACGTTGGAGAACACCATGCCGAACGACGTGTCCTGCTTGATCCGCGACAGGTGCTCCGCCGCGTATTCGGGGTTGTCGCGCAGCTTGGCGGCCTCGGGCCGGCGCGCGTTGTCCTCCACCTCCTGCGAGGCCTGCCAGAAGAACAGGTAGGGGCTGATGGTGGTGCCCAGCACCGCCACCACCATCGACGCGTAGTCGGTCATCGACGTGCCCGCCGGCACGAAGCGCCACGGCGCCAGGCCCTCGATGGCCACCTGGCGCCACGGCACCGACACCGACAGGATCACCGCCACGTACGCGAACAGGCCCAGCGTGAGCCACTTGAGCACGCGCACCGTGCGCTCGTACGAGAACGCCACCTGGCCGACGATGGACAGCGCGCCGAAGCCCACGACGTAGGCGATGGCGTGCCCGCCCGCGAGCAGGCGCACGGCCTCGCCCATCGCGCCGATGTCGGCCGCGATGTTGATGGTGTTGGCCGCCACCAGCAGGCCCACCAGCCCCAGCGTGAGCCAGCGCGGACACATCTTGGCGATGTTGGCGCCCAGGCCCTCGCCGGTCACCCAGCCGATGCGCGCCGACAGCATCTGGATGCCGATCATCAGCGGCGTGGTCAGCAGCAGTGTCCACACGAGGCCGAAGCGGAACTGCGAGCCGATCTGCGAATAGGTGGCGATGCCGCTCGGGTCGTCGTCGGCGGCGCCGGTGATGAGGCCGGGGCCGAGCCGGCGGGCGAAGCCGTCGATGCGTCCGTTGAGCTTGACGTTCATGTCACACCTCCCAGTGCGGACGCGCGCTGCGCAGCGCGGCCCCGCGATCGTTGTAGTCGCCCTGCAGGGCGGGCCGCCGTGCTTCGGGTGAGAGGGCGCGGCCGGCGCCGAGTTCCGCGGCGTCGTGCTCGCGGCCGCGGAAATGCCTGGGGAACGCGGCCAGCGGCGGCCGCGCGGTCGCGACGAGGGATCGGAACAGGAATCGCATGCGGAACTCCTCCGCGCGCCGTTCGCGGCGCTGGCGGATGGACGCCCGGCGGGGCGTCTGGTGCGGAGAACCGGAAGGAAGCGCGGCGGACGCGGGCGCGTCGTGGCGGGGCTTGCTTGCCGGGCGGTCAGGGCGTGGGCGCCTTCTGCCGTCCGTCGCGAGCCGGGGTGTCAGGCGCGTTCGGCGGACGACGAAGGCACGCGACTGGGATGGCAGTCCATGGTCGGGTGCGGTCGTTGGAGAAGCGCGGATTATCGGCAGCCCGTCGCCGCCGGGTCAAGCGCCATCTGACGCGCCGGCGTCCAGGCCGTGGCGCGCTCGATCGTCCGGTTCGCCTACAGGTCCAGGGTACGCCGCGTGCTCTGTCGCGGAATGCGCCCGCCGCCGCGTTCCAGCTCACCGCCCCTGCGCCGATCACGCGCGCGCCGGATCGCGCTCGCCGTGCTGGCGGCGCTGGTGGCACTCGGCCTGGCCTTCGACGGGAACTGGCTGCGGCCGCTGATCCGGCACCACGTGATGGCGCGCTCGGGCCGCAGCGTGCAGTTCGACGACCTGAAGCTGCGGTTTCGCGACGGGCTCGATCCCACGTTCGAGTTCCGCGGGCTCGTGATCCAGAACGCGCCGTGGGCGGCGTCCAAGGCGCCGCTGATCCGCGCCGGCCGCCTGGCGGCGACGGTGTCGTGGCGGAGCATCGGTTCGGATCTCCTGATCGTCAGGCGCATCGAACTGGAGGACGCGCAGGTCGACATGGAACGCCAGGCCGACGGCCTGCGCAACTGGCGCATCACGCGGCCGGACGACCGTGGGCCGCCGCGCGTGCGCGTGCTCGAACTCGATGCCCGCCACAGCACGCTGCACCTGGTGCACGCCGGCATCCCCCTGGTGCTGGACGCGCGCTCGACGCCGCTGCCCGCGCCGCGCGTGCTGCCCGCGCACGCCGACCTGCCGCTGACGCGCCACCTGGACTTCGCCGGCCGCTGCAAGGATCGGGCGTTCGAGGGCGACGCCGAGGTCAGCGACGTGCTGACCTTCGGCACGCCGCGGACGTTCGCGCTGCACGCCCGGGCCAGCCTGGGCGCGCTGCGGCTGGAAGCCGCCGGCGTGTCCAACGACGCGCGGGCGATCGGCGACATCGACGTCGACGCGACGCTTTCCACCGCCGCGACCGGCGACCTCTGGCCGCTGCCCGAGGCGCTGGCCCGGCTGCGGCCGCTGTCCGCGCAAGGACACGTCGCGCATGCCGGCGAACGCTGGACGGGCACGGACGTGCGGCTGCGCGCAGGCCGCGGCACCCGCGCGGTCGCCGACGTCGGCTTCACCGGCAGTTTCAGGAGCGACACCCCGCGCCGCGCCCTGCAGGCCACGCTGCGCGACGCGGTCATCGATCTGGACGACATCCCACTGCTGCGTGGCAAGGCGCCGCCCGGCGAGGCGAGCCGGCCCGGCCCGCAGGCCGACGCGTCGCACGCAAGGTCGACGCAAGCGCTGCCGTTCGACCGCCTGCGCTCGCTCGATGCCGACATCGACCTGCGCCAGGCCCGCATCACCGGCGCGGACCGCGGCTTCGTCCAGGGCCTGCGCGGCCGCGCCGCCCTGAAAGGCGGCATGCTGGCGCTGACGTCGCTCGATATCGAGCTGGCCGACGGGCACGTCACCGGCTCGGCCACGGTCGACGCGTCGCGCGAGCCGGCCGACGTGGCGCTCGCACTGGCGGCGCGCGGCCTGCACATCGACAGGATCTCGGAGACGTTGGCGGCCAACGGGGCACTCTCGGGCACGATCGACGGCCGGGCCGACGTTCGCTCGCGCGGCGGCTCCATGCACGCACTGGTGGCGGGCGCCAGCGGCACCGTGACGCTGTCGCTGGCCGAAGGGGCGACCGTGTCGAAGCGGCTGGATGCCAAGCTGGGCCTGAACGGCGGCGAGTGGCTGCGCACGCTGCTGGACAAGTCGGCGCGCGTGCCGGTGCAGTGCGCATCGGTCACCCTCGCGCTGGCGCACGGCGTGGCCACGCCGCGCCGCTTCGTGTTCGAGACGCCGTCCACCGCGCTGGCCCTGCGCGGCTCGCTGGACCTCGCCAACGAGTCGGTCGACGCGACGCTGATGCCCGCGCACAAGAAGCTCGCGCTGCTGGCGCTGGACAAGTCCATCCATGCGGAAGGCCCGTGGCACGGCGCGAAGGTGTCGCTCGCGCCGCCGATCGACGAGCCGCCGCAGGCCTGCGACGCCCGCGCCGGCCGGTGACGATCGTCCCGCGATGCCGGCGCCCAGCCTGGAAGATCTTCCGAATCCGGCCTGGTCCCGTTCCAGGCACGGCACTGGAGCGCCGAGCGCGACCGCCCTTCAGTTCACCAGCGTCGTGATGCTCTTTGCCGGCAGCGAGATGGAGAACGCATTCGCGTTCACGCCGATCGGCGGCTGCCGGGCGAAGGTCGCCGTCGCGGTCGTGAGGTAGGGCGTCAGGCTGGTGAGCGTGCGGCCGCCGGGGTTGATCGACGTCGTGAGGTTGACGCTGCTGGCGTTCTCGTTCACGAGCACGATCACCACCTTGGCGCCGGCGGACGCAGCTGGCGTTCCGAACGCCGAGACGCGGACGCCGTTCTGCGGGAGCGACGTGGACTCGTAGCGGACGTAGCCGGGCCGGATGAAGTACGAGAAGTGCTTCATGCCGATTCCGAAATACGTGGGCTTGTTGCCGGTGCTGACCAGGCCGGTGGGCGTCGAGTCGTTGCTGTTGACGAGCCACCAGTACACGTACGCGTTGTACTGCGACAGCGTCAGGCCGTCGTGGATCTCCCTGGCCATGGCGATGGCGTCATCGATGCTGGTCTGCCATGAAGCGCTCGAGGAGGTCTTGTTGACGGAGTCCAGGAAGTGCTCGGTCATCCAGGCGTCCTTGCCCAGCTTCTCGGCCGACCCGGGATAGTTCGCCGCGCCGCCGTAGAGGTGGCCCCCGACGATGGCGATGTTGGCGGCGGCCGCCGGGTCGGCAAGCAGCGTGTCCGTGGTGGCCTGCGAAGAGTAGAAGGATTCCGGCGCGATGAGCTTGGCCGTGGTGCCCGCGACCGACGCCGCCCCGTACCCGCTGGCCCAGGACCGCATGTCGTCGGCGCTCCAGAGGCAGGACTCGTAGGTCTCCGGATCCCAGTCCGGCTCGTTCTGCAGCGAGACGGCGTACAGGTTCACGTTCCGGGTCGCGGCGTACTTGATGTAGGCGTTCAGGTAGTGCGCGTAATCGGCATACATCGCCGGGTCGAGCCGTCCGCTGTAGAGGGGATTCGTGCGATCCTTGTTGACGATCTTCATGCTGGCGGGCGGCGACCACGGAGATGCGAAGACGAGGCCGCCACGGGCCTGCACCGCCGCTCCGTTGGCCAGTTCCGCCGTCCACTGGGTGGTATCGGCGGTCTGCGTCGACGCGTTCCAGGCCGCCGGCGCGATGCGCAGCCGCAGGATGTCCAACCCCAGGCTGTCGGGGACGCTGGTGCCGAACAGGACATTGAGCCGATCGTCCGACATCCTGTCGTAGTACCAGGCCGCCGCACCGCCGAAGCCGCGGATCGCCTGCTTCGCGTTCGAGAAGTCGACCGCTGCCGCCGTCCCCGCGGGCCTGACGGTCAGCGCCGTGCTGATGATCGCCTGGCGGTAGTGCGCGCCGTCGTTGGGAACGAACGTGGCCTGGATGATGGCCGTCCCCGCCTGGGCCGTCGTGGCGGGACCCAACGGCTTGCCATCCACCGTCATGTAGCTGCTCGGCGCGGCGCTGCCCTGGATTCCATAGAGCGCGTAGGGCGCCGTGGTGATCTGGGCCGGCGCCAGCGCCGAACCCTGGAGCACGGCGGCGGGAAGATCCCATCGGGCCGGCGGATAGGCCTTGTTGACGGTGAGGGTGCGGACGGCGGTCGCGGTCGAATACTTCTGCGTGTCCTGCGGGGTGAACCTGACCGACAGCGACTGTGCACCCACCTCGGGTTTGGTTCCTGCGGCCGGTGAATACGTGAAGGTCCCGGGGACGTTGGACGTCGCGTTCAGTTGCGCCGTGCCGAGCGTGGTGCCCCAGTCGATCGAGGCTGGCGTGGTCCACGCGATCGTCGGCGCCACCGGCGTCGGTGCGGGCGTCGGTGCAGGTGTTGGCGAAGGCGTCGGTGCAGGCGTCGGTACGGGTGTTGGCGACGGCGTAGGTGCCGGTGCCGGCGCCGGCGTTGGCGCGGGCGAAGGTGTCGGCACTGGCGTGGGTGCCGGCGTTGGCGTTGGCGACGGCGTGGGCGCCGGGGTCGGTGACGGCGCGGGGACGGGTGCCGACGTGGGCGCAGGCGTGCCAGCGGCACCGGCGTCACCGCCTCCGCCGCAGGCCGTCACCGTGCTGGCGACGAGGCCCATCAACACTTGCAGGGCCGTGAGTCGCTTGCTGCGGTCGCCGTGGCGGCAGGGGCTGGGTTGCATGGGTGGTTTTCCTGGATGACGAAGGTCCGTGCCGGCCTGGCGCTTCGCCTGGCGAGTGGATGATCGAACTGGCGCTTCGGCATGCGACGCGTGGTCGCAGCGGCCTGCGAGGCAGCGGGGCCTATCGCGCACGGATCAACCCCAGCCGGTACGGAAGGCGTTCGTACGTCGCCGTCGAACCGGGGTCGACCCCTTGGTAGAGGAACTGCATGTTGCAGGCGTCGATGGCCAGGGTCTCGTCGTAGCCGGCGCGGATCATTTCGCCATGGCTGATGTCTTTCGACCATGCCGGGCCGTCGAAGCTGACATTCGCCGCGCCCGCAAAGGGGGCGGACTGCTTGTCCGCCAAGGGCGTCCATGGGCCGTCCAGGCTGGTCGACGTCCAGGACCGGAAATAGCGCGGCTGGTAGGCCTCGACGAGCAGGAGGTAGGTGTTCGTCCCTTCCACCTTGTAGACGTTGCTCGCTTCGAACAGATTGCCCGCCACCGGATCCGACATCGCCGTCTCGTAGCCGGAGAAGTTGGGAAAGTTGGCGATGGTCGTCCTGGAGTGGTAGAGCTTGCCGTCGTCACCGGAAAAGAACAGGTGGCAATTCGCGGCGTCACAGATGACCCAGTAGTCGATCCCGTTGGGCGGGCCGCCGGCCAGCAAGGGCTTGGTCGGCGTCCAGCCGTCGGGGTTGGCGATATCCGTGTTGGTGGAGTACTTGGGGCCCCACTGCGAAATCAGGTACCACTTGTTCTGCGGCCGGAAGTAGAAGACCTGCGGCGCGACGGTGTCGCCCACCGGCTTGTCCGCCAGCGGTACCTGCACTGCGCTGGCGGCCTTCGAGAAGTCGCTGAAATTCATGTAGACCGCGCTCCACGCGTTCCTTGTCGTATCGAAGACGGTCGCGAAGACGTGATAGAGGTTGTTGTAGCGCACGATCGTCGGATCCTTGATGGAGACGAAGTTCGGCGATTGCGGCGCGATCAGGGGCTGCGTGGAGACCCATGAGAACGTCGAAGGCAGGTCGCAATGCGTCGGAGCTGGAGCTGGAGCTGGAGCCGGGGCCGGAGGCGGGGCCGGGGCCGGTACGGGCGCAGGCGCAGGCGCGGGCGCGGGCGCGGGCGCGGGCACGGGTGCAGGCGCAGGCGCAGGTGCCGGGGGCGGTGCCGCAGCGGCCAATTGGCTGGAGCCACCGCCGCAGGCGGCGAGCAGGAACGGCCACAGCGCCGACGCCCGGATAGCCGCGGACAGGCACCGATCAGCGGTTGAAGGGACAGCGTTGGGTGCGCGATGCGTCATGAGGTCGGGCCGCAGTGGTCGGGGATGCAGATGAAGCCAGGGCGGCCGCATGTGCACGCGCCAACGCCAGGCCGTCAGCGCCGGGCTCTCGAGGGACGTCGCGGGAACACGGCTTGCGAAGGCGACTGCAGGGTATCTGCCATCGACTCCAAAGTCATGATCGGAAGGCGCGCGCCGTCAGGGCATCGTCATTCCAATGTGTCCGTTTGTATTTCGACCTGGCCTTCTCGAAGGCGCGTCGCGTGCCCTCGACCATCGTCTGCCGGATGTCGCCGACCTCGCCAAAGCGGCCATCGGGCGGGCGCCGACTCAGGCCCAGGTTAGGGTTTGGTCAGCGGCGACTCGTTACGATTTTCAGAGCCGCGAGACACCCCTGGCAGCAGCGCTCCAAAGCGGTGCCGCTCGCACGGCGCGCGCGCCATCGAGCTCGCAGCGGCCTGCGCCAGCTCGTCCTCGCTAGTAGAACCTGGGAATCGGGCCGTCCTGCGGGGTCTGGTCGGGCAGTTCCAGCATCAGCTTGTCGACGAAGCACCAGCCCCAGCCCTCGTGCGGGTCGTAGCCTTCGATGATCGGGTGCCCGGTCGCGTGGAAGTGCTTGGTGGCGTGGCGGTTGGGCGAATCGTCGCAGCAGCCGACGTGGCCGCAGATCCGGCACAGGCGCAGGTGCACCCATTCGTCGCCCGTCTTCAGGCATTCCTCGCACCCGCGCGCGCTCGGCGTGACCGTGGCGATCAGGTGGGTGTGGGTGCAGTGCTTGCTCATGGTCGACCTCGGGACAACGACGGCGAAGCGCCCGATTCTGCGCGCTTCGCGTCGTGTCCGCCGGGCCGGGGTCAGCGCCCCGTCTCGGCCAGGTAGGCCTTGCGCGCCGCCACGCCGGTGTTGGCGAAGTCGGTGAACACGCCGTCGATGCCCGCGCGGAAGAACGCCAGGTACTCGGCCGCCGGGTCGCCCTTGTAGACGCCCGCGAGGTACTTGGACTCGTTGCGGAAGGTGTAGGTGTGCACGAACAGGCCGGCGGCGTGCGCGTCGGCGATCAGGCTGGTCGGCGCGATCGTGTTGACGTCGGCCAGCTTGCCCACGTACGGCGTGCCGTCCGGGTTCTTGTCGGGGAACGGCGCGATCGTCAGCTTCATGACCTGCGGCTTCCACGGCCCGATGCCGTCGGCATAGGTCTTGATCTCCTTGAGGCCCGCGGGCGTGAGCATGTCGCCGAAGTAGCGCGGGTCACCGGCCAGCGTCCAGCTGTACGGGCGGCCGTCGACGAAGTTGTAGGCGTCGTCGCTCTGGTAGATCATCGCGCCCGTCCTGTAGTCGGTGTCGTTGCCGTCGACCAGCTGCACCACCTTCGTGGCCAGCCCGATGGAGCGCATGTACTTCAGCGCGGCCGGGTCGAAGCTCTGCACGTAGATCGGCGCGGTCTTCGTGTTGAGCTGGTTGTCGACGATGAGCTTGACGAAGGCGTCCAGGTACGGGTGCGGACCCGTGCCGCAGCCGTTGGCGATCGCCTGCGCGTCGTTCCACACCGGGTTCTTGGCTTCGGGGTAGACCGTCAGCGTGCGGCCCAGCGCCGTCGACTTCGACTTGGCGATATCGATGATCTCCTGCATGGTCAGGACCGGGTACTGGCCGTTCAGCGCGCTCGGGCGCTGGTCGCGGGCGTCGTACGTGGTGCCGCCGATCCATTGCTTGAGCTCGGCGGCGGTGAAGTCGGTGACGGACCAGTCGTTGGTGTGGTCCTCGCCGTCGACGACCAGCGCCTTGAGCACCGACTTGGGGTCGGCCGGGTCGACACGGTCGCTGAGGTATTGCGCGGGGCCGCCGTACTTGGCCGCGTCGTAGCCCACGTCGACCAGCACGCCCGGCGTGGTGCGCTTGCGCGCCGCGACCGTCGGGTTGGTCTGCGCGATGGTCGCGATGTTGGTGTTGTCGCTGAGCCAGGGGTTGTGGCGCGCGACCAGCACGCAGTCCTTGGTCATGTGGATGTCTTCCTCCAGCGAGTCGGCGCCGGCGTCGGCCGCGCCCTCGTAGGCGGGCAGCGTCTCCTCGGGGTACAGCCCCGGCAGGCCGCGATGGCCGATGACCAGCGGGACGCTGCCGTCGAGGGTGAGCAGCGGCTGCGGGGCCGGGGTGGCGCCGGCCGCGGGCGCGGCGTCGTCGCTGCCGCCGCAAGCGGCGAGCGCGACGGCCGACAGGAACAGCGGCAGCAGCTTCAGGAGGGTGGCGTGGCGGGATGACATGGGGTGGAGGCCTCTTTCCATTTTCATGAGTGCTTCCATGGTCGACTGCCCCGATGACCCGGCGATGACGCGACCGTGCCGCGACGGTGACGGTTCCGGCGCCGGCGCCGGGCGGTAGGGCGGGTTAGCCGCAGGCGTAACCCGCCGTTCGGTGGCGCGCTGCAACACCGTCTTGCACTTCCTTGAGACAGGCCGAATCCGGGCCGGACCAGATCGCCGGCGAACG
>JBJMWE010000044.1:0-5440 GCA_045810285.1 Vitreoscilla sp. | reverse complement strand
GCACGCGGGCCGCCGCCCGACCACTGGGACGTGCAGGTGGCCGGCCTGCGCGGCGACGTCGAGCGCTGGACATTCCGCGTGCTGCCGCCGGGTGAGCCGCCGCCCGAGCTCCGAGGTAACGATCTGTCAGCGCCGGGCGATCGGGCCCCTGCCTTGCTTCATGTCCTGCGTGCCACCGAACAACCCTACGACCTGCGCGTCGAAGCCTGGCTCGCCCCGTCGCTGCACCACCTGCCCGCCGCCCTGCGCCTGAGCACGCCGCCCGGTCCCTGGTCGCAGTGCCTGTGGCTGCGCAGCACTTGAATTCCCGTCCCGGCGCCATCACGTTCGATCTCAATCAGAAGGATCCGTCATGACAACCATGGTCTACAACTCCGAGAACTTCGTGGTGGTCGAACTCGACGTCCCGGTGGCGCCGGTCGAGGGCGATGCACTGCTGGCCAGCGACTCGCCGCTGTCGCGCGGCGGCTACGAGATCGTCGACAAGTCCGCCCGCAAGGAGATCTACATCGAGGGCGCGCTGGCGCAGCACTTCCGCGAAGGCGTGGAGGAACTGGCGCGCGGCGAACCGACGCAGGAACAGGTCGAGGAGTTCATCGGCCGCTACGCCGGCCTGCCGCAGCAGCCGCTGATCCTGCACTGAGCGAGACTCCCCCACGAAGCCGCGAAGGGCGCCCCGAGGCGTCGTTCGCGGCTTCGGCGTTTCCGGCCGCAAGGCGCAACGGCGGGCCGGCCCACGACCATCGTGCTGCGAACGGGTAGCAAGGCCCGAAGGTCCTCATGCCAGCCGATCGAAGCCGGCGTCAGGCACCGCCCAGCCCATCCCGTGCCGTTCGGGCCGCAGCACGCGGCGGTGCCAGACCCCTTGCCGGCGGCCGCCTCGCGGTGCGTCCGCCCGAGGGGTCTGGCTCCGCCTCGATGCGGTCGCCGGCACGCCATCGACGCTCCCGGGCGGTGCCTGACCCCGATCACCGGCTCACGTCCGGCCCAGGCCTTGCGGGAAGCCGCCGGCCGCGAGGACTTCGGCGGCTCGCCCCAGCTTCCCGACGCCCGACACGGTCATCGACGTCCTGCAATAATTCGAGGCATGTCCAAGCCCTCCCTCGCCTACACCCGCGGCGCGCAGCTGCCCGAGCTGCTCAAGCAGCGCATCGTCATCATCGATGGCGCGATGGGCACGATGATCCAGCGCTACAAGCTGCAGGAGGCGGACTACCGCGGCGAGCGCTTCAAGGACCACCCCAAGGACATCAAGGGCAACAACGAGATGCTGCAGCTCGTCAAGCCCGAGGTGCTGCGCGAGATCCACTCGCAGTACCTGGCCGCCGGCGCCGACATCATCGAGACCAACACCTTCGGCGCCACCTCGGTCGCGCAGGACGATTACGGCCTGGGCCACCTGGCGCGCGAGATGAACGTGGCCGCCGCCCGCATCGCCCGCGAATGCGCCGATCAGCATTCGTCGCCCGGCAAGCCGCGCTTCGTCGCCGGTGCCCTCGGCCCGACGCCCCGCACCGCCAGCATCAGCCCCGACGTCAACGACCCGGGCGCGCGCAACACCAGCTTCGACGAACTCAGGGCGGCCTACCGCGAACAGGCCGAGGGCCTCGTCGAGGGCGGCGCCGACCTGTTCCTGGTCGAGACGATCTTCGACACGCTCAACGCCAAGGCCGCCATCTTCGCGCTCGACGAGCTGATGGACGAGACGGGCGTGCGCCTGCCGGTGATCATCTCGGGCACCGTCACCGACGCCTCGGGCCGCATCCTGTCCGGCCAGACGGTGACCGCGTTCTGGCACTCCGTGCGCCACGCGCGCCCGGTGGCCGTGGGCCTGAACTGCGCCCTCGGTGCGGCGCTGATGCGCCCGTACATCGAGGAACTCGCCAAGGTCGCCGGCGACACGCCCATCAGCTGCTACCCGAACGCCGGCCTGCCCAACCCGATGAGCGACACCGGCTTCGACGAGACGCCCGAGGTCACCGGCGCGCTGATCGAAGAGTTCGCGCGCTCCGGCTTCCTCAACATCGCCGGCGGCTGCTGCGGCACGACGCCCGAGCACATCGCCGCGATCGCGCGCCGCGTGAGCGCGTATCGCCCGCGCGGCGTGCACGATCCGCTGTTCTCCCCGCTCGTGGCCGCCTGAGAACCTGCCACGCGCACGTCACGAACGGCGCGCCGTCCATCGGCCATCCTGCGCGTCACATCGACGGACGCAAGGATCAACCCGCGCCACCGCCGTGGCCCCGGCTACTACACGGCCGACGACGTCGCCTGAACGGGCGGCATCGACGCGTGGTTCGCGCTAAGCAACACGCCGCCGCCCTCGCGCGGGCGGGCATGCGCGGCGGGCCACGCCTTCGGCGCCGGCCTGCTGGCGCGCATTCCGATCGCCGCCGCGCCCTGAGAAGCGGCTGCCGTCTTCGATGCCCTCAGGCCACGGGCGCACGGTTCTCCACGACCTGCACGCCCGGCTCGGCGGAAGCGTCCGCCTGGCGGGCGCCGCGCGATCCGCGCTCCCCGCGGGCCCGGCGGAGGGCCAGCCGCGCCCATGCGGTCAGCCGTCCTTCGAGGGTGATGGACATCAGCGACCCCAGCAGCAGCGTCGATGCCACGAACAACAGGCCGGTCGCCCAGGCCGGCAGCGTGGTCTTGCTCATCAGCTTGGTGGAGATCCACAGCCCGTAAGGCTGGATCAGGTAGAGCGAATACGAGTAGTCGCCCAGGCGCAGCAGCGGCTTGGGCCATCGCACGTCCGGCTTGCGGTCGCGATGGACGACCAGGATGACCAGGCAGACGCCCAGCAGCCCCCAGGTGGCGGCGCGCCGCACGGCGGCGCCGTAGTCGGCGACGAAGTCGCCGAACGGCTCGCGCGCCTCGCCGGCGATCCAGCCCACGACGGCAAGGACGACCGTGCCGACCGCGGCCAGCACGACCGCGAACGGATGGATGCGATCGCGCAGCTTGTAGACCAGGATGCCGGCGCCGAACTCCCAGGTCAGCGGGCTGGCGGCGAAGCGAGGGAACAACCAGTTGCCCTGGTACAGGAGCCCGACGAGCAAGGACGACGCCAGGAGCACGGCGAGCACGGCGCGCCAGGCGTGCTGCCGCACCGCCAGCAGCGCGATGGTGAACAGCACGTAGAACCACAGTTCGAAGCTCAGCGACCAGCCCATGGGATTGATGTCGCGGCTCAGGCCGCCGAAGTCCGCAAGCGGCAGGAACAGGAATGAATCGATCAGGCTGCCGTGCGAGACCGGCCGGCCGTTCTTCACCATGGCGGCCAGCAGCGGTATCGAGGTCAGCCAGTAGAGCGGCGCCACGCGCGTGATGCGATTCTCGAAGAAGCGCGCGCCGCTGAAGCCCAGGCTCTCGGCGCTGGCGGAGATCACGAAGCCGCTGATGACGAAGAAGATGTCGACGCCGGCCGCGCCCGCGTGGCTGCGGATCCAGGTGACATGCGAGAAGTCACCCGCGTATTTCAGGTGCGTCATGATCACGAGGCCCACGGCCAGGGCGCGCAACACCTGCACGCCTTCGTAGCGCCGCACCTTGCTCATGTCCCTCGGAGGCATCGTTCGCTCCAGGCCGTTGAGTCGCGGATGCGGCTCCTGGCGAATGCCGGGGCGGGCGACCCTGTCGCCATTCTCGGCGTCCGCTCGAGAAGTGGCGTGATCTCCTCAAGTCATTTTTTCTATCGCGTCGAGGTTGGGCCGCACTTTCACCTGCCCCGGCGGCACGGCGCCCGTGACGGCGTAGTCAGGCAACCTGGTATTGCGCGTGGCGGGAACGGCCAGCGGCATGCCGCTGCGGCCCACCAGGCTCACGACGACCGGCGCCTTGGCGACCGGCGTGCGGCGCACGACCATCGCGACCTCCCCGCACTGCAGCTTCACCCATACGCCCGGCGGGTACAGGCCCAGCGTGCGGATCAGGGCCTGGCCGGCCTCGTCGGTGTGGCCGCCTTCGTCCAGCAGCGCGGCCTGGGCCGCGGCGGTGGCCGACGAAGCGGGCCGGCTCCTGCGCGGCGACAGGCGCGCCGCGTAGCGGTCGGCGCGGCGGATCAGGCGGGCCACCGTCTCCTCGGGCGTGCGACCGGCCATCGGGCCGGCCGGTGCGGTGTGGTGGTGGCGCACCGCGTGCAGCCAGATCGGGTCGTCCACGCCGATCGCGGCCAGCAGGTCGGCGGCGCGCGCAGGATGGTGGTGCATCTGGTCGCGCTGGGTGTCGCTCATCGGGCCGGGCTGGCGCGCGAGTTCGTCCTGGATCTGCGTGAAGCTCACGTTCATCGACAGCGCCGCCAGCGTCAGGGCATCGGCCCGCCCGGGCTGCCAGCCTGGCAGCTGGCTGCAGGCCAGGGACGCGAGCACGCAGACGAACAGGCTGTGGTTGGCGCTGTAGTCCTGGAAGTCGTGGCTGGCGTCGTACATCAGGCGCATCAGTGCGCGGTCGGGGCCGCGTTCGACCAGCGCCAGCACGTCGTCGCGCAGCGCGCGCAGGCGGGCGATCCACTCGGCGCCGTGCGGGTCGGCCAGCAGCAGGCGCAGGCGCATCTGCAGGTTGGGCCAGTCGAGCGGGCGTTCGGCGGCCCTGGCGGACTGGCCGGGCAACGGCATGGATTCGAAGTCAGGCCGCGCCGCGGCGATGCGCCCGAGGGCGACGTCCTGGCGGAACATCTGGTCGAGCTGGCCATTGATGAGGCGCTGCACCGACTCCATCTCCGACACGTCGATGAAGATCTCGCGCGAACGCAGCAGTTGGAGCTGCCTGTCGGTCTGGATCGTCGAACCCCGGGCGAGCAGCACGGCGCCGAAGCCGTCGCGCACCGTGAACGGGAGCGGACGGCCGATGCGCAGGCCTTCGGACGGCAGGGGAACGACCTTCATGGGGACGATGCGGGACCAAAAGGGCTTGTCAGAACCGGCATATCGGCCTTGCGAAGGCTGCCCTTGAGGGCCGACCCCTACAATTTGCCACATGTCTCCTGCAGAAAACGCCCCCGCCGGTGCGCAAGGCCGCGCGGCGCCCCCGATGAAGCTGTCCGGGCTCGAACCCGTGACGCTGGACGCCGGCCACCTGTTCGTCAACATCGGCGAGCGCACCAACGTCACCGGTTCCAAGGCCTTCGCCCGCATGATCCTGAACGGCCAGTTCGAGGATGCGCTCGCGGTCGCACGACAGCAAGTCGAGAACGGCGCCCAGGTGATCGACATCAACATGGACGAGGCCATGCTGGACAGCAAGGCCGCGATGGTGCGCTTCCTGCAATTGATCGCCAGCGAACCGGACATCGCCAAGGTGCCGGTGATGATCGACTCGTCGAAATGGGAAGTGATCGAGGCCGGCCTGCGCTGCGTGCAGGGCAAGGGCATCGTCAACTCGATCTCGATGAAGGAAGGCGTCGACGAGTTCAAGCGCCAGGCGCGCCTGATCCGCCGCTACG
>JBJMWE010000043.1:0-9203 GCA_045810285.1 Vitreoscilla sp. | reverse complement strand
GCCTCGTCCGAACCAATGTGTCATCCTGCGCGAAGTCGCAGGATCCACGCCTGCCAAGGACGTCGGACCCGGACGGGGTGGATCCTGCGACTGCGCGCAGGATGACAGTCCCGTGCGCCCGGCGCGAAGGCCCGCGACGTGTGGCCAGGTGAGGCGGGGTCGACCGGTGCGTAAGGCGGAGCTGACCGGTGCCGCCCGGCCTCGTCCGAACCAATGTGTCATCCTGCGCGAAGTCGCAGGATCCACGCCTGCCAAGGACGTCGGACCCGGACGGGGTGGATCCTGCGACTGCGCGCAGGACGACAGGTCCCGTGCGCCCGGCGCGGAGGCCGGTGAGGAGGCGCTGCCTGCGCCTCAAATCGCCGCGGCCAGGCGCGTGCCCTGGTTGATGGCGCGCTTGGCGTCGAGCTCGGACGCCTCGTCGGCGCCGCCGACCAGGTGCACCTTGATGCCGGCCGCCGCAAGCGGCGCGGCGAGCTCGCGCAGCGGCTCCTGGCCCGAGCACAGGACGATGGTGTCGGCCTCGACCAGCGTGCCGTCCTTGCGCTCGGGGCCGAACGTGACGAACAGGCCCTCGTCGGTCACCCGCTCGTAGTTCACGCCCGCCAGCATCTCCACGTTCTTCATCTTCAGCGTCGCGCGGTGCACCCAGCCCGAGGTCTTGCCGAGGCCGGCGCCGTGCTTGCCGGCCTTGCGCTGCAGCAGCGTCACCTGGCGCGCCGGCGCCGACGGCTGCGGCCGCTCGAGGCCGCCCGGTGTGCGGGCCGGATCGCCGACGCCCCATTCGCGCTTCCATTCGTCCAGGTGCAACGTGGGCGAGGGCTCGCCGCGGTCGGCGCCCGTCACCAGGTATTCGGCGACGTCGAAGCCGATGCCCCCCGCGCCGACGATGGCCACGCGGTCGCCCACCGGCTTGCGGTGCAGCAGCACGTCGATGTAGCTCAGCACCTTCGGATGCGCCTGCCCCGGGATGCGCGGGTCGCGCGGCACCACGCCGGTGGCCAGCACCACCTCGTCGAAACCACCGGCCTTCAGCGCCTCGGCGTCGACACGCGTGTTCAGCCGCAGCTCCAGCGACGGCAGCAGCTCGATGCGGCGGCCGAAGTAGCGCAGCGTCTCGCTGAACTCCTCCTTGCCGGGAACGCGCCTGGCCATGTTGAACTGGCCGCCGATGCGCTCGGCGCCGTCGAACAGCACGACGCGGTGGCCGCGTTCGGCCAGCGTGGTGGCGGCCGCGAGGCCGGCCGGGCCCGCGCCCACGACGGCCACGCGCTTGGGCGCGGGCGCCGGCGCGATCTCCAGGTCGGTCTCGAAGCCGGCGCGCGGGTTGACCAGGCAGGTCGCCTGCTTGTTGCGGAAGGTGTGGTCCAGGCAGGCCTGGTTGCAGGCGATGCAGGTGTTGATCTCGTCGGCGCGGCCCTGGGCCGCCTTCTCGACGAACGCCGCGTCCGCCAGGAACGGCCGCGCCATCGACACGAGGTCGGCCTGGCCGAACTCGTCGACGCCCGCGGCCAGCAGGCCCTCGGCCACTTCCGGCGTGTTGATGCGGTTGCTCGTGACCAGCGGGATCTTCACCCCCGCGGCGCGCAGCTCCGCGCGCATCTTGCCCGTCACCCAGCCGAAGGCCGCGCGCGGCACGCTGGTGACGATCGTCGGGATGCGCGCCTCGTGCCAGCCGATGCCGGTGTTCAGGAGGGTGGCGCCGGCGTCGGCCACCGCCCTGGCCAGCTGCACGACCTCGTCCCAGGTGCTGCCGTCGGGGATCAGGTCGATCATCGAGATGCGGTAGATCAGGATGAAGTCCGGGCCGACCGCCGCGCGGATGCGGCGCACGATCTCCACGGCCAGGCGCATGCGGTTCTCGTACGCGCCGCCCCACTCGTCGGTGCGGTGGTTGGTATGGCGCACGAGGAACTCGTTGATGAAGTAGCCCTCGCTGCCCATCACCTCGACGCCGTCGTAGCCGGCCTCGCGCGCGAGCACCGCGCAGCGCACGAAGGCCTTGATCTGGCGTTCGATGCCGCGCGCCGACAGCGCGCGCGGGGTGAACGGCGAGATCGGGCTCTGGATGCGGCTCGGGGCGACGCACAGCGGCGAGTAGCCGTAGCGCCCCGCGTGCAGGATCTGCAGCGCGATCTTGCCGCCTTCGGCGTGCACCGCGTCGGTCACCAGCTTGTGGCGGCGCGCGCCGGCATGCGTCCAGAGCGTGCCGGCGAAGGGCTTGACCCAGCCCTCGAAGTTCGGCGCGAAGCCGCCGGTGACGATGAGGCCGCAACCGTGGCGGGCGCGCTCCGCGTAGAAGGCCGCCATGCGCGGGAAGTCCCTGGCGGCATCCTCCAGGCCGGTGTGCATGCTGCCCATGATCGTGCGATTGCGCAGCGTGGTGAAGCCGAGATCGAGCGGGGCGAGCAGCTTCGGGTAGGGCGAGGTCATCGTGTTCTCGGGCGGGCCGGCGGGCTGGCGGGGGTGCCGCATGGTAGAGCGCGGCGGCCTGCCAGAATCGGGGCGTCGCCCTAATGTGCGACGCGCGCGCGAACGTCCCGGGCCGCCATTCACGCGATGCCTCGGCGCCACCGCGCCGCCGCCGCGTTGCGGGCAACAGACTGGCAACACGGCATGCCTCATAATGTTGGATTCAGATGACAGGCGTCCGCCTGGAAAAGTGGAGTGTTTCGATGAACAAACGTGAGTTCCTGGCAATGGGCGGCGCCATGCCCTTGATGTTGGCCGGCTGCGGCGGCAGCGGTTCGGGAAGCGCCCCGGTTCGCCTGGTCAACGCGAGCGTCGGATACCCCAACCTCGGCTTCATGGTCGAGTCCACGCAGGCCACCAGCGCCGACGTCGCCTACGGCCACGCCAGCCCGTACGAGAACGTGCAGGCCGGCGCCGTGGGCCTCACGCTGACCGTCGGCAACAACGCCGCCACGACCGCCCAGACGCGCACCGTCAACAAGGACCAGCGCTACTCGCTGATCGCCTACGGCTACCTGAACGAGCTCAAGCCGCTGCTGATCGCCGAGAGCGGCACCACGCCCGACACCGGCAAGGCCAACATCAACGTGCTGAACACGTCGGTGGACATGGGCGCCGTCGACATCTACCTGTCGCCCACCGCCGACCTGTCCATCTCCACGCAGATCGGCACCTCCGTCGCGGGCGTCTCGCAGAGCGCATTCACCGGCGTGCTGGCCGGCTCGTACTTCGTCACGGTCGTCGGCGCCGGCTCGGTGCAGCAGGGCATCAGCGACGTCCGCTTCCAGTCGCCGCAGGCGATCGCGCTCACCGCGCTGAAGACGTACACCGTCATCCTGACCCCGGGCGCCAGCGGCGTGCTGGCCAACGCCATCATCATGACGCAGGGCACGGCCGACGCCGCCACGCCCACGGCGCCGTACGACAACACCACGGCCCGCGTGCGCGCCGTCACGGCCGTCCCCGGCATGGCCACCTCGGTGGTCGGCGCCACGGCCGCCGGCGCGGTCGTCACCGTGCTGGCCAGCAGCGCGACGCAGAAGTACTCCAAGTACTTCGTGGTCAAGACCGGCGCCGCGCCGACCGTCACGGTCAACGGCGCCGCCATCCCCGTCCTGATGGATTCGACCAACACCACGACGGGCGTCGTCACGCAGGTCGCGGCGGTGCTCGCGGCCGGCGGCGACTACACGATCATGGTGTACCTGGACGGCTCGAACAACCCGGTCGCCAAGCTCATCGAGGACAACAACACCGCCGCCGTCACGTCGGCCGGCGTGAAGTTCCGCCTGATCAACCTGGCCTCGGACAACCAGGGCCTGGAGCTGTCGATGTCGCTGAACGGCGTGGGCGTCGCCTCCAACGTGCCGTACGGCACGGCGTCCGACTACCACGAAGTCCCCAACGTGCCGCAGGGCACGGCGTCGCAGCTGGCGATCGAGAACGGCGCGGCCTCCATCATCACGAAGAACCTGGTCGTCCCCCTGGGCAACGTGTTCACGGAAATCGTCGTCAGCGTGCCGGCCAGCGGCACCCCGCTCGACTTCTTCGGGTCGGCCAGCGGCAACTGATCGCCGTCCGAGCCCACGCAGGAAAGGCGCCCTCGGGCGCCTTTTTTCATGGGCGCCCGCGGACGCCTGGCCGTCTCGCCGAGCGCGCGTTCAGCGTCCCGGCGGCGTGCCGAACTTGCCGGCGCGGAAGTCCTCCACGGCCTGGAAGATCTCGGCCTGATTGTTCATCACGAACGGGCCGTACTGCGCGATCGGCTCGTTCAGCGGCCGGCCCGCGATCAGCAGCGCCCGCGCGCCGTCGGCGCCCGCCTGCACGCGCACGCCGTCGCCCTCGGGCTTGTTGGCGAGCACGGCCATGCGTTCGATCGGCACGGGCGTTCGGGTCGCCCCGTCGTCGATGGCCAGATTGCCGCGGTACACGTAGACGAACGCGTTGTGCCCCGCGGACAGCGGCTGCTCGAACGTGGCGCCCGGCTCGAGATGCAGGTCGAGGTACAGCGGCTCGGTATGCGCCTTCTGAACCGCGCCGGCCACGCCATGGCTCTCGCCCGCGATCACGCGCACCGTCGCGCCGGGCAGGCGGAGCTCGGGGATCTCGCCGGTGGGGATGTCGCGGTAGCCGGGCGTGGTCATCTTGTCGGCCGCCGGCAGGTTCAGCCACAGCTGGAAGCCTTCCATGCGGCCTTGCTCCTGCTCCGGCAGCTCGCTGTGGATGATGCCGCGGCCCGCGGTCATCCACTGCACGCCGCCGTTCTCCAGCAGGCCTTCGTTGCCCGAGGAATCGCGATGGCGCATGCGGCCGGCGATCATGTAGGTGACGGTCTCGAAGCCGCGGTGCGGGTGGTCGGGGAAGCCGCCGATGTAGTCGCCGGCGTCGTCCGAGCCGAACGCGTCGAGCATCAGGAACGGGTCGAGCCGGCGCTGCAGCGGCTGCGTCAGGACGCGCGTCAGCTTGACGCCGTCGCCATCGCTGGTGGCCTGGCCCGCGACCAGGCGCTCCACCGCGCGCGGCTTGCGCACGGCGGCGTCCGCCGTCGTGGTGGGGGCGCTCAGGGTCGTGGTCATGGCTGGGTCTCCTTGGATGCGGCCCGCAGGCCGCGTGATGGATGGATCTTCGGATCAGGCCGCGACGGCCGCGCCGTCGGCGATGCGCGCGATGTGCTCGCGGGCGGACGCGATGCCCTTGTCGGCCGCCTCGGGGCCCATGTTCAGGCCTTCGGCATAGATGAATTCGATGTCCTGGATGCCCAGGAAACCGAGCGTCTGGCGCAGGTAGGGCACCTGCGTGTCGTGCGGCTGGTCGCGGTAGACGCCGCCGCGCGTGAGCACGGCATAGACCTTCTTGCCCTGGACCAGGCCCACCGGGCCGGTGGCGGTGTACTTGAACGTGATGCCGGCCTTGGCGATCGCGTCGATCCAGTTCTTCAGCTGGCTGCTGATGCCGAAGTTGATCATCGGCACGCCGATCACGATGACGTCGGCGGCCAGCACTTCGTCGATCAGCGCCTGGTCCAGCGCCACGCGCGCGTGCTGCTCGGGCGTGCGCGCGTCGGCGGGCGTGAACAGCGCGCCCAGCGTCGCTTCGTCCAGCGCGGGGTGCGGGGCGGCGGTGAGATCGCGCAGCACGTGGGTGGCAGCGGCGTCACTGGCGCGCAGCGTCTCGACCAGCTCGTTGGCAAGGCGGGTCGATTGCGAACCCTGGCCGTTGGCGAAGGCGCGGGCGCTGGAATTGATCTGGAGGATGTTCATGGTGGCTCCTGGTGGGTGGGCGGTCAGCCAGGATGGTTGGCCGTTGAATGAACTGTATTGACTCGAACCGTCGTCGAGAAGTGGTCGATTCGGAGTTCATTGTTCCGCTGGTGGAACAATCGGCTAGGCTATCCTGGGGCTGCGCGCGATGCTGCCGCCGCGGCAGCTCGTCATCTCCAGCGGAGGATCCGATGGCCACGACCGTGCATCCGTACTACGAGTCGCATCGCGAAGCGATGGAAGCCGCCCTGCAGGCCCGCATGGAACTGGCGGCGCCGCTGCTGCACGAGCTCGTCCCGCAGGTCGAGTTCGACGTCCTGCGGCAGGAGGTCCTGGATGAATTCGGGATCGTGCTCGCCCAGATGCCTTACGTGGGCGGCGACGCCAGTCGCATGAGCGACTTCTTCATGCGGCTGCTGGGCTTCATGGCCATCGGCCGGGTCCTGCATCGGCATGGCGTGAGCGCCCCGGAGATCGGCAACGTCGAGCGCGAGGCCTATCGCGCGCACCTGCTCACCGAGCCCGAGGCGCTGCGCCTGGCCGCAGGACGCCAGTTCATGTCGCCGGAGAACCGGGCCTTGTTGCGCGAACAGGCGGCGACCAGCACGACGCCGCAGCACCAGCGCGAATTTCCGCAGGATTTCGCCTACGACTTCGTCGAACCGGGGCCGGGGGACGACTTCGAATTCGGCATCGACTACAAGGCGTGCGGTTTCTGCAAGTTCGCGGCCCGGCATGGCGACCAGGAGATCCTGCCGAACATCTGCGGACTCGATTTCGTCTCGTATGCGGCACGCGGCATCCGCCTGGTACGAACTCGAACCCTGGCCGGTGGGGCGAGTCACTGCGACTTCCGGTTCTCGCGGCTCGAGCCCGAGTAGGCGTCGTCGGCGCCATCGCGCGAGGCGCAGGCTCGCCGCGGCCAGGCGGCCCGCATCGCGCTTCGACCCGGTTCATGCGGCGCGGACACCCTGGCGCGACCAGCGGGGCCGGGTCCACAATGTCGCATGAAGGCACTGAGCGGCAGCCAGTCCGGAGCGTCGACCCGCGACCAGCGGGCCGCCCTGCTGTGGCTGATGGCGCTGGTGCTGCTGTCGGTGGCCGCGCTGCTGTGGAACACCGTGGGCATGAACCACACGCTGGTCATCGACGGCCGCTCGACCTATCCGGTACGCCCGATCGACGACCGCGACCCCGGCAACCACGGCAGCAGCGTCGCCACCATCGAGCGCCAGGGCCGCCGCCTGGCGCTGCAGTGCGAGGTCGGAATGGCGGCCGCCTATCCGTTCTGCTCGATGCACGTCACGCTGGGACCCGAGCCGCGCGGCATCGACCTGAGCCAGTTCTCCGTCATGCGGATCTGGCTGGACGCCACCGGCCCCGAGCCGATCCAGGAAGTGCGCGTGGCGCTCGGCAACTTCAACCCGGCGTATTCGAAGCCGAACAGCGTGGACTCGCTCAAGAACCACGAGCTGGTCTACATCCAGCAGTCGGCCAACGGCGTGATCGAGGTGCCGATGGACCGCATGAGCGTCGCGTCGTGGTGGATCGAGGAGCACAACGTGCCGCTGCAATACGCCGGCACGGAGCTGGACCACGTGGTGGCGCTCGACATCGAGACCGGCGCGAACCTGCGCGCCGGGCCGCATCGCATCGCCGTCGACCGCATCGAACTCGAACGCAAGCTCGTGTCACCGGCGGCGTTCCGCCTCGGCCTGCTGCTGGTGTGGCTGGCCGCGGTGAGCCTTTACGTGGTCGTCCAGCTCGTGAAGTTCAAGCGCCAGCTGCTCGAGAGCCGGCGCCAGCAGCAGGTGCTCGCCCAGACGATCACCTCGCTGAACGCGCGCTCGGAGTCGCTCGAGACCCTGGCGCGCTCCGACCCGGCGACGGGGCTGCTCAACCGCGCCGGCCTCCAGCTGGGGCTCGAGCAGCGGCTGCTGCAGCACGGCCTGCGCCTGTTCCCGATGGCCGTGATCTTCGTGGACATCGACCACTTCAAGCGCATCAACGACAGCCTGGGCCATGCGGCCGGCGACGCGGTGATCGCTCAGGTCGCCACGCACCTGCGCCACCACGTGCCGCATGACGACCTCGTCGCGCGCTGGGGCGGCGAAGAGTTCCTGCTGCTGTGCCCCCACACCGCCGCAGACGAGGCGCGGCGCATCGCGGAGCGGCTGCGGCAGGACGTCGAGCGCCAGGCGTGGCCGCACGGCGTCGGCGTGACCTGCAGCTTCGGCATCACGGTGCTGGCGGCGGGCGAGGATTGGCTCCAGGCGATCGCGCGCGCCGACGCGGCGATGTACCAGGCCAAGGACGCGGGCCGCAACCGGGTGGTGCTGGCGGGGACCTGAGCGCCGGCGCCGCGGCTCGGCCCTATTGCGCGCGACGCCGCGATCCAGAAGGCGGCGGGCCACGCCGCGCGAAGGCTTCGAGAGATCAGCGTGCTCTGTGGCGGCTGCGGCCTGCACCCGCGCTGTCCCCGCGACAGCTGGCGCAGGCGAGAATGCGCACGCGGCGCGCCTTCGCGTGCCGCCCTGCGCCCATGAGTCCCGACGCCGACGATCTCCTGCTGTTTGCCCGCGTGGCCGAGTCCGGCAGCTTCAGCCGCGCGGCCGAGCGCGTGCAGTTGCCCAAGTCCACCGTCTCGCGCCGCATCGCCGCGCTGGAGAAGCGCCTGGGCGAGCGGCTGCTGCAGCGCACCACGCGCAAGCTGGTGATCACGGAGTTCGGCCAGGGCGTGCTCGATCACGCTCGCGCGATGTCCGAGGAGGTCGACGCGGCACTGGCCTTCGCGCTGTCGCGCCAGGCGCGGCCAAGTGGTCGCCTGCGGGTGTCGATGCCGGGCGACTTCGCCAGCAACGCGCTCGAGCGGTCGCTGGCGCAGTTCATCCGCGACTTCCCCCAGGTTTCGCTGGAGCTCGACCTGTCGCCGCGGCGTGTCGACCTGATCGGCGAGAACTTCGACCTCGCGATTCGCATGGGCACGCTGCCCGACGACAGCCAGCTGGCCGCGCGCCGCCTCGCGGTGTTCACGACGGGCCTGTATGCGGCGCCGTCGCTGCTGCGCGAGCATGGCGAGCCGCTTGCGCCGGAGGCGTTGCACACGATGCCTGCGTTGATGCTGTTGTCGCGCTCGGGGGACGCTGTCGCCTGGGAACTGTCCCGGCGCGAGGCCGGCCACGGCGCCGTGGCGGAGGAGCAGCGCGGGGCGGCACGAGCCGGTGCCGGTGCCGGCGACGGTGCGAGCGCCAGTGCCGACGGCAATGGCAACGGAACCAGCCGCGGCGACGGCAACGGCAACGGACGCAGCGATTCCGACGCCGGCGCAAGCAAGGCCACAGGCCCCGGCACGAGCACCAGCGGACGTGTGAACGCCCACGGCAACGGGCACGCATCCGCCTCGAAGGCGTCGCGCCCGCGCAGCGGCGCCGACGCGCCGATGCACGAGATCGTGCCAAGCCAGCACACGCG